>CAIXQV010000403.1 GCA_903921605.1 uncultured Planctomycetaceae bacterium | reverse complement strand
TGTTGACTTTCGCAGTTGCATCAAGATCCGCCTTAGAATCCGTCATTTGCTTGTCCATCACGGCTATTTCTTCGGTCATTGCTACGATCGACTTATCCTGACGATCCACAGTAGCGGCGAGCCCATCGGCCGACGCCTTGATCTCAGCGTTGTCTGGCAGGACAGCCAGAGCGGCTTTGACCTGTTCCAATGCCGCCTTGACCATTGGCGAAGCTGTCTGTGTCTTGGTCATCACGTCCTGCTTGGCAACCTTCTGCTGCTCCATCGTTGTCATGGCCACTGTCAGATCTTTCATTTTCTGATCACTGGATGTCACGACAGCTTGTGCGTCCTGCATTGTCTTCTGTGCAGCCGCCATCAGATTCTGTTTTTCCTGCAATGCGGCCTGAACCTGCAGGGATGTCAACTGAACTTCGTCCCGTTTCTTCTTTGCTGCATCAAGAGCATTCAGTTCGTCACGCAGAGCAATGTAATGCTGGAGACGTGGGACCAAATCATTTGCTCGCTGCAGTTCTTTCTGAGCTGCGGCGACAAGCTGTTCCATGCTCGTGGTTGTCTGAATCGAAGTGTTGTGTGCGGCTGTGACTGCATCCAGCACACCCTTAGCCGTGACAATCGCAGCTTCATCAACAGGGACCTGCTTCTTCTGAACTTCGATGTTGGCAGCAACACTGACCACGTTGGCCTTCGCTGTCGCCAAGTCGGTTTCAGTCGTCTTGAGTTCGGTTTCTCGAGCGACCACCTGAGCCTTCAACAGCTCGACAACCTTCTTCAATTCTTCGTCAGCCTGCATCATTTCTGAGGCTGCAGCCGACTTTTCTGTCGCAGCTTTGAGTTCCGGAATTGCTTTCTGCAAAGCAGCAATTGTGACTGGCAGATTCGTTTCCTTCGCTTGCTCAGCGACCAACTTTTGTTCTTCAGCAACGACCAGAGATTTCTGATCTTCCAGCTTCTTCTGGCTTGCTGCATAAGCAACATTCGCAGCATCAAGCTTGGCTTTCAACTCAGTCTGAGTTGCAACAGCCCCTTGATGAACTGCTGTCGCCGCAGTGACTTTCTCTGTCGCAGCCGTAACAACAGCCGGAGCCTGTGCGATGCGTTCTTCGAGAGTAGGAGGATTCGTGCTCAACTGACCAATTCGAGCCCCGTCCGCTGCGTTCCAAACTCGAACTTCGCCGGTGTAGTCGCCCGCGATAACTCGGTTGGTTTCATCGCAATGAGTGGCCTCAAGAGCAAGATCGTTGAATGCTTCGAAGCTCAGCAGGGCTCCGCCGTTACCGTCCCAAAGCTTGGCGATCCGATCGCGACCAGATGTCGCCAAACGTCCGTCGCGGCAATACTCCACAGAGAATGCTCCGCCAGCATGAGCCGCCCACGATTTGATCTGACCGCCGTTTTCCATCTCCCACAAACGAACGGTGGTGTCTTCGCTGGCTGACGCCAAAACGTTTCCGTCGATACGCCAGGAAACCGAATTGACGGCTCCCGTATGCCCGGTAAGCGTCAAGTATTCACGGCCTGTCTGAGCTTCCCAAACGAGCAGTCCACCGCTTCGGTCGGCAGTGCCGAGCAGCACGCCATCCGGGCTGAACTCAAGAGAATAAATCCAGTCCGTGTGCTTCTTGCATTCGTAAGCCAATTCACCAGTGGCAGTGCTGTAGACACGCACAACTTTTTGCGGACCGCCGAGGGCAACCAAAGTCTGATCAGCACTAATGTCAGCAGCCAGAACTTCGTCGAGTTCATCTCCGACCGTCATCACGCGTTCGCCCGTGCGGATATCCCATACAACGCAGAGCCCCTTCGAAGCACCTCGACCACCACCCGCCAGCAAAAGTCCACCGTTGCGGCTGAACTTTAGAACTCGCGGACGACCTTCCGGGAAAGGAAGTACACCGAGTTGTTCGAGCGTTTCCGTGTGGTAGAGCACCACTTGCTTCTGCCCCGCAACGGCCACAAGCTTCGACCATGGATTTGTGGCAATCGCTGACACGGCCGTCGTTGCTGCGGTGTGAACCACTGGCTCCAGATTGAGAACGTCCGGCATCGGAGCAGGACCTTCCGGGCGAGCCCCGGCGGAGACATCAACGGTCAGCGCTGCGTTATTCTTCTTTGGAAGCATCACTTTGCTGGATGCTGTTTCCGGAGCGCCGCCTTCGATCCACTTGCGAACAATCTCCAGTGTCTCATCGGGCAGCTTGTCGGCGTTCGGCGGCATGAACGGTTCGCTCTGATGCGACATCAGGCTATACATATAGCTAGCACCCGAATCGCCCGGCTGAATCGAAGCTCCGGACGCTCCGCCCTGCATCAGAGAAGAGTACGAGGACAGGTCCAGATCCGAACTTTTCTTATTGGTATTGTGACAGGAAAGGCATTTGTCACGCAGGATCGGTTTAACATGGTCCTCGAAGTTGATCTTCTCCTGACCAACAACAGTGCCGGAGGCAAAGTGCAGAGCCAGCAACGTGATGCCAGCCGACAATGAGGATAATCGCTTCATCGTTTCAAACTCCCATGCACCAAATCAATGCCGCAGAATTACGACAGTGTCATAGTTTCGGCAAAATCTGCCACACCACAAAAGACTTCACAGAGCCCGCACACCACATTTCTTACCCATCCTGAGCAAGCGGGATTCACCAGGGCGATCAATCCCTATAACCGGCCCGAAGACAGCAAACAAAGGCGGAACATTGTTCCGCCTTTGATGATCACGGGGATTTGGTAAAAACTAGTGGTTGAACAGGAACTCCCGAGAATTCAACATTGACCAGAACACATCTTCCAAAGACTCCTGAGAGTTTTGCTGCTCGGCCACCAGAGCGACCAGAGATGCTAGTTCCTGCTCAGTTGGTCGTCGAGAAAAACATCGCAGGTACAGTTCAGCAATGATATCCGCCGGAGCCTTGCCTTCCTTCAGACGAACAGGGATCAACCCACCCTGCTGAATCTTCGCGTTGGTCGTGTCCCCGTTGATCAGATGCAGAGCCTGGGAAAGGTTTGGCTCCATTTTGACTTCGCATGAGCAAACCGTTTCCCGCTTCGCTCGACCGAATGTCGTCAGGAAGTAGGTCGCTGTGTTTCCGTCAGCAATCTGGACAGCTCGTGCACCCACTGGCAGCCCCGGGAACTTGTCCTGAGTCGTCGTGACGATGCTGATACAGTCCAGCATCACTTCCGCACGAATTCGACGCAGTTCGGAGTGTGCGAAGTTGCGGTGATCCGACGCGTTCGTTTCATTGGTCTTTGTTGAAAGCTGATAAGTGCGAGACGTACAGATGTCCCGCACGAGCTTTCGGAAGTCATAATTATACTCGGTGAACTTCTTGCCCAGTTCGTCCAACAACTCCAGGTTCACCGCAGGATTACTGATGCGAACATCATCCACTTCATTAATGATTCCGCGACCAAAGAAGTGAGACCACACGATGTTGGCGAGATTCTTGGCGAAGTAAGGATTCTCCGAAGAAGCCAGCCATAGAGCCAGAACTTCACGACGATCCTTGCCGACCAAATCAGGTTCAGCACCGCCCAGGAACTTGGGCTTCATTACTCGACCGCCGACAAGGTGAGTAACTTCGCCGCCACCAGAATTGAAGATGATGGTTTCGCGAGGATCTTCGCCCTGCTTACGACCAATCTGCGAGAAGAACGCAGCGAAGCCGTAGTAGTCATCCATCGTCCATCGGTCGAACGGATGATTGTGGCACTGAGCACACTGGATTCGCATTCCCATGAAGACCTGAGCAACATTTTCTGCGGTCTTCAGAGTTTCAGTTTCTGTCTGGTAGTAGTTCGTGGCCGGACTCGCGAAGGAACCGCCACGAGACCCCAGAATCTCCTGAACCATCTTGTCGGTGGGTGTATTGCTGGCGATCTTTTCCTTCAACCAGTTGTAATAAGCCAGCATTGGCTTCTTTTCAACTCGATTTGCGATCGTGCGGACCTGAAGCAATTCAGCCCACTTCATAACCCAAATATCAACAAACTCTTTACGCTGCAAAAGCTGATCAACCAGCTTTTCACGCTTGGCCGGATCAGTATCCGCTACGAACAGATCGTGATCCTCAACCGTTGGCATCGTTCCTGTAATGTCCACAAACACTCGACGCATGAATTCTTCATCGCTGCAAACTTCTGATGGAATGATTCGCAACTTTCGAAGCTTGGCGTGATTCAGAGTGTCGATGTAATTGAATTCCGCAGTCTTCGGGTCTTCGTACTGAAGGCCTTTTGGCAGAACGATGAACTGGGATCCGACAGTGTGGGTATCAAAGCGAGCCATGATGAAGGCTTCGCCCCGAGCATGAGCAGTCACATTCCCAGTCTGAGCAATCTCGGCACTGGTTTCGTTATTCGAGCTGAAGAACGCGAGCGTAGTGACGTCACGGTCAGTCCCGTCTGAATACTTCGCTCGCACGGTGAGTCGTTGAGTCGCACCTTCACCATCCATTACGGCATTCTTTGGATAGAGTTCCAAAGAAACTACGGAAGGTACCGGCCCCGGATCATTCGGTGCTCCTGCTTCCAACCAACGCAGAACCGTATTGTAGTGCTCACTGCCCTTTTCAAATCGCTTGCCACCGGTATGAGGCACACTGCCGTCACACTTTTCCATCAGCAGGCTTTCCCCAGGCAATGCCAGGTTCAGGCGTCGACCAGGAACTTCTCGTGTAAGTCTGTAATGGTCGCCTTCTGGATCGAAGCCGAAGAGCGACAGGCGAAAACCGTCTTTACCGCGAGCGGCTCCGTGGCAGCTTCCGTTGTTGCAACTGGTCTTCATCCACACAGGCATCACGTCCTGGCGGAAGCTGATCGGAGGATCCACTTTGCAATTCGCCACAGTAACAGGCACCTCGACGGTATGCCCGCCGTAACTAACGGTGACTTTTGTTGCCCCGTCGGCTACTGGGAAAAACTTCATCCCATCGCGACGAACAAAACCTTCATTCTCAATCGCGATTGTTGCCTGCTCTGTGACATCAACCGTCAATCCGTTTGGCAACACTGCCTGAACAAGAAGCGACTGCTGATCACGGGCTGCGGAAAGATGAATGTCTGCGGGAGCGATACTGATCGATGCCGGAGCAGGATCCTGTGCCAGAAGCCCAGCAGGAGACAGCACAGAAATCGCTGCTAACGCTGCAAAAGATGACCATCTGATCATGAAACTTACTCACAAGAGAAAACTACTCACCGTGATACTGGTGAGACTGAAAGCAAAAGAGATACCGTCAAAGAAAGACTTCTTACGGAGCGGCTGGCGCGCCGCCTGCCTTTTTCTGAGATTCCAATCGCAACTTTTCAAGACGTGTTAACCGCTTCTCCACTGGAGGAGCTGGCATCGGAGCCGGGGCGGCAGCAACCGCAGCCGGCATTGGTGCAGGCATCGGAGCGGCCGTTGGCATTGGAAGAGGCTTGTCAATTCGTAGTTCCGAATCTCCCACGCGAGCGTGGACGATGTTCTCGTTGTTCTCAAGAACTGTTACCTGACAGAACACATTCTTGTGAATTCCTTCAGGGCTATCGGGTGCGGTCTTAACCTTGAAGACAAGCTCTTTTGTTTCAGCCGTGATCTGCAAGGGCTCTGCGGTCACCTTGTGAGGCAAACCAACCAAAGTCACCACCGCGGGAACCTTAAGTTCCTTTAAAACCTGAACTTCAACCACAACATCCGTTTCCTTGCCCTGCTCAACAGAGGATCGCTGAACAGTCAATCCCACGTATGGTTCGGCAATTTCCATGGTCGCCATCTGAGTAGATCCCCAGGCAGCCCCATTGATGTCCGCATAACCCAGAGCAAAGATCGGCCACTTGCCAATTGCTGCGTTGGCGTCAGCGTTGATCTGATACAAGCCTTCAGTCTGCCCCTTAGGAATGCTGATCTCGCTGTTCGCTCCGATCCCCGGTGGTCGGTACGGGAACTGAACCTGAATGTTCTCGTCCCACCCTTCTTTCTTCTTGGCCACGATCTTCAGCATCATCATGCCATTACGCACGATCGGAACATTCGGCTGAACGATCTCAAGGGTGAATGGCAGTTCTTCAGTCACAGCGACTGGCAATCGATCAACGTCCTTCCAGACATAGAGAGACTGTCCTGGGCCCGCGATCACAAAATCCGCTCGGTTCTGGAACCGACCGCTAACGGCCGCCAAAGCAGCATCGGTTGGCTTCATTTTGAAATCAACAAGAGCACCCGCCAACGGAGCATCCGCAGCAGCCTCAAAAACCACTGGCATCACATTCATGTTCGCTGCCATCGGAGGAGCGACCATCGTGATTCCTGGCGGCAGCTGCACACCGTCAATTGTCAATTCGCCACCGAAGTTGATTCGCTCCGCTGAGATCAGCGTTGCGTAGCGATTACCACGAGGCACGAAGATCTGCTGACGCGACTGTGAGTAACGTGCAACTCGCGGAATTCCAAGATTCAGCGACGGCTTCACTTCCTGGAACTCGACGCGATAAGTGAATTCGGCACCACCACGATTCAAATGGTCCGCAATTCTGAGTGCATAATCACCATCTGCCGGGATCTGCCAGCGGAAGTAACTATCAGGTCCGCGTGAGTCATCGTTTCCGGTGATCCCTTCGCCATTAGCTTTGTAGAGGTTCATCACAGGGTCGATCGGTGAACGAATTCGTCGACCGTAGCACTCGACTTCAAAGACCTGACCAGCTTTGGCAGTGAACTTGAAAATGTCCACATCGCCAGGCTCCTGAAGAATCCCGTTGAACGACGATGGGAAAGCGGCCACAACCGTAGCATTCTCAAAGCCATTATTTGGCTCCGCTTCCATCGCGTTAGGATTCGAAGAAACTCGCAACACGTGACCAGAAGGAGCAATCCCACTGGCGTCTTCGATGTAAACAGTCGTCTCAGCTCCTTCGGCTGGGAATGTTACGTTCTTCGTGATGGGACCGCTGGCGTCACCAATGAAGGTCACATCCAAAGCTTCGCCAGCCTTACCACCCGCCGGATAGGCGGCAGTCGGGCGTGGGAAAGTTCCAATGTGCAGGCGATAACGACAATTCCCGTCTCCACCGTAACCGCTGTCACGCATTTCCACGATGTACTTGCCGTCTTCCGGGGCAATGATGGAAGTAGCGGCATCCTGCTTGACCAGCGGTGAGTCATCAACTGCCGACAATTCGAAACGCTTATCGTTCAGGATCGCAATGTACGGGTCAAATAAAGTCTGACCAAACCGCATGCCTTCGACTTCGACCGAAATCCGCTGGCCCTTTGTGGCATTGACGACGTAATAATCAACGTCCTCATTTTCGACCGTCCCGGAAACCGTCACATTCAGCTCGACAGCCTGCGGGACAGCAAAGTCGGTGTTCGGCTCTTTCTCGTCAACCCCCGCCAATGCGCCGACGAAGAACGTGCGATAGTCGGAGACTCCGGACTTTGTTCTCACCTGAGCTGTGTGCTCGCCGATGGCACAGTCCGGAGCAATCTTCACTTTGACGTCGATGTTATTCGCATCGGCGGCCTTGATCTCCAGAACCTCGAAACCAGGCTCATAGAACAGAATCTGTTCGGCGTCCTGGAGGCGTGCTCCTGAGAAGCGGAACACCTGCTCGGTTCCTCTTTGACCGCCACGAGGAAGGATAATGGAGAGATTAGGATCAGCCGCTGAAGCCTCAAAAGGGCTCAACAAGACGGCTGCTGCTGACAGCAAGAGAGCCAACGACAAACGCATGGCAACGTCACTTCCGTTGAATTTAGGATTCGGATTCCTTCCCTTAGCCAGTGCCGTTTCAAATCCGTGATCGGGCAATTCGCTTAAGACCCACTGTAATACAGCAGGAATCGTCCATCGTCCTGAAAGTCGCTGACTCAGCCAGCAGACCTTGAATTCACAGTGCAGATAAGCCTGCACAGACCAACATTACTTTCACGATACAAAACAACGCTGCCGACCGACGATTATGCCAGCCCACAGCGTTGTTTGAATCGCAAATAGATTATGCCAAAAGTTCCTGACGAACTTTACCACCGTCAACAATCTCAATTGGACGATCACCAGGAGCCATCAGCTCCTTGTCGGCATTGATCCCGAGGCAGCTGTAGATCGTCGTTGCCCAGTCTTCAACGTTGAGCGGATTGTCTTCAGGCTCGCTGGCCGTTGAATTCGAAGTTCCATACACGAAACCTCGCTTAACGCCGCCACCCGCCATAACAACGCTGAATACTTTCGGCCAGTGGTCTCGACCGGCTGTTCCGTTGATCTTTGGTGTACGACCGAACTCGCTGGCGATACAAACCATCGTGTCGTTCAACCGACCGCGCTCTTCCAGGTCTGTAATCAGTCGACCGAAGGCCTGATCGAACTGAGGAACCTGACCATTCATGCCAGCAGCAATGTTGTCGTGCATGTCCCAGCCACCGTAGGTGAGGGTCACAAACCGAGCACCAGACTCAACCAGTCGGCGAGCCATCAACATACGTGCACCGGCAGTGTTACGGCCGTACTCATCGCGAAGCTTGTCCGGCTCTTTGCTCAAGTCGAACGCTTCTCGAGCCTGCTGTGAGCTAATCAGACCGTAAGCACGTTGATAGAAGGTATCAACAGCATCCAGCGAGTCAGCCTTTTCCTTCTTTACGAAGTAATCATTGACTGCATCCAGAGCCTTACGACGACGGCTGAATCGCTCGTCAGTCACGCCACCTGGCAACTGCAGGTCGCGAACAGAGAAACCACCATCAGCAGGATCAGAACCCAGGCTGAACGGAGCGAAAGAAGAACTGAGGTAACCAGTTCCGGCGAACTCGTTTGGCTGGCCAGGAATGCAGATGTACTGAGGAATGTTGTTGCGAGGCTCGAATTCATGACCAACCACGCTACCCATACTTGGATAAGACAAGGCTGGGCTTGGACGGTAACCCGTGAACATGTTGTGGGTGCCGCGCTCGTGAGCCGCCTCACCGTGAGTCATGCTGCGAGCAATCGTAATCTTGTCCATGACCTTGGCAGTCTGAACCCATCGCTCGTTAACGAATACACCCGGAACGCTCGTTTCGATTGAGCTCATCGGGCCGCGATATTCAATTGGAGCATAAGGCTTCGGGTCGAAGCTTTCCTGGTGAGCCATACCGCCCGGCAGGAAGATGAAGATCACGGACTTTGCCGTGCCTTCCTTGCTCTCGTAGTTCTTGATATCAGCCTGAGACTGCCGGAGCTGGAAGTACTGTGCCAACGTAAGGCCGATACCACCGCAAAAACCAACGTGCAGAAAGCTTCTTCGGGAACGTCCAGTAATCATCCAGGTCTCTCCAGGGAAAAAACGCCGTCCAGCAATCCTTTGATGGCTGGCTGACAGAAATCGTAAACTGTCTATCGGCAGAAATGGCGGGACTTTTCGCCGAGGTGGGTTAGTTGGCGGGAGGCTCGGTCAAAAAAGTGTGTCCAAACCCGTCCATGTGTTATGGCCAAAAAGGCCACTTGTCAAGAATCAACACAAGTTTTTGTCGTCTTCCTCCCTAATGGAAGCCAGACGCTGTATGTCTCTTCAGCATTTCAGCCAAATCTTGACCAACGAACAGGTCACCAAATTTTGGGGCAAGATTTATCCTCAACACGAACGACATCACTGCGGAACACCATTCGCCACATTCTTCAAATTTCTCAAAATCCTTACAAAACAAAAAATCGCTTCTCGAGGGGATTCATGAAAGAAGCCTATTTTTTTTCAGTCGCTTCGACTTCAGGAACCTCATACGGCTGCTTGGAATTCATTCGTTTCGGTGGATCAAGGTAATGATACCCAGTATTCGGGTTTGTTCGATCAAAGGCAAATGCATCTCGGTTCCTTAGGAAGTGCTTCAGGTAAGAAATAGGGATCGCAAACCCTAGACCTTCCCCAAACGTCAGCTTCATATTGATCACTCCGACGACTTGCCCCTTTTCATTGAACAAAGGGCCACCGCTGTTCCCGGGGTTAATCTGAGCTGTTGTCTGGATGTACACGATTCCATCCATATTTCGATTCCGAGAAGCCACAATGCCTTCCGAAACCGACCGCTCCAGCCCCAGGGGACTTCCAATCGCAAACACCGTATCGCCTTCTCGGTGGCTGTCATCATCGGCGATATAGACCGGCTGAAACTTCAAATCCTTCTGTGCCGGGATCTCCAGTAACGCGAGATCAAAATACGGATTCAGTGCCAAAATCTTGACATCCCGGATCGCTCGACGCTCAAAATCGCCATTCTGTCCCTGATGAAAGATGGTCACCGCCACACGAGTCTGGCCCTCGACCACATGGTAGTTTGTGACGCAATATCCACGATCATTGATGATGAATCCGGAACCCAATCCTTCAGGGTTCTGAATCAGCACAACACCTTCACCATACTTACCAACCAATTCCTTTACTGTCCGCTCCGGAAGATCGGCCGACATGAAGACTCCTTCGTCGGTCTTTTTGACGGTCTCGGGCTTTGCTGCAGTCTCGATTCGCTCCTCAATCTGGTCCACAGGAATCCTGACGACATCCACACCAATGTCCACAAAGACAGTATCTTTCTGAACCTTCAGCACTTCGCCTTCAATCCGCTGGCCCGACTTCATGACGATCACGTCAGCCTCTGACTGCGAATTGAGAAAGCCAAAGATCAGGATGAGTAGAGCGATTCTAAATCTCTTGCGTTTCAATTGTTGGCTCCGCGCGGATCCATGAAAGATTATATTAATCCTGGGCAGCTAGTTGATGCCTGAATGCAGCACAACACCAGCATTTTTAAGTGCTCCTCGCCATTGCAGGTCGAGACCTTAAGACGAGTCTGGTCGTGCTACTTTGCGCAGCTTTACGATTTCAATCCGCGCAGTCAACTCTCGCAGCGACAGTTCACGTGTAACCAGAAAGCGAATGAATCCTGCCGTCACGCAGGCTGAACGTTCCCTGAGCGTAGATTGGTTCGGAGGTTTTTGAAGTCGCCATGTTCTGCCGAATTCCTGCGGCACCGCTCGCGTATTCTCGCGATTGCTGATAACTTCGCCGGCTCGTAGAGTGGCTGTTTTTCATACCTGGAGTCTGAGTTTCTTCATATGAATTCCTCGCGACACATTGTATCCGGTTTGATTCTTGCCATGGCTTGCGTGGTCTCGCAGGATGACGTATCAGCGCAGCAGAATGATTCACAGAAGACCGTACGAGTCGCCACGTTTAACTGCAGTCTCAATCGCGACAAGTCCGGAGAACTACTCAAGGATCTTTCCGGCGGAACCAACAAACAGGCTCAAAAAGTCGCCAGGGTTCTTCGCACGGTGAGACCCGATATTGTGCTGCTGAATGAATTCGACTTCAGCGAAGACAACAAGGCGGTGAATTGCTTCCTTGAGGAATACGTCAATGCAACCGCCGACTGGGCCGCTGAAGAACCAATCCGCTATCCATACTTCTTCACAGCACCGGTGAATACCGGCGTGCCGTCCGGGCGAGATCTTGATCATGATGGCAAGACCAATGGACCCGGCGACGCAATCGGATTCGGAAAATTCCCCGGTCAGTATGGCATGGTCCTGCTGTCTCAGTTTCCGATTGAGACAAACGACGTCCGCACATTCCAGAAGCTGCTGTGGAAGTCGATGCCCGAGGCACTCCTGCCTCCCAGCGGCAAGGACGACAACACCAACTGGTACAGCGAAGAAGACTTGAACCTCCTGCGTCTGTCATCAAAGAGCCACTGGGATGTGCCAGTAAACATCGACGGACAAATTCTGCACCTGCTCACCAGTCACCCGACTCCACCGGCCTTCGACGGCCCGGAAGATCGCAACGGTCGTCGCAATCACGATGAGATTCGATTGTGGGCCGAATACCTTTCGGATGAACAGAAGCCGTGGCTGGTCGATGATCAGGGACACTTGGGAACTCTTGCCAGCACTGCTGCATTCGTGATTCTGGGTGATCAGAACGCCGACCCCAATGATGGAGCCAGCTATCAGGTCGCCATCAATCAACTGCTGACACATCCGCGAGTCAACTCCGCACTGACACCAGCCAGTGCGGGCGGGACTGAAGCCGCGAAGACTCAGGGGGGAAAGAACGAAGCACACAAAGGAGATCACGCCCAAGACACCGCCGATTTCAACGATCGCGGCGTGGGAAATCTTCGAGCCGACTACGTGCTCCCGTCGAAAAACCTGAATACCACCGCAGCCGGAATTTTCTGGCCGCTGTCGACAGATCCTGGTGCCAAGGTCGCGGATTGCTCGGATCATCGTCTTGTGTGGATCGATCTGAAACTTTCGGCAAAGTAGTCACGGCGGTGTCCTCGGCCTGAATGATACACCGCACAGCCCGTGCAACTGAAAGTGTCCCTGGCTTCTTCACTAAACGCAGAGAGATGGGTGGCTTCGACATATTCCTTCACAGGGAAATGCGTACCACCGGCTTCGTCGGTATCATCTGTCGCGGCAACATTAAAATGCCGAAATTTTTGGGATCAACAATTCGCTCGCCACAACCTGCCGGAAAGACTGTCCATTCGATATCGCCATACAATGCACTCCCCCGCAAGAGCCTAATCATGCCAATTCGGTGTCAGATGTCGGGCGATTCAATTGACGTGCGAACGAATTGAGCGATTCGGTGGACTCAAAACATCGGGCCAAACCCGCGAGGCGATCGTTCCGCAGCGATTCCCGCGTTGATAATCATTTAGCGAATGCACGCCGATGTGAATCGCACAGACCGACGTTGCCCCTCGCATGGATTCGCATTTCAGCACCACGCGTCATATCCTGAAGGCGATTCATCCTCGATTGTCGCGGAAGCCTCATGCTTAAATTCTCGGCCGTTCAAAGCCAGCGCCGAACGCTATCGAGAATATTCCCCAAGTGTTCGCGGAGGTCTGGGTTTTGAAACGCACCGTATTGATTACTGGCACGAGTTCCGGACTGGGACTTTCGATGGTGCGACATTTTGCGGAGCGAGGCTGGAATGTCGCTGCGACAATGCGTCGCAGAGATCGCATGAGTCTTTTCACAGATTTGCCCGCAGTCTATGTCATTCCTCTGGAGCTGACTGATCCGGATTCCGCAACCGAAGCATTTGCGAACGCTCTTCGTCGCTTCGGACGCATTGATGTTCTTGTGAACAACGCGGGCTACTGCCTGCTGGGGCCGTTGGAAACGACTTCGATGGAACAGATTCGACAACTGTATGAAACCAACGTCTTTGGCCTGATGAACATGATTAAGATCTGCCTGCCGCATTTTCGCGAAGCGGGTGGAGGACGCATTATCAATATTGCGTCCATTAGTGCGGATATTGGTTATCCGTTTGTGTCTGCCTACGGTCCCACAAAAGCCGCCGTTGCGATGCTTTCTGAAGTCCTGAATGTTGAACTACACGAAGTCGGTATTCAGGTTAAGGCGATTCATCCGGGATTGTTCGAAACAGAAATCTTTGACCCGGAAAAACTGCAGACTTCCCGCGAGATACCTCAGGCGTATCAGCCACTCAAGGATCGCTTCAACGCACTGCAAAAGTCCATGCCCGCCGGAGATGCCAACGACTGTGCTCGCGTTGTTTATCGAGCGGCCAATGATAACCGTCCCAATCGCGTTCATTATTACGCTGGTCGCGATGCCACACTCCTGCGTCGACTCAAAAGACTGCTTGGCCCCGAATCCACATTCTCGATCATGAAGAATATCTTCATTCACGGTCCGAGCTGGTGGATGAAATGGTTGTTTCCGACGAAGTGAATGTTTCCATGATCTGATAATGTGGCCATCTCGCTCCGCCGAGATGAGCCTTGTACGGTGCACGTGATGGTCCCAAAAACGGCCGCGACTCTCACGGCAGCACACATGAAGTTGCGCTGAGGATCGAGCCTGAGCGTTTTCAGTCACGGGCCTGATGCAAGGCCTCGTCTCGACGGAGCGAGACGGCTACTTTGTGATGCCCTCCAGAACCGTAGCCTGCTCCGCAACCAAACGCTGGCCTGTGGGGCTTTGTCTGCCAGCAAGGACTTTCCCAGGGTGGCTCTGTGATGATTCTATACGCCTCACATGCAACCGCTTTTCGGGGCACTCCGATGTCCAGTCTCATTCGTTGGTGTGTTGCTGCTTTGATCGGGATTTTCGCGGCGATTGCTGATGGTGAACTTCGCACGGGCGGAAGTGTCTATTAAACTTCGCGATTCGCTTCCGTAGTCCAGATTTGTCTCATTGCCCCGGAGAGTATTCGATGACGCAGGTCGCTGTGTCCAAAAGCCAGGCCACGATTGATCTTTTTGACCAGTATGTCATTCCGAATTATCGTCGGTATCCGATTGCTCTTGTCCGCGGTGAAGGTTCACATGTGTGGGACGCTGACGGTCGTCGATTTCTTGACCTGTTCCCGGGCTGGGGCTGCAATATTCTCGGGTATTCTCCACCCGCAGTCGTCAAGGCCATTCAGGAGCAAGCGGCAAAGCTGATTCATATCCCGAACACGTGGTACATCGAAGAACAAGGACGATTTGCCGAGTTCCTGTGTACTCGCAGCTTCGGCAAGGCATTCTTCTGCAACAGTGGTGCGGAAGCCAACGAAGCCGCCATCAAGCTGGCGCGTCTCCACGGATCGGCTCAGGGGCGTTTTCGTATCATCACTTTTGAGCACGGATTTCACGGCCGCACTTTCGGTGCTTTGACCGCGACTGCTCAGCCAAAGTACCACGAAGGACTCGGCCCAATGCTGGCCGGCTTTCGATATTCCAAGATGAACGATATCGAAGGCGTCAAGAGCCTGATCGATAACGAAACTGCCGCCATCATGATCGAACCGATTCAGGGCGAAGGCGGCGTACGAATTCCAGAGCCAGGCTTCCTTCAAGCTCTGCGAGATCTCTGTGACGAACATGGCCTGCTGCTGATGTTTGACGAAGTGCAGACCGGCATGGGTCGAACCGGATCGTGGTTTGCTTACCAGCAGACCGACGTTAAGCCAGACGTACTGACTATGGCCAAAGGGATCGCCGCGGGCGTCGCCTGCGGTGCGATGATTTGTCGCGATGAGTTTGCGGCTGATCTTCGACCAGGAATGCATGCCAGCACTTTCGGTGGAAACTCCCTTGCGATGGCGGCCGGTTTAGCGACTGGCCTGACGATCGAACACGACGGAATTCTTAAGCACGTTCGGGAGCTTGCTGAAGAGGCGCGAACTTATCTGACAGCGTTGCAGCAACGTCTGCCCATCATTCGCGAGATTCGAATCTGCGGGATGATGATCGGGATCGATCTGAACATTCCGTCGACTCCGGCGGTTGCAAAGTGCATGGAACGAGGAGTCCTGATCAATGCAACCAACAACACCGTCGTTCGCCTGCTGCCAGCCTTGAATGTCCCGAAGTCAGATCTGATGGAAGGCCTGGAGATTATTTCCAGCGTACTTGAAGAAATGGCCAGCGAAGCCATCTGACAGTTTCCTGAGCAATGTTCACCCTCCGCAACCTCGCGATAAGTCGCGAGGTTTGCGGTCTGTTGCTTTCGCTTCGACTGAATCCTCGGCTCTCAACCTGCCCCTGGCGCATCAACCTCACTGTGGCAGGGCAACCCGACGCTGCTACTCCACTTTCAGCGGCCGCTGCATTAACTCCACGGTGGCTTCTCGTGGTGATCGGTTCTCGAACAGCACATGGTAAACCTGCGTTGCGATTGGCATGTCGATCGACTGTTCAATAGCAATCTGATACACGCTCCGAGCCGTCAGCACCCCTTCCGCCACAGCGCTCATGGAATCCTGGATGCTTGTCAGGGAGCGACCTCGTCCCAATCCTTCGCCGACCGATCGATTGCGGCTATGTGGACTATTGCAGGTTGTCACCAGATCTCC
>CAIXQV010000402.1 GCA_903921605.1 uncultured Planctomycetaceae bacterium | reverse complement strand
TGCTCGACATGGCCACTGCTGCTGTTGCCGGTGGAAAAGTCTACGCCGCCATTCAGCGCGGCGAACAGATTCCAAACACGTGGCTGATCGGTCCCGATGGTCATCCCACAACCGATGGAACGCTGTACCCTCATTCCACCGCGCTGGCTCCGATGGCGGGACATAAAGGCTACGGTCTGGGACTGTGGTGCGAAGTGATGTCAGCACTCATTCCTGGCGGAGCGATGACGTGGCAGGTTGGCAGTTGGATGTTTGATCCGGCTTCTCGCCCATCCTGGCACAATGCCTCGATTACTGTGTTTCATGTCGATGCGATGACCAATCGCGCGGACTTCAATGCACGAATGAAAACGTTGATTGATGAGATCCATGCGGCTCCTGCAGCGGACGGAGTTGAATCTGTCCTGTTGCCCGGTGAGCGAGAATGGAAGAACTCGGCCGCCGCTCATCGTGATGGAATTCCGCTGCCAGAGGATGTGAGAACCAAGCTTCGAGAAGCCTCCGAAATTGCTGGAATCGCATTTCCCGGGAATCTGCTATGCTGACGTTTGTCAAAGCAGTCACATCACTACTGAAATCGTATGTCCGTTCATTTTGAACCCGTCTGGTCCTGGATGCTCACATTGCTGGCGATTGCAGCAATGCTGTTCGTCACGTGGCTGGGGTATCCGCGACGGATCAAGCATCTGTCCACGGGCTGGCAGCGAATTCTGATTGGCCTTCGAATCGCAATCGTAATCGTCATCAGTCTGCTGCTGCTGCGCCCCGTCGCGGTGTTCGAACGCGATGACAAATCGGAAGCCATCCTCTATGTCATGACAGATGCCAGCGGCAGCATGCAAACCGACGATGCACCGGGTGGAGGAACTCGTCGGCAGGCTCTGCTGAAAACTCTCGAAGCGATTCAGCCGAGTCTTGATGAGATCGGCAAGAAAGCCGAGATCGTTTATCGAGACTATGCAGACGTGTTAAGAACAGTCGAAGCTCCGGCAGAGACAACGGACGGCAAGTTTACGGCAATCGGAAAAATCCTCGAAGACGCCGCTGCAGAGATGGGACGCAGTCGAGTTCCCGCAGTCCTGTTTCTGGGTGACGGACGGCAAGCGGCGTCAGGAGCCTTGAACGTTGAACCGGTTCAGGTCGCCAGACTATACGGTCGGCAGCAGCGAGCCATCTTTCCGGTCGGGTTTGGCAGCACAGAAGCATCCGATACCAGTCTCGATCTCGCCCTTGATGAACTCGACTTATCGCGCGAAGTCTTCCAGGGCAACGTGTTGATGATTCGAGTACGACTCAAGGCCGCCGGTGCTCAGGGTCAGCAGGTGACGTTGCGAGTGTTTCAGGAGAATCGTAAAGGACTTCTGGACGGCCAGAGCGGACCGATGGAGGCTGTGCCGATGACAGCGACGGAGAAATCTCTGGTCACGGTGACACCCAAAGAATCGCTCGAGGAGCAGACGGTCCAGCTTCAAATTACTCCGCAACAGTTTGGTGACATCAAGATTGCGGTCGAGGCGGAACCGTTGCCGGGCGAAGTTCGCAGGACGAATAATCGAGTTGAAACGATCATTCGCGTTCGCCGTGGTGGGATTCGAGTCGCGTATTTTGATTCGGCGAGGCCTGAACAAAAGTGGATTCGAGAAATCAACGACAGTACTCGAATCCAACTGGACTATCGACGCATTCTGTCCGGCGCTTTGGCCAGTCGAAATCGCATCCCTGACGAGTTCTTTCAGCCTGGGAATTATGACGCTTACATAATCGGCGATGTCCCGGCGAATGCGTTTACGCCAGAGCAGTTGAATGGCATCCTGAAAGCCTGCAATCAGGGAGCCGGCTTGATGATGACCGGCGGTCAGCAGAATTTTGGTGCTGGCGGTTATGGACAAACGGTTCTGGCTCCACTGTTTCCGGTCGAGCTTCCCCCGCAGAATCAGCAGCTTACTCAGCCACAGCAGATGTTGCCGGCTCGCGATAGCCAGTCGCATTATGTTCTGCAGATTGCATCACCCGATCAGAATCGCGCGCGGTGGGCTCAGTTACCGCCGCTACCGGGAGCGAACGTGCTGACGCCACGCAATAATTCTTTGGCGCAGGTACTGGCTGTTTCCGATCAGGGCTTTCCATTACTGATCGGGCATGAAGCCGGAACATCGCGAATTCTGGCGTTTGCTGGTGATGAAACATGGCGGTGGTACACGAATGGTTATATCGAAGAGCATACTCGGTTCTGGCGACAGATTGTGCTCTGGCTGACTCGCAAGGAGATCGATGATGAACAGCCCGTCTGGATCGTGGCGAATCCGAGGGACCTGACACCCGGGCAGCCGACGGAACTCTCATTTGGAATTCGTGATCAACAGAAGAACCCGATTGTTGATGCAGACTTTGATGTCGTTGTCACTGATCCGAAAGGGACGGCACATGATCTTTCGGTACGAGCTGGCGTGGGGATGAGTCTGGCTGATTTTGATAAGACACTTGAGCCCGGCGATTACTGGGCTCGCGTGAAAGCCAGTCGCAATGGCGAGGCACTGGCGGGGATCGCGGTGACTCGTTTTCACGTGAATGCTCGTGACCCGGAACTGGATAATCCCGTTGCTGATTTTTCATTGCTGCGTGAAATTGCCGTGGCGAGTGGTGGAGAGATGCTGACTCCGGAACAACTTCAGGAACGCGTTGCAAGCTGGGCCGAGAACGGACTTCCCGGCCTGACTCTGGCTCGCCAGGAGCAATTGAGTCTCTGGGATAACTGGCTCGTGCTGCTGTTGTTGATCGGGCTGATGTCCGCCGAATGGGCTCTGCGTAAAAAGCGTGGTCTGGTTTAGCGATTGGGTTTGAGATGATCTCCGTGAATGGTGTGCCTGCGTTCGCCAGGGCTCACTTGTCACACCCTGCAAATCTCAACGTTTTCCTCTGTAGGGTGTGACAAGTGAGCTATAGCGAACGCAGGCTCACCGGTTGATTCTCCAGTTGATTTCAGCCGAGAGTTATCTCGAAGTTATTTCTATAACGTAATACCGCGAGCACATTGGCACTTCGGCAGAATCTGCAGGTTCACGTTTTTAGCAGTAGTTGAGTCCTCAGAATTCCCCGCAGCTGCTCTTACCATCCCAACGCCTGAAACTGACAATACTGATGCCTGACAAGAACGGACTAAGTCAGATCACAAACACAACGAAGGCAGGAGAAGGAACTCCGGATGGCAGGGTATCGCGAACATGTCAGCGTGAGCGGCATATTGGGGGTAGCCTATGGCTGCGCTGCGGTATTCATGTTTGGCTACACGATTTCTCAGGCGGCCATCGCGGCGATTCTGACGTGGGTTGCGGGCATGTTGCCAGATCTGGACTCTGAAAGCGGCAAGCCTATTCGAGAGCTCTTCGGTGTTACGGCGGCGATCGCTCCCATTATGCTGGTGCAGCACGTTCACGCGATCGGAATGCATGGGGATCGAGCGACGCTGTTTGCAATGCTGTCCTATGGAATCGTTCGCTATGGGGGAGCGTTCATGCTGGCGAAACTGACCGTTCATCGCGGAATGTTTCATAGCATCCCGGCGCTGGTCATTGCTGCAGAAGTCACGTTTCTGGCGTATCACTCCAACGACATTAAAGTGCGGATGCTCATGGCGATTGGTACGGGACTAGGATTTCTTTCGCATCTGGTGCTGGATGAAATGTACAGCGTGCAATGGGATGGCGCGAAAGTGAAGCTTGCCAAATCCGCTGGCAGCGCGATGAAATTTTTTGGCTCCGATGCGTTGCCCAACGGAGTTGCGATGGGCTTGCTGCTATGCCTGAGTTACGCGACTTTGGTCGAAGCAGAGGTGCTCCGCGACCCCGGCAAAACGCCCGCACCGGAAACCTTCCAGATCACCTCTGAATTGCCTGATGCTCCGCTGTTTCGCCTTGCCGAACAACCGAGAGATACTCAGCTGCAGTGACCTGCAGTTATCGTCCTTCAGCTTCCGTACATGCTCAGCAATTCGGTGCTGACCAGCAGAGAACTGGCTTGCGAGCCGCATTGACTTCATCCGGGCGACAGACGGCAGTACTGTGCGGAGCCCCCTTGACCAGTTCCGGCGGTTCACGGCAGATCGTTCGCAAGGCTGTGGCGAAAGCATCCAGAGTTTGAAGGGATTCCGTTTCTGTTGGCTCCATCATCATGGCTTCTTCCACGACCAGCGGGAAGTAGACTGTCGGAGCATGGAAGCCATAGTCCAGCAGACGCTTGGCGATGTCCATCGTGGTGACGCCGGTGTCGGCTTTGATCCGGCGAGCACTCGCGACAAACTCATGCATGCAGCGATTTCCGTGCGGAACATCCAGGAAGTCCTGCACCTGACTCAGTAGATAGTTGGCATTGAGTACGGCGTTCTCAGAGGCTTCACGCAGTCCTTTTCCGCCCAGCGTTCGGATGTAGAAGTAGCCACGAAGCAGGATGCCGACATTGCCAAAGAACGTTCTCACCTGACCGATCGACTTTGGAGGCTTTGACAGTGAGTAGCGGTTGGTGGATTGATCCCACGTCACAATCGGAGCGGGTAGAAACGGAGCAAGAAAATCACGGACGGCGATCGGACCTGCTCCCGGACCGCCAGCGCCGTGAGGTCCCGTGAAGGTCTTGTGAACGTTATAGTGCATCATGTCGCCGCCGAAGTCGCCGGGGCGAGTCTTCCCGAGGATCGCGTTCATGTTGGCGCCGTCGATATAAACGAGACCGCCTACACCATGCAGCAGTTCAGCCACCTTCGCAATGTCGCGTTCGAACAAACCCAGTGTGTTTGGGTTCGTCACCATGAACACCGCAGTTCGCTCATCCAGTTGTGATTTCAGTTCTTCCAAATCAACGAACCCATCGCGACCACCGGAAAGTTGAACACACTCAAACCCCGCCAGAGCAGCACTGGCCGGATTGGTCCCATGAGCACTCGATGGGAACAAAACACGAGTTCGTTTCTCGCCTTTGTCTTTGAAGTACGCGGCCGCCGTCAGTAACGCGGTGAATTCACCCTGTGCACCAGCCGCGGGATGCAAAGAGATGCCTGGCAGGCCGGAGATCTCGGCCAGCATCGTTTGCATTTCGTAGAGAACGCTCAGCAGTCCCTGAATTTGTGACTCGGGCTGATACGGATGACTGTTGGCCGCCTGCGGAAGTCGGGCCAGTCGTTCGTGCCGTTTGGGGTTGTACTTCATCGTACAACTTCCCAGCGGATAAAAGTGCGAGTCAACGCTCATGTTCAGGGTCGACAGGTTGACGAAGTGTCGCACAACGTCCGGCTCGGCAATCTCCGGCAGTGGCAGGTTTTCCTCCGCCAGAAACTTCGCATCAAGAGCTGGAATCGAAGAGACTTCCGGAACATCGCTCGCTGGAAAAACCACAGTGCCGCGACCGGCAAGTGACATTTCGAAGAGAAGCTGAGTTGCTGTTTGATTTCGCATGATGATCTGCCTGAGTGTTGGCTGATTCAGAAACTAAGAGTTGGCGCGGAAATAACTGCCTGGTGTAGCCGAACTGGTGACAGTTCGGTCCGAAGTCTCACGACTTCGGCTACGACAGTTGCAGAACTTCTGCCAGAGCTTTTGCTAACGCATCGATTTCTGTGCGAGTTCGTTTTTCGGTCAGAGCCACAAGAAAGCAGTTCTGAGCATCGGGGACGTTCTGAATTCCAAATCGCAGCAGATCCGGACCGACGTTGATGCCTTTGTCGGCGAGCGCGCTCAGGACTAACGCTGCGGGCCGAGATGTCTCCAACAGGAACTCACGGAAGAAAGGCTGTGGAAACTTCAACCGCACGCCAGGAATCTTTGTCAGCACCTCGGCTGCATAGCGGGCTTTCTGATGGCTGAGTGTTGCCATTTGACGAAGACCATGCGGACCGACCGTCGCAAGAAAAACGGTTGTTCGGAGAGCCAGCAGGCCTTGATTCGTACAGATGTTGCTGGTGGCTTTGTCACGGCGAATATGCTGTTCGCGAGCCTGCAGGTTCAGAGCGAAACAATCCTTGCCTTTGCGATCGACGGTCTTACCAATCAGTCGCCCCGGCATCTTCCGCACGTATTCGTTGCGACAAGTAAAGATCCCAAGCAGCGGTCCGCCAAACTGCAAAGGAGTTCCCAACGGTTGCCCTTCAGCGACGGCAATATCAACACTGTAGTCCGCAGGTTTCTTCAATAGACCCGGGCTGATGGCATCAAAAGCCAGAATCGACAGCGCACCAGCGTTGTGAGCAATCTCAGTCAGTGCTGCCACATCTTCCAGACAGCCGAAAAAGTTTGGCTGCTGAATCACGAGAGCCGTCGTCTCCGAATCCATCGCCGCACGGCAGGAATCAAGGCACAGCACACCGTTGACATGAGGAATCTCGATCAGTTGAGTCCCCAGTCGAGCGAAGTAAGTTTCGAGGACCAGGCGATATTCGGGATGCAAAGTTCCGGCGAAGGCGACTTTTTGATGTCGCCCGTTGACTCGCATGGCCATGAACACCGCTTCACTGACAGCCGTACCGCCTTCGTAAAGACTGGCGTTGGAAACATCCATGCCGGTCAGTTGTGAGATCAGCGTTTGGTATTCGTAAAACGCCTGCAGAGTTCCCTGGCTGGCTTCTGCCTGGTAAGGCGTGTAAGCCGTATAGAATTCGCCGCGCGACGTGATCTCATCCACCACCGCCGGGATGAAGTGATCGTAAACGCCGCCGCCCAGAAAGCAGGTCCTGGAAAATGAGGCGTTGAGACCCAGGCGTTCTTCCATCTCCTGCTGCAGAGCCATTTCAGAAACTGGCTGTGGCAGGTTCAGCTCACGTTTGAGCTGAAGCTCAACGGGAATCTGAGCAAAGAGTTCGTCGATCGACTGGATGCCGATGGCCGCGAACATTTTCTGACGTTGATCCGGGGTGTCGAAGAGATACGCCATAGGATTAAATCACTAATGACGGTCGTTTAATGCCCGTCGTTTTCGCAATGTTTCTGATAGTCCTGATAGCTCATCAGGAGATTCAATTGTTCAGGCTGGGACATTCGAATTTTGGCGACCCAGGCTTTTTCGAAGGGACTGTCATTCAGCAGACCAAGATTATCCGGCAGCGTCTCGTTGACTTCGAGAATCTCGCCCGAAACCGGCGCATAAACGTCGCTGACGGCTTTGACGCTTTCGATTTCCCCCATCGACTGACCTGGCGAAAACTTCTTGCCAATTGCAGGCAGAGCCAAAAACACGATGTCGGTCAGCAGTTTTACAGCGAAGTCAGAAATACCCACTGTGGCCACATCACCGTCGACGGAAACCCATTCATGAGTTTTCGCGAAACGCAGTTGTTCGGGATTCATCAGGGGGACTTTCGATCGAGACAGGAGGATGCGCAAGCCGCATCTCCGGACATGTAAGGCGCTGATGTGGTTTGCAGTGCCGACTTCAGTCGGCATTGGTTCAAATTTCGAAGCGAATGCTGGCTGAAGCCCGCACTACAAGCGTAACGGTGTCTAAATCAATAGGCCGATTCAGCCCTGTTCCGGAGGATTAAGATGTTCTTTGTGGCAAAGCTGGCTGGCGATTTCGCGTTCCAGTTCGGCGATCTTCTGTAGTCTCCGCGCGTGACGACCTTCTTCAAAAGGAGTCTTCAGCCAGATGCGAATCACCTGGTCAGCCAACTGATCGCTAAGTTGATCGGCTGAAAGACAAATCACGTTCGAATCATTGTGCAACCGGCTGTACTCGGCCGTCACACTATCGTGACACGGAGCCGCACGGACGCCGGTAAACTTGTTTGCTGTGATACACATTCCAATCCCGGTCCCGCAAATCAGGATTCCGCGATCAATGTGACCATTCGAGACTTCTCGAGAGACCTGTGCCGCATAGTCAGGGTAGTCGACGCTTTGAGACTCATACGGGCCGAAGTCTCGGACTTCACAGTCGAGACTTTGGAGCAGTTGAGTCAGTCGAGTCTTCATATGAATGCCTCGATGGTCACTGGCGATGCCAATTTTCATAGCGATTACGACTCTTTCCTGAACAGTTCATCAACCCAGATTCGAAGATTATCACTGATCTGAGCAGCACATCTACGGTATTCTTCCAACGATCCACCAATCGGATCCGAGATATCCTCGCCGCCATGCGAAAGCAGTTTCACTCGATCCGCCAAGTCCGGTCTCGCTTCACACAAAACGCGGCGATGTCGTTCAGTCAGTGCCAACACCACTGTGGAATTCTCCAGCATGTGTTCGTTGACCTGCTGACTCAGGTGCTGCGACAGATCAAGACCGCATTCCTGCATCACCACGATCGCTTCCCTGGCTGCAGGGTCACTTTCTCCAGCCGCAATGCCGGCCGAGAAAACGTCAATTCGACGTTCCCGCAATTCCCAGTCCCGACACGACAGTTTTTCAGCGACGAGTTGCCGAAAGATGGTCTCAGCCATCGGACTACGACAAGTGTTTCCCGTACACACGAACAGCACCCGAAGGACTGCGTCGTTGGCACGATCGCGGCTACTCACTGACGCGATCCTTTGGTTGGGGGAATAGTCATCAAAAAACCCGACAGACTGAAGAGAATGAGTACCAAAGGAATTCGTCTGGCCGACGAAAAGCAAGAGGGGACACGTTTTCTCCGCGAATGATGGCGGGATTCCTCGCAAATCTCAAGTTTCCGTGTCAGATACCCGCTGAGATGTTAAGGATTGGAGAATTGCCCCCCGTTATTTCCGCGCCCCGGTTCTGAGGCTACCAAAAGAATTTAGCAAGTCTGTGATCACGGATTGCAATTCTGGATCGCTTTTGGTCCCATAATCAAACGGTCACTTTTGGGGCCGTCGTCAGAGTCAAAAGCCAAACCGTCCGTTCAGGGATGTCGTAC
This sequence comes from uncultured Planctomycetaceae bacterium, assembly GCA_903921605.1. The sequence goes on along the minus strand of CAIXQV010000402.1, from coordinate 24,270 downwards.
GTCGTGAGAAAACGTGTTCTTAGCCTTCAAAAGAAGGCCCGTGAGCGATTAAGGCGTCTTGGGGAATTCCGAGGAATTCGCCGACAGCCGTTCGGGACCTACCAGAAGTCTGTACGACGCCTGTACGACGGTCCACGGGGTGCCGCCCTGAAGTTCAGCAGCATTATTTCCCTCCACGAACCTTTGATGGGGAAGCTGTTTCGCTCTGGTCGCTTTGATGCTCGCCGCTTTTCGCGAATCCTTGATGTCGGCTCCGGGGCAGGGCAGATCATTCGCCATCTGCTGGCCACCAGTCGACCGGATACCGAGATTGTCGGTTTTGACCTGTCCTGGGAAATGTTGCGACGGGCTCGCGAACGCCTGAATTCTGATCGACCGGTTTTTGTCGCGGCCGACATGCGAGCACTCCCGTTTCGAGACGCCTCGTTTGACTGCGTGACTTGCGGGTACGTCTTGGAATATCTTCCGGACCCTACGGACGGGCTGCGTGAGTTTGCTCGCGTTCTGCGTCCGGGCGGTACAATTCTTCTGCTGGCGACCGAAGATTCTTTTTCTGGTCTGATGACCAGCCATACCTGGAAGTGCCGAACGTTTAATCGTGAGGAGCTGAAAGTTGCCGCCGAGTCAATTGGGCTGCGCTGGGGCAAGGTTCACTGGTTCACTCGATTCCACGAGGTTTTGAAGCTGGGCGGAATTCTTGTTGAGCTGGAAAAGGTCGGCGAGTGATCAGGTCGGCATGAACAGTCTGGTGGCTGATAACAGCGAGTTTTCAAGACGCTCCTAAGATTGACTGTCGTCCCGTTGTTCGCCCCCACAGACAAAAGTCACATCCGGATCGGTACCCACGGCAGCATCTGTTGGAGCAGACTTAGTACTTGCTCCTTCAGCCTCTCCGGGCTGATGATGAGTTTCCTCGGGATGATCAAACCACCAGTGTTCGGCCTTGCTCCACGACCAGTCCCAGGCGCTTTCGCAGCGATCAATGGCTTCCAGAAGTTCACGGGGTGATTGAATACGCTCTTCCGGCTTTTTCCTGAGGCATGTCATGATAATGTCGGCCAGGTCAGCCGGAACCTCGACACCGATCTCCTCAAACGTGGGCGCGGGGGTCGTTGTGTGAGCAACAACCAGGAAGACAGGATTCTCATCTTCAAACGGAGTTCTGCCGGCCAGCAGGAAATACGCAACGCAAGCCAGAGAATACAGGTCACCTCGACAGTCAGGTTTCTGTCCCTGCGCCTGCTCGGGACACATAAACCTTGGAGAACCCTGCAGTTGCTTGCTGACGTTTCGAATCGGACAGGTCCCAAAGGAAGCAGGCCGAACAAGTCCAAAATCGAGCAACTTGGCGACATCAAACATCTGACCGCGTTCCGTCAGAAAGATGTTGCTGGGCTTGATGTCACGATGCACAAGCCCGAATGTGGCCGCTTCATGCAGCGCGCCGCAGAGTTGTCGCAGAATAAAGATGACTCGAGCGGGCGGCTGAGGACCATGATCTGCGACCAGCTGTCTCAGATTGAGTCCCTGCAGATATTCCATCGAATAGTAGAATGTTCCATTGGAGGTCCGGCCATAATCATAGACCTGCACTGTGTTCCAGTGAGTCAACTGAGCGGTGGCCTTCACTTCTCGCTCAAAGCGTGCCAGCATTTTGCGGTTGGACGCTTTGTCGCTTCGAATCACCTTAACAGCACAGCGGCGTTTCAGGAGTTCATGTTCTGCCAGATAGACCTCGCCCATCCCGCCCTGACCAATCAGTTTGATGAGCTTGTAGGGGCCAAGATGATCGCCCTTGGGAACGTCTTTGCCCAACTGGCGATTGATGGCACAACCGAAGATCGCAAATCCGAACGCAACAAAAATCGTTGTCGAATGATGTTGCAGAAACATCAGCGTCATTTGAGAATCGAGCAGACTGAACTTAACCGCTGCTGAAAAAATTCCCGTCACAAGCAAGCCGACGCCAATGATCGCAGCGGCACGGACAATCTGCTGCGATGTCAGCTTCAGAGAGTTATTCTGCTCTGGTCTCGATGATGATGCTCTGTCGTCGCGCAGAGGCCCATCGAATGACTCACCGCCGAAAGATTCGTCGATGGACACTGGTCTGAGAGAAGTTTGCTGACTCAACACTACGGGCATTTTCCGAGTTCCGACTTTCGTGGAGACGCGGCCTGAATTTCGTAACACTGTTCACCATAGGTCAAGACCCACACATCGGTTCCACGGAAATCATGAATGTCCAGTGACGGGGTCCCCGTGACTGGCTGCAAAAGCCACGGAATCCTGAGAATGTGGCGTTCTGGAAACAGTGAATTTCGTTGTAACCGGCACAATTACTCCTGCCTGGCCAAAAATGTTGCAATGTGGCAGCATACGCGCAGCCTGCCGGATGGTTTCCCACATTGGGAACTCATCCCTAGGTCTTTCCCCACCACGCTGCATTCCGGATCGGTCTTATGTCTTACTTTTCGAAAACGTGCTCGGTCGTGTTCGCGCTCATGCTGATACTTGTGTCGCAGAAGGCGTTATTGGCCACGGACTTTCAACTGCACTCTTTTGCGCGTCAGGAGTTATCGGACGTTTATTATTCGGAGGGAATTTCGGCCGGTGATATTAACGGCGACGCAGTCAAAGACGTTGTTTACGGCCCGCATTGGTATGCCGGCCCGGATTTCAGTAAGAAGAATGAGATCTATCCGGCCGTTCCGCAAAAGCGCGAGGGCTATGCAGATAACTTCTTCAACTGGATTTACGACTTCGACAAAGACGGCTGGAACGACATCCTCGTCGTGGGCTTTCCGGGAACGCCAGGATTCGTCTATCGCAACCCAGGCAAAGATGGCCTGAATGGACTTTGGGAAAAGTTGCAGGTGGCAGACTCGGTCAGCAATGAGGCGCCTCAGTTTGCTGACGTCAATGGTGATGGAACTCCTGAATTAGTTTGCACTCGCCAGGGCCACTACGGCTTTTATCTTCCGGAGAAAGACAAACCCCTTGGAGCCTGGCAGTTTGTTTCCATCTCCGAAAAGATCGCACCGACACCGTTTGGTCACGGCCTGGGCGTGGGTGATGTCAACAGCGACGGTCGCATGGACATGATTGCGACCGATGGCTGGATGGAACAACCGTCTGAAGGTGCAGTCGAAGGGGTTTGGAAGTTTCGCAAGTATCCCTTCGCGCGAGCCGGCGCGGATATGTTTGCATATGACATTGATGGAGACAAAGACTCGGACATCGTTACTGCTTTGAGTGCTCATGACTTCGGACTGGCGTGGTACGAAAACACGGGCGTCGACGCTAACGGTGACACCACATTCGAAAAGCATTTGTTGATGGGCGAGACGAAAGAACAAAGCCCCTATGGTTTGCTCTTCACTGAACTCCATGCAGTTCAACTGGCGGATATGAATGGTGACGGTCTGCTGGATCTTGTGACGGGAAAAACGTATTGGTCTCATCATGCTCAGAGCCCCATGTGGGATGCAGGCGCTGTCGTTTACTGGTTTGAACTCCAGCGCGGTGCAGATGGAGCCGTTGACTTTGTGCCACATCTGGCTGATGGTGAGGCGGGCATCGGCCGTGGTCTGGTGGTGGACGACCTCAATAAAGATGGGCTGATTGACATCGTGTGCGGCGGCATGAAGGGTGCAAATATCCTGATGCACTCGGCCCCGTCTGTCACGGAAGAGGAATTCATGCAGGCTCAGCCGCAGAAACGTAAGGAGATGGCTGAAGGACTTTCTCCCGAGGCGGCAGCGAAGCAAATGACCGTCCCGGCGGGTTTCAAGGTGCAGTTGGCGGCGGGCGAACCGATGGTTCATCAGCCGATCGCGATGTGTTTCGATCACAAAGGCCGACTGTGGGTTGCAGAAGCTCACACCTATCCATTGCGAGCACCGGACGGCGAAGGCAAAGACAAGATTGTGATCTTCGAAGATACCACGGGCGACGGCGTTTTTGATTCGTCGAAGGTCTTTATCGAAGGACTGAATCTGGTCAGCGGTCTGGAAGTTGGCTTCGGCGGTGTTTACGTCGGGGCGGCTCCCTATCTGATGTTCATTCCTGATCGTGATGGCGATGATATTCCGGACAGTAGCCCTCTCGCTCTGCGAGAGGAGCCTTCCGGGGTCCCCGTCATTAAGGAAGCTGACAACGGGAAGCGAAGTGCAACGGTGCAAATCGTCTCGCAGAGCGAGACGTCTCTATCAGAAACAGATGTGCAGTTCCCTAAAGACGTGCCCCCTGGAGCGATCGTACTCCGCGATGGATTTGGCTGGCAGGATACTCATGAAACGTTGAATACGTTCATTTGGGGGCCAGACGGTTGGCTTTACGGATGTCACGGTGTGTTTACACATTCCAAAGTCGGGAGGCCCGGTGAGTCCGAAGAGCAACGACTTCCGCTCAACGCTGCAGTCTGGCGCTATCATCCGCAGAAGGATATCTTTGAAGCCTTTATGAACGGCACCAGCAATCCGTGGGGTGTCGACTTCAATGAGAGGGGCCAGGCCTTTATCACGGCCTGTGTGATTCCGCATTTGTGGCATGTGATCCAGGGAGCTCGTTACCATCGACAGGGTGGCCAGCACTTCAATCCCTATACTTACGACGACATTAAAACGATTGCCGACCATCAGCACTATGTCGGCAATCTTGCAGACTCTGCCTGGTGGGGCCATGAACCGAAAGCCTCGGGCGCGACTGCCGATGCAGGCGGAGGGCATGCTCACTGCGGGGCGATGATTTATCTGGGTGATAACTGGCCCGACGAGTATCGCAATCAGATCTTCTTCCACAACGTCCACGGGAATCGCATCAACTGCGACATCCTCGAACCCGAAGCTGGCACCTCAGGTTTTGTCGGTCATCATGGCAAAGACTTGATGCTGGCCAACGATCATTACTTTCGTGGAATTAATCTGCGGTATGGTCCGGATGGAACCGTCTACCTGATCGACTGGTATGACAAGAACGCCTGCCACCGCACAAACCCGGAAATCTGGGATCGCACCAGTGGTCGTATTTATCGGATTTCTCACGGAACTCCAAAGTCTGTGAGCGTGAATGCATCGGAATGGTCTGATGCAGAGTTAGTGGCTGCTCATGGCCATCGCAACGATTGGCATGTGCGAATGGCTCGAAAGATGCTGATGGAAAGAGGTCTGTCGGAATACGTGAAGGTGGCACTCACGAAGTTGTCTGTCGACTCTTCTCTTCCTGTCGAATCGCGATTGCGTTGTCTGTGGACGCTGCATGCCTGCGGTGCTCTGACTGAACAGTTGACTCTGATGCTGTTGTCAGACAAAGAAGAGTATATGCGGGCCTGGGCCATTCAGTTGGAGCTGGAAGACAGGGTTCTGTCCGATTCCGTATTAAAGCGTCTGACAGAAATGGCGGCCGATGATTCGTCCGCTGTTGTACGTCTCTATCTTTCTTCAGCCCTGCAACGTCTGCCGAACGAATCTCGTTGGGGCATCGTGACGGCATTGGCGGCTCGAGCCGAAGACGTCAATGATCACAACCTGCCACTGATGATTTGGTACGGCACCGAACCGTTGGTTGCTGAAGATTCGAAGCGAGCGATGGAGCTGGCTCTGCAGACAAAGATACCGCTATTGCGTTCGTACATTTTGCGGCGAGCCTCCGCGACGAATGAAACTCTGCCGGCCGTGGTGGCTGCTTTGGGAAGTACCACCGACGTTGAGCTTCAACGCGAGATTCTGACTCAAATGATGGCTTCGTTTGAAGGGCGAGTCGAAATCCCGATGCCGGAGTCATGGAAAGCCACGTATGATGCTCTGCTCAAAAGTGATCAACAGGAAATCATCGACCGAGCGAATCAGCTGGCGGTCTTGTTCGGCGATCAGCGAGTGTTCCCGCCGATGCGTTCATTGCTGGGAGACGCCAATCAGGAACTCGCGCGGCGACAACAGGCTTTGAGTGTTCTGGTCAAGGGCCAGGATAAAGCTGCAGTTGAGGTTCTGCAGACGGACGCAGTTCTGGGGAATGCCGATTTGCAGGCGGCGGCCGTACGAGCCCTCGCGACGCTGGGAAATGATTCGACGCCGGCATTGCTGCTGGAACGATATGGCAAGTTTCCGAACGAACTGAAGACGGACGTTGTCAGTACGCTGGTCTCGCGTCCGGTCTGGACGAAACTACTGCTGACAAAGATTGCTGAGGGCGCGGTTCCCAGCAGCGATCTGCATGCGTTTCATGTACGTCAGATCGTGACGTTTAACGATTCCACGCTGAATGAAATGTTGAAAAAGCATTGGGGGGAAATTCGAGAATCGTCGGCTGATCGTAAAGCTCAGGCGGCCGCGTTGAAGAAGGATCTTGGCCCGAGAGTTCTTGCCAGAGCCAATCTCGGAAATGGCCGACGAGTTTACTCGAAGATCTGCCAGAACTGTCATCGGCTGTTCGGCACTGGTGGTCAGATCGGTCCGGATATCACCGGTTCCAACCGAGCGAACCTGGACTATATCCTGGAAAACATTCTGGATCCCAGCGCGGTGGTGGGGCGTGATTATCAGGTGACCGTCGTCGCCCTGCAGAACGGTCAGGTGATTCAGGGACTACTGAAACAGGAAACCGATAGTGCTCTGACGATTCAGACCATCAACGATAAGGTCGTCGTGCCGAAGTCAGAGATTGAAGAACGGACGCTTTCGAATGTTTCCATGATGCCTGAGCGTCAATTGGAAACACTGACAAAGGATGAAGTGCGTGACCTTGTCGCTTATCTTGCATCTCCCGGCCAGGTGGTGCTGAGCGGGCCAGCTTCACCAATCGATGCAAAGACCGGAAAAGTTCCGGGAGCAATTGAGGGCGAAGCGATGAAGATCGTGGAAAAGACTGGTGGCACGGCGGCCAGTCAGAATATGGGTGGATTCCAGGCGGACCGCTGGAGCGGTAACGATCATTTGTGGTGGACGGGAGCCAAGCCCGGCGACAAACTGAGCCTTGAAGTGCCTGTGGAGAAGGCCGGAACGTATGATATCGAAATCGTACTGACTCGAGCACGCGATTATGGCGTTGCGAAGATCTCCATCGACGACAAGGTGCTCGATCCGGGGCTCGATATGTTCAACAATCCGGACGTGATAACGACGGGAGTGTTGTCGTTCGGGATGAATGAATTGGCAGCCGGCAATCATCGCATCACGTTCGAGATTGTCGGGGCAAACCCGGAGGCCGTAAAAGCTTATATGCTGGCTGTCGACTATATTCGACTGGTTCCGACACAGAAGAATTCGGGAGAAAAGAATCCCGCGGAGAAGAAGTAGTTCTGCCTCCGAATAATGCCGCTGCTGAAACATCAGGACCTTTGTGCTGTGATAGCACAAAGGTCCTGTTTGTATTCGCCAGGCTTAGAAATGATGATCAGCCCTGCTCGTTGGTGCGAACGCGTTTCAGGATCTTCAAGAGATCCTCAATGAACTGGTCATTCACAGCCAGAGAAGGAAACTGGCTTACTCGCACCTGGTCAACAATCCACTGGCGTTCGTTGCCGGGCTTTTCGACATAAAGAGCCGCCAGGACGATTACAGCAAGATTTCGTTCTTCAGCGGAGCGAGTAAACAGAATGTTTTCGGCCTCTCGGCGCATCCGCTCTGCTCGACGTTCAATCACATCGATTGGCTCCGGAGGCTGTGTTGCAGCCGATGTCTTTGCGGATGCTTCTTTTGTCGTTGCGTTCGTCATTCGCGGCTCGCCAAACACAACGTCCGGAGTTGGCTTCAGAGCATTCATTACGGTCAGCCAGTTGGGTCCGATGTTCCTGTCGATTGAAACTCCCAGGGACTGATAATGCTGTAAGAGTTGCACCTGACTCAGTACCGGTCTCATGTCGTCTGCTGCCTGAACCGTGACTGACGGAGAACGCATGCGTCCAGAAAAATGTTTGCGATCTCGCACCCAGCGGGGCTGACGAGACACATAATTCTGCAGACTGTTAGCTTCATCCTGCTGACGAAACGTGGAATAGGAGTTTCGCTCGGCAGTCTTGATTAATTGCTGTCGCAGAAACGATTCCCGAAACGCACCACCAGTTCCCATTTGGCTCAGAGTTTTCACGTAAACAACTCTGTCACCGTCCCTCAGTTCGATTCCCGCAGGCACTTCAGGTACGGAATGGGTGGCAAAGCTCTCTTCAATCCGGCACGAGCCGAGCGGCCGAAAGTGCATGTCTTCGGCACGAAAGATGGCCACTTCATTTGCTTCATGCAATCCGTGAGCATCGCCGAGATCGATGATCGGGTGATTTCCTTCCTGAAGGTGTATCGTCCCGAAGAACTCGATAACCCCGGCGCCGTCCAGCTTGTCGATCTTATCGGCGACGGCTGGCTCGGCTGTAAATCCTGTCGCGCAGGCAACCATCAGGGCTGCGACGACGCGAAGAAGGAGTTGGCGAGAAGAAAAAGACATAGTGGGGGGCCTCGATACGACGACACGGCCGAGCGGAGTGCTGGAAAAGTTATCCCAGCATACTCGGAACACCCAGGCTGTCGCAAAGAGAATCCTCGACTACCACACATGTCCCGGATTCACCATTCTCCGATCAGTCCACCAATCGGAACAAATCCGAGAAATCACGCTGTTCGCCCGATCGTCAGTTTGCCTGTAAGAAGGCACGAAACAGCGGAAAATCGCTCACTCCAGAATGAGCCGCACCCGGCTGGATCGGTTGCGGTCGATCCAGCCGGGGGCTCGCGGGTTGCAGTACTGACTCATCATCGGACTGCGTTAACGTACTACTTCTCTGACGACTTTGGTTGTTCTTTTGGCGACGTTACGTCTTTAGAAAGCTCAGCCGTTCTGAAAGGCATAGGTTTCCCGGCGGGCAGACTCGCTTCCCTCACAGGGCTGGAGCTGTCCATGACAGGGCCATCTTTCGGCGGGTCAAAGAACAAAAGCTGCGGCGACATGATGACGCTGCGATCAACAGACGTCACCTTCTCGGATGAAGCGTTCTGCCCCTTGTTGACCTTGCGAGGTCGTTGGGCCACTTCGATCAGCTCGCCACGCCTTTGCGGCAGAACACCTTCCATCTGGTCGGCGACCTGAACAACCCATTCCGGCTCGTCACGAACAGCTCGAGACATCATGCTGCTGTAAAGCGACACTTCGAATAGATTGCGATCCATCATTCCATTCGTCACGGGCGTCAGCATCTTGGCCACTGCCGAAAAGGCCGATGACGGGAACTTTACAAACACATCCGCCTTCTGACTCACCGTATGAGTTCCATCCGCTGCCGGTGTGTATGTCGCTCGAAACCAGATCAGGGCTGATGCTTCCAGTGGCTTTGGAAGCAGAACGTTGTGATACGTCCCTTGACAAACAAACACCATCTGGTTCGCATCCTGGTAAAGGATATCGGCAATGCCTTCTGAACCATCGACGGCTTTCGCTTCGTATTCCAGGGGCCCCGTCTGCCACATTTCGAAGCGTGAGATTCCCATCACCCGCCATGTACTGACTGCCACATCAGGATGCTGCAACAGATAACGATACATTGGCTCATCAATGGAGTATTGCAGCGAAGGCAGGCGACGATACTGAGAACAGTCGTCCATGATCGTCTTAGCCCGCTGCCGACTGGCGGGCGCCATGGCGTGAAGCGGAATTGAGGCGACTGTTTTCTTCTGCAGATCAGACGAGGATTCGCCTTTCGTGACGATGCGAATCCCGGCTTTTGTCGCCAGTTCTTCGAGCTGATCTCCGTACGAAGGCTGACTCAGCAGAGTCGCCAGCATCACCAGCATGAGTTGAAGACAACGGAGACGCGGAATTCCGCGAAACTCTCTCTGTCGACTTACTGAGATGCGACATGGCACAGTGTGATTCAGCAGCGTACTGCCGACCTCTTTCAGCACTGTTTTTCTTCGCATGACGCCCCCTGAAAACTCGGGCTCGCGCAGTTCATCCGCTACAAACTCATGACACGGCGACCCTCTGGTAACCGCGCGATAATTCAGCGCACAACTCTGCAAGAGCTGATGGCGTGCGATGCTGTTTGAGTCCCCCCGGAAGTCAAACGCCGCACAAATCCCCCGAACTGAATAATCGGAATTACGGGAGCAGGCGATGAGTCCATTCCGCAGATCCGCAGACTCTACGTGGTCGTCAAAGTCAATGGGACGGCAGATCGCAGGTGTTCGGGGGAGTTACCAGAATGCGTTCGGTGAATCCTGCCGAAGTGAGCATGCTATAGGCTCGGTTTGTTCAGCGACACTGCTGACAGCTTGAAGGCGGGCAGCGACGGTTCATACACCATCGACTGATATCCAGTTTTTCGCAGTAGCAGTCATCGAGGCCGCGCTTGAAGTCATTGTGGTCCGCGATATCGTCAATTGCGTCGGCGTAGTTTTCGGTCCACCCACAGCAATGACAGCCGGACAGAAGAGTCATGACTGTCAGTGACAAAATGGCAAATGAAGTTCGCATGGACATCCTTTTCCTGCGAGCAATCCAGCAAAGAGCCGCGGTGTTCCGGGCTGACTGAGTTCTCTACAACTCGGATCGAACGAACTCGAACTCCGACTATAGTCGCTCGCACCGGTAGCATGACGCGTGTGCAAGGAAATTTTAGCAACTGACGCATAACTGTTTCATCCCACAGGACCGGCCTCTTTGTACGGACCGCTTTGTCGGCACTGGTGAAGGCTGGATGTCTCGCATCCCGAGTCGCAGACTTCATGAATCACTAAGGTGGCGTTTCGGTCGGAGTTGACTATTCTGCGGACTCGGCACGCCGTAAACAACGGCAGGTCGGCGTCTGTTGAAAGTCCTCCGGAGAAGCTTCCGTGTCACAACGAAAACGAATCCTGTTTCTGTGTACTGGCAATTCCTGCCGCAGTCAGATGGCTGAAGGTTTGCTGCGGACTTATCATGGTCATCGCTGCGAAGCACTTTCCGCAGGTGCGAAACCAGCCGGATACGTACATCCGCGAGCTGTCACGGTGATGGCAGAACTGGGAATTGATATCTCTCCGCAACTGAGCAAATCAATTTACGAATTCCTACCGCCCAAAGGCAACCCGCCGGACGTGGTGATCGGCGTCTGCTCAACGGCTGACGAAAACTGTCCCACATTTCCGGCTGCCGTGGAACGTTGGCACTGGCCGTTTGACGATCCGTTCCACGCCACTGGTTCCGAAGAAGAATTGATGTCAGAGTTCCGCCGCGTACGGGATGAAATTCGCGCGAGGCTGGATCAGGAATTTGGACGCACGGCCTGAATTCATCAGTAATCGATTTCGACAGTGTTCTGTTCGATTTCCACATAGAGAATGTTCTTCCACTTTTGTTTGACAGGTTAATCGCCCGAATGACTCTTTCTTCACTTCCCCTCAGCTATTGCACCAACGTTCATCCCGGCCGCAACGTGGCCGAAGTGATCAGTGGAATTACCGAACAATCAGCTGAGGCCCAGCGTCATCTGGATTTTCCGATGGCGGCAGGACTGTGGCTCGCCGCCAGCGTTGTGCGAGAACTCAAAGAACAACCCGATCAGTTGGAACAGTTGGCTCAGGCTCTTTGGCAACATGACCTCTGTTGTTACACCCTGAATACGTTTCCTTACGGTGACTTTCACAGTGAGCGGGTGAAGGAACAGGTCTACCTTCCGGATTGGACCAGTCTCGCACGAGTTACATACACCGAAGAGTGTGCGAATCTACTGAGCCAGCTTTTGCCAGCCGGAGCCGAGGGAAGTTTGTCGACCGTTCCGCTGGGGGGACGTATGAATCCGCATGGTCCGGATTTTCATGCGTCGTGTTTCAGCCATCTGATTCGAGTTGCCAAGCATCTGAAGGAGATTTTCGACACCACTGGTCGCAAAATTCGTTTGGGGCTGGAACCGGAACCGATGTGCGAAATGTCAGGGACTCGTGAGTGGACTCTGCCCGCGTTCAAGCGTCTCTATGCTCAGGCAGATGCGCTGAACTGCGAAGATGTTGTCCGCGAATACATCGGACTGTGTTTCGATGTGTGTCATCAGGCGGTTGAGTTCGAAGACGTGCAGCAGTCTATCGATGAATTTGTTCGTCACGGAATTCGTATCAATAAAGTACACATCACGAATGCGGCAGAGCTAATCGATCCCGCCAATAACTCAGAAGGCCGTGAAGCGTTGTGTCGATTCGTTGAGCCGCGATATCTTCATCAGACGTACGCAAAGTTTAAAGACGGCAGTGTGAAGTCACGAGTGGATCTGTTGGAAGATGATATTCGTCGCTCACCATCCGATGATTTCCTCAACGCCGAAAGCTGGCGAGTTCACTTCCATGTGCCCATTTTTGCGGAAACTCTGGGGCCGCTGAAAACGACTCGCCCCGATCTGGCCGCGGCACTGCGAAAAGTCGCCCGGCTGGACTACTCTCCGCATCTGGAAGTCGAGACCTACACGTGGCCGGTCATGCCAGGCGAATCAAATGCCGCCACAATGACTCTCAGTGAACGCATCGCTCAGGAATTGCGTTCCGCCGGTGAACTGCTCGACGCCGCCGGCGACAGCGTGGAATAAAACGTTTGAAGCGTATTTTTGGGTCAGCGGCACTTCCCTGTCGGGCTGATGATTTAATCGTTTAACCCCGAGCCGCAGGCGTCGCCGCTCAGATTCGCCTGCGCCTCGCCGTTAAACGGAAACGCTGAATACTCTTTCAGGCAACCGCTCGCGACACGGGGCTCACGAAGTCATCGCCATCGGAAATCATCCCGATGTGGCGACTTGTTGCGGAGGCTTTAAGTCCGGACTGAGCAACTCAACGAGCCGCCTCAAGCAGCTTAATCCACGGCCCGACATAGTGACCGTTGTCGTGGAATGTTCGGCCGCTGATGAGATTTCCGTCGATCACGCAGGGCTCATTCACAAAGATACCGCCGCAAACTTCCAGATCAAAGCGGCACTTCAGGACAGTCGCCATCCGCCGACCGCGGACGCAGTCGGCATAAGCAGGAATCTCAACGCCGTGACAAACGCTGGCGATCGGCTTATTCGTCGCAAAGAAGTGCTTTGTTGCACGAACCAGGTCCTGGTCATACCGAATATACTCAGGAGCACGTCCTCCCGAAAACATGATGCCGGCATACTCTTCCTCTTTGATATCGCGGAACGCAATGTCAGCTTCGATTGAGTAGCCTTCCCACTCCTTAGTGATTGTCCAGCCCGGCTTCACTTCATGCAAAACCATCTGATACCGACGCTTCTCGGGAGCAGCCACCACTGGAACAAAACCAGCTTCGATCAGACGGTAATAAGGGTACATCGTGTCGAGCGTTTCCGTGGCGTCGCCAACGATGATGAGCACTTTGTTGCTGGATGACATTGTTGGATCCTTCTAATGCGTTTTGTGAGCAGTTCAGACCGTAGTGTTGGCTTCAGCCAACTTTCGTCCGGAGATTTAATGCAGAGTGCCGATTGAAGTCGGCACTACCAACTCAATCAACAACCCACGGACGTGTTTCCGGGATAGCTGCGAAACATCAAATTGCAACGCTCTTCATTCGTTCGGCCAGATATTCACGTGACTTATTGATCTCGGCCGTGACCTCCTGAGCCGTCTCCAGAATGGGGATGCCTCTGGGGACCGGGTGCATGAAGATTTCCGTCCATCCCTGATACTTGATATCTACGAGTGCTTTCACCAGCGGACCAAAATCCAGCGGACCCCGGCCCGGCATCTGAAGCAGCTCCTGTTCCTTCGGCAGCCTGGTCATACAACCATCGCCGTGCTGCCAGGCATAAAACATCTGCAGGCTGCTGCCGAGTTCTCGAATGAGCGAGGCTAGTTGTTCTGCGTCCTGTGGCAGATGATAGGGTGCGAGAGCAATGCCGAGATTTGTCGACGGTCGAAGTTCGTTCAGATAACGAATTCCGTCAGCCGTTTCGAAGAGATCGTTTGCATGATTTTCGATCGCGACCGTGACACCGTTTTCTTCTGCAACCGCCAGATGCGGCTTCATGTTCTCGACAAAAGTTGCCACGGCTTTCTTCAGCTCCGCTCCCGCCAGACCTTTCTGGCCAGTGCCAGCGGTGATGATCAGCGGACAGCCAAGGCGTTTTGCGAGTCGCATGTCATCCTGAAGCTTGAACGGTCCCAGCGGATACTGTGTCAGGCAGCCGACCTGAAGCTTATGCTTCTGCAGCATGCTGAGGAACAACTCCTCACCCATGTCGTGCAACTGCTCACGCTGATTCCCATGACGCTTCGGCCAGATATCAATATGCGAGGCACCACATTGAGCGACTTCGGGCAGGATCTCGCCCAGATACATGTAACCGTACATGCACGAAGCTACGATATACTTGAATTCGAAGTCGGCCGCCGTGGAGCCCATTGCACTGTCTGTCAGGCAAGGCAGGCACTGAGAACCGCAGGCGGCAGCAACAGCAGCAAGGAAAGACCGGCGCGTGGGAATGCTCATGGTATTTTCCTGACTAACAGCCCGAATTCAGTCTCTTATTTACCGCTTGAGCCTGAGGCGTTAGGCGATTCAACAGGAAAAATCGGCTAGCGTCTCAGGCTCAAGTGAATGTGGTTTGCTCGCTTCTGTGCAAGCCGTTGATCCGCCTCTGCGGTCAAAGTCTCAGGCAGGCTCAATGCAGACGAACTGCCTCGAAACTACGCTTTCTTCTGAACCATGTGGCAGGTCTTACAGCGAGCGGCAGCGCGGACAATCTTGCCGCACTTTGGGCATCGCTTGGTTTTCTTAAGGATTTTTGCCTTTGTGCGAGGACGTTGAACCATTAGTTTTCTCCCGAAAGGGTGTTGGCGTACGATGGAAAGCGGGGCACTTTAATGGCCCGGCGATATTTCGACAATCGTATCCTGAACAGATCCCCGGGAGTTTTCGATGCTGCTGCTGTGGCTGGATGCCAGTTATCTCGTCGGATTAGCCTTATGGATGGCGTTCCTGCTGGTCATTCTTGTCTGGCTGCTCCGTCGTCGTCGTGCGGCTCGGAAAAAATCCGGAACTTCCAAGAATTCTTTACGTTCTCGAATGCTGGGATTCGGCTTTGGCCTTTGGTTTCTCTTCGCAGCTTTGACGGCTGCAGAGCTCATATTTGCCCTGTTTGTTGATCATTCTGAAGCGTTTAACGCGAGCATGATCGCGAAACGCTGGTTTCAGGTGCATTTCGATTCTCAGCGAAACAATGATGGTTTTCGTGAACGACGGATTTTGGCAACTCCTCTTCCCGAGGGTGTCAATCGCATCCTTTTCCTGGGCGACAGTTTTACAGCCGGGCACGGTGTTAACAATATCGATGATCGGTTTACTGAACGCCTGGAAGTCCTGCTGAACTCCGGAAAGAAACCTGAGTACCAGGTTTACAACATGGGAGAACCGGGATTTGAGATCTCCATGATTCGGGCCATGGAAAGTGCGGTGCTGGAAAAAGATTACCCCGTTCAGACTCTGATCTATTGTTACATGATGAACGACATCGAAGGTTACGATCCGAAGACGAATGCAGCGATTGAGGAAATCGGTAACAGACGTCAGACCGGAAGTTGGCTGGTCTCTCACAGTTATTTTATCAACTGGATGTACCATCGCTGGGTTCAGTACTCGGCCGGATCGTCTGTCGACTACTTCCCCCACCTTGTGGAATCCTACAACAGTCCGCCATGGGATGCCGTTAAGAACGAACTCGATGGCATGGCTGCGATGAGTAAAGAAAAGGGCGTAGAGTTTCGTCTTGTGATCTTCCCCTTCATGCACAATCTTGGCCCTGATTATCCGTTCCAGAAAGCTCATGAGAAACTTGTTGCATGGGCTCACAGCAAGAACGTGCCGGTGCTCGACATGATGCCGATCTTTTCAACGCATGCTTCAGAGAAGCTGACAGTAAATGCGTTCGACAACCATCCGAACGAACGAGCCCATCAGATCATTGCTGAAGAGATTTTCAAGTGGTTGCGGGAAGACCCATCCGAGCTATAAATACGAAGGCCCACGGCAGTCACTTTGGAACCTGAGTGTCGTAGCGGAAGCCGCCAGGGATTTCGGTACGCTGCGTTTTTGAATCACACGCCGAAACGCTCATCGCCTTCCACAAAGTGAGTGTCATTCGGCGACGGCCCCGAGAAGAAACGCGGCGTCTGCCGTCCGTGGGCGAGCGTTGCAGCTTCCAACAGGAGTGGCCCAGCACCGGAATTCGAGCTTTTGAACCCGTCTGGTGGACGGTCGCACGATTGTTACGTACCTTGCGCATTCGTGCTCCTGTTCGCTGTGAATCTATGCTAAAAGATAAAGACAACTGACTCATGGCAAGTCCCCTGATCGATACTCATTGTCATCTGGATTCTGAGGGATTTCATCAGGAAATCGATCTGGTGATCCAGCGTGCTCAGGAGAGCGGCCTGGAGCGCATGATCTCCATCGGGACGACTCTGGAGACCAGTCAGGCCGCCATTCTGCTTTCGAATCGTTATTCGTGCGTCTCCGCTGCGGCCGGAATTCATCCCAACTATGTTCAGGAAGCCCGGCCGACCGACTGGGCTCATATCGAAGAGCTGGTTCGACATCCTCATGTCGTAGCCGTTGGCGAGACCGGTCTCGACAAATACTGGGACAAAGCCCCTCTCGACGTTCAGCAGGACTATTTCGTACGGCACATCCATTTGTCACGGCGGGTGCAAAAGCCGTTCGTTGTTCATTGCCGCGAAGCAGAAGCGGAAGTGCTCGCAGTTCTGCAGAGTGAATCAGGCGAGGAGCCAATGCAGGGTGTGATGCATTCTTTCTGCGGGAAACTGGAGACGGCACAGATTTGTCTCAGCCTTGGGCTCTACATCTCCTTCGCCGGAATGCTCACCTTTCGCAAGAACGAAGATCTGCGCGCAGTCGCCAAACAAATTCCGCTGGATCGACTTTTGGTTGAAACCGACGCTCCGTATCTGGCGCCATTGCCTTATCGTGGCAAACGTAACGAACCCTCCTGGGTTCGGTACACAAACGAATGCCTGGCTCAGATTCATGGTCTGACGCCTGATGAGATGGCTGAACAGACAACCTTGAACGCACGACGCCTGTTTTCGATTTGAATCCTGACATTCTGAATCTGAAGATTTCAAACGTGTGAATCTGCAAACGCCCAAAGGCAGCAGAGCATCACCGTAGTGCCGCAACTTTGTCGTTGATAAATTTCACGTGATGCGGAATGTGGTTCGTGATGCGTTCCAGCAGCGTTTCCAGTGTCAGTGGACCGGATTCCGAGTGCACTCCGGTTCTTTGAAAATCTTCCACATCAGTCTGGCGGAGAATCCTGGCCATTTGTTTGCGGACGAGGGCAATCAGGTTCAGCTCTTCGTGAACATCTCGGATCTCATAGTGCAGGCCGGATGCAAAGACGTCCGGGTCTCCGCCGAACATCGTCGGATTGTCTTCGACGAGTACTCGCTTCATCCGATCCGCGTAGATAGGTTCAAAATCGGCGAGGTGGCAAACGACCTGTCGAATGGACCACTTGCCCGGCACCGGATGCAGCCCATACTGACTTTCCTGAGCCTTTGTGACGGCCGCTCGAAGCAGTTCCGGGCCTTGTTCATATTGCTGCAGAAGCTGATCAAGTGTCATTCAAAATGGTCCAACTCGGGTGCTGCGATGATGTTTTATGCGTGAGTGGTGCGTCGAACCGCTGCGCCTGACTTAAGGATTAGTCCCAAACTAACTTACGTCAGGACTATCCCTAAGTCGGAAACTGCCGAACAAACAACTTTCCAAATGTCCCGCGAAGTCTCATCGAACATGAGATGAAACACAAGCACCGCGAATGCGCGTCAGTCGACGAACATAAATTCGTTGGAACACATCAACACCTGAGCCAGTTGCTCCAGAGGCGTCAGCAGATTGACAGTGTTTCGCGGAAAGTCAGCTTCGGAGTTCCATTTCGTGGGCGGTGATTTTGCATTCGTTTCTGCGGACACTGGTTTCTCTGCTGAAGCCTCCGCCAATTGGCAACGCCAGAAATATTGGTCGGTGTTCAGCACGTCGCCGATGTCGACCAGAAAATCCAAAGTATCCCCGGGCTCAACGGCGATGCTTTCGACATTCATCGCCACGGTTTGCTTGTGAGCTTTTGCAGACTGCAGGACTCCGGAACGTGAACTGACGATGAATGCTCGAACGCCATCGCCCGGTTCATGTTCATGAATCAACTCTGACGTAATCTTCAGCGTCATGGCTTTCGGAGCTGTCCAGCGGCGAATGACCGCATGCTGGCGATCATTGCCCGGATGCCCGCCAACAGCACTCAATTGAACCCATCCCAGTGGTCCGTCCGGAAACGCCGGGCCACCTTGCCAGGCACTGCCACTGAAATGCGGCAGAGGTGTAAAGGAAGTAATCTTCTGAGTCGTCTCATCAATTGCTCCGTAGCCGTAGGACCAGTCGGCCGCTGTCAGCACCGCTTGCTCCACGGTCGGAGATTCCTCGCGAATAAGCTGCAAAGCATCCTCAAGCTGTGATGCTGTCGGAGATCTTTGAAGCGTTCGCAGATAGAGCTGCTGGATTTGTTCGGCCGGATCGGAAACCTCAGCGACTGATTTCGCCATCGCCTTTGCACGTTCCAGTACAATCGGATGATTCATCAGAAACAACGACTGCTGCGGAACCGTCGTTTCACTTCGCTGAGGAATGTGTAAATCCGGATTGGCGAAGTCGAACATTCGCAGCGTGCCCGGCAGAAACTGGCGATCAACCAGTCCATAGATCGTCCGCCGCACTGGATAAGGAGGCGTGAATAATTCTGCCGGCTTGCCTCCCTGGCGAGCATCCAGTTCACCGGAAGTTGACAGCATGGAATCTCGCATCTCTTCAAAGGAAAGACGATGAGCATTCATGCGCCAAAGCAGTCGGTTGGATGGATCGACAGTCAATGCCTTTGAAAGCTGAGTTGGCTCCGTTGGTCCGAAAGAGCTTTGACGAAACGCGGCCGAAGTCACAATCAGTCGATGCAGTTTTTTCAGGCTCCAGCCATCTGCGATAAACTTTTCCGTCAGCCAGTCCAGCAGTTCCGGATGCGACGGCGTATCTGCGCGAACGCCGAAATCTCCGGGAGTTGAAACGAGTCCTGTCCCAAAGTGATGCGCCCAGACTCGATTCACGATGACTCGCGCGGTGAGCGGATTGGCGGGATCAATAATGGCCTGGGCGAGTTCCAGTCGGCCACTGCCATGTTCAAACGGCTTTCGATCTGGCCCACTGAGCAGCTTCAAAAACTGACGCGGAACATCTTCGCCTTTGTTTGCCGGGTTGCCACGTTTGAAGACCCGTGGATTCACCGGGAAATCTCGATCACGCATGGTGACAGCAAAGCGAGGTTGAGAAGCCGCGTTCAGAATCGCACGATCCATCTCGACCTGCAGCTTCCACAATTCATTGCAGGTTCCGGAATCAAAATCATACTCGGTGCTTACGATCGGTTCGTCCGGCACCGAACATGGTCGACCCGGGGCGTAAAGTACATCACGCAGTTGTTCATCGGCCGGATTACTAAATCCCTCGGGAAGCGGCTGACCGTTAGTCTTCGCGGCATTCAGTTCAGCCTGCCACTGAAGATCACACTGCTGAAAGATGGCTGCATAGCGTTGCACAACCTCGGTAAAGTTTCCGGGAGGCGAAGTGAAGGCTGCTGCGACACGAGGATTCAATCGACTCGCATCCAGTGCTTTCAAAGTATCCGTCTCTCTGGCTGCCTGCTGAGAAAAATCATCAAGCGGAATGCGTCGATACGCATGCCAGGCGGCGAAGACAGGGTCTCCTGATTTTTCGGTATCCCGCAGATAATCTCGCCAGCGATGAACGAACGACGGAAGTAAATCCGTCACTGCAAGAATCTGATCAAAGCCTTCTTCGGGATACTTACCCAGTTCCAGTTGAGCCTGCAGATAATCGCCGACGCGAGAACGCACACGAGCTTCTGTAGTGGCTCGACGTTCCTTGCGAGTCGACTCCATCGTAGCCAGACGTGCGGCATGTTCTTTGGCGAATGTTTCGTCAGCAGTTGCGATCGGAGGAAGCGCAACAAGTTCCTCGCGAGAACTGTCGAAAACACCGTACAGAGAATAATAATCGGCAGTCGGAATCGGATCGTATTTGTGATCATGACACCGCGCACATCCGACGGTCAATGACATTGTGCCGCGGCAAACAACGTCGATTCGGTCGTCGATGATGTCGCGACGTACTCCCTGAAATCTTCGGCCAATCGTCAGGAATCCCATCGCGGCCAGATCATTGTCGGTGCGATCCGGAACCTGATCGGCCGCAATCTGAAGCAGCAGGAATCGATCGTAGGGCATATCAGAATTCAGAGCGTTCACGACCCAGTCACGATAATTCCAGGCATGAACCCAGAAGCGTTCTTCGCGACCGTAAACATAACCCTTGGTGTCAGAATACCGAGCGACATCCAGCCAGTGCCGAGCCCATTGTTCACCATGCGCAGGTGAAGCCAGAAGCCGGTCGATGAGTTTTTCGTAAGCCTGCGGATCCGCATCGGCGACAAACTGTTCAACGTCCTGTGCAGAGGGCGGTAATCCCGTTAACGCATAAGACGCACGTCGAATCAAAGTGCGACGATCGGTCTCGGGGGACATTTCGAGTCCTGCGGCATTCAGTCTGGCAAGCAAAAATGCGTCAACAGGTTTATGAGCTGACTTTGTGCTGTTCGCGACTTGTGGTGGCTCAAAATGTTGAACCGGCTGAAAGGCCCAATGAGTTTTTGCGAGATCCGCTTTCTCGGCCAGCATCGGTTTTGAATCTACCGGCCAGGGGGCTCCGAGTTCGATCCAGTGCGTCAGCAGCTTCTTATGGTCGTCGGCAAGCGGTGTTTCCGGCGGCATCTGCAAATCGCCATCGTAACGGATTGCCTGAATGAGCCGACTTGCAGCGGGATCACCGGGAATCATCGCGGCTCCGGAATCTCCACCCTTCAAGATGTTGTCGCGTGAATCCAGTCGCAGACCGCCGGACTGTTTTTCGACGTTATGACATTCGAGACATTTTTCGATCAGTAGTGGTCGAATCTGCGATTCAAAGAACTGCTCTGCATCATCCGCCTGGACGAACGTCGGCCAAGCGGATGCAAGGACGATTGCTGCTGCGAGCCTCGAGAATACTGAGAAGCCCGGCCAGCACTGATTCAGCAGACGATTGAGGAGACTCATAAAGTGCAGTCGTTGTGAGGAGAGATTCATCGTCAGCCGATCTGTTAAAATCGAACGGAGAAAAAACGGCTGGGGAGGGATCCGCATTGTCGTCTTCTGAGTTCGAGGTCTCAAGTGTCGTGTACTTGTTTGTGAACCGAATGGCGATAGCGGGGTGTTGATTCAATCCTAACCCGCTGCGTCAGCGAGGGATTGTTGATTAAAACTCGGCAACGTTTATCCCTCACTGACGTTTCGGGTTGTGAAAACCCATTCAATCAACGCCCCCCTAGCGGCGAGCCGTTCATGGGAGCGATCGTCGGTAGTCAATGTATGCAACCAGCAAATTGGGAAATACAGGTCAAGGCAGTGATGGGAAGAAATGGCGCGCGTTCAGCCATACCGCAAAAACATTCAGCAACATTGCGTGGTACAGTGGCAAACTTTTGTTAAGAACACTATTCCTTCACCCTCCCGCACCAAGGCGACAACGATTCCCGGTCGCCTTCGTCATTTCAAGCCTACCATTAGTTCTGTAAACTCACTGGAGTCGAGAATGAGTTCCCTGGTCTACGTCATTCCTGTTATCGGCCTTGTCGGGCTTGCGTTCAGTGCTTATCGCTACCAATGGGTGGCCAGTCAGGATCCCGGCAACGAAAAGATGCAGGCCATCGCTGACCGTATTCGCAAGGGAGCGATGGCTTTCCTGAAGGCTGAGTACACGGTGATGCTCGGCTTTATTCTGGTCGCCACCGCCCTGATGTTTTTGTCGGGCAGCTCGAAAGATTCACACCCCCTGGTGGCACTGTCATTCATCATGGGGGCACTGTTTTCCGGCCTGGCGGGCTTCTTTGGGATGCGAATCGCCACGTTGGCCAACGTGCGAACCGCCAACGCAGCACGGCGAGGACTCGCGCCGGCTCTGCTGATTGCCTTTGGTGGCGGATCGGTGATGGGCATGATTGTGGTGGGGCTGGGAGTTTTCGGTCTCGGCGGACTGTTTGTGGTCTATATGAAAGTTCTGGGCAGCGAAGGTGCGTCGTTAACACGCGTCATTAATGTGCTGACGGGATTCTCTTTTGGAGCTTCGTCGGTCGCGTTGTTTGCTCGCCTGGGCGGAGGCATCTATACCAAGGCCGCCGACGTCGGTGCTGACCTTGTCGGAAAAGTGGAAGCGGGAATTCCGGAAGATCACCCACTCAACCCTGCAACGATTGCTGACAATGTTGGTGACAACGTCGGTGACGTCGCAGGCATGGGAGCAGACCTTTTCGAAAGCTATGTGGGAGCAATCATCGGGGCGATGGTGCTTGGGGCAACGTTCGCATCACTGGATCAGTTTACATCCAAATCGGACGGGATGAACGCGGTTCTGTTGCCTCTGATGTTGAGTGCAGCCGGAGTTCTGGCCTCCGTCTTCGGCACATTCTTCGTCTCCGGCGGTGACAATGTTGATCCTCAAAAGGCATTGAACCGTGGCGAGTTGATTGCTGCGGCAGCGATGTTGGCTGCCAGCTACTTCATTATCACGATGATGCTGCCTGCGACCTGGACAGGTTCTGACGGTTTTGTTTATACGGAAATGGGAGTCTTCTGGGCTTCGCTGATTGGTCTTGGGGCTGGCATCCTGATCGGCTTCGTGACTGAGTACTATACTGGTTCTGGTCGTCGCCCGGTCCTTGATATCGTCGAACAGTCCGTCACCGGAGCCGCCACAAATGTGATTGCCGGTTTGGGTGTCGGGATGTTGTCGACGGCGATTCCGATGCTGTTGATCGCCTTCGCCATCCTGGGTGCTCACGAATTGGCGGGGCTGTACGGCATTGCAATCGCCGCCGTGGGAATGCTGTCCAATACCGGCATTCAGTTGGCCGTTGATGCGTACGGTCCGATCGCTGACAACGCCGGCGGGATTGCTCAGATGGCTGGTTTGCCGAAAGATGTTCGAGCACGTACGGATCAGCTCGATGCCGTGGGAAACACGACCGCCGCTATTGGAAAAGGCTTTGCAATTGGCTCGGCCGCTCTGACCGCACTGGCTCTGTTTAGTGCTTACATGACGACTGCTGGTCTGAAGTCGATCGACGTCGCACAGGCTCGAGTCATGTGCGGCCTGTTCATCGGCGCGATGATGCCGTTCCTCTTCTCGGCCCTGGCGATGCGAGCTGTTGGACGTGCTGCGACAAAGATGATTGAGGAAGTTCGTCGGCAGTTCCGCGATATTCCGATCCTGGCCAAAGCTCTGGCGATCTGTATAGCTAAGGAAGATATTCCGATGGAAGAATGGTCGGCTGCTGAGCAGTCCACCATGGATCAAGCGATGCTGGAAGTTGACTGCGATCGCTGTATCGCGATTTCCACTCGGGCGTCACTGCGAGAAATGGTGCTTCCGGGAATTCTTGCGATTGCCGGCCCCATGGTCGTTGGGTTCCTGGGTGGCGGAGAAATGCTGGGTGGACTTCTGGCTGGCGTAACTGTCAGCGGAGTCATGCTGGCCATCTTCCAGTCCAATGCCGGTGGTGCCTGGGACAATGCCAAGAAGATGATTGAAGGCGGAGTCACAATCAATGGCGTCGACTACGGTAAAGGCAGTTCTGTTCATGCCGCAGCCGTCGTTGGTGATACCGTCGGCGATCCGTTCAAAGATACTTCCGGTCCATCGCTCAATATTCTTCTGAAGCTGGTTTCGGTGGTGGCTCTCGTGATCGCACCATGGATCGCTGTAAAGGCAGAGGTACCGCCAGTTCCTGAAACTCCAGCAGCGGTTGCCCCGGTAGAAACGCCGGAAGCTCCGGCAATCTGATCGATCACCGAATCTCGATTCGTTTCAATCACGATGCAACTGTGAGTGGACTCCTGGAATTCCACCACGATTGCATCGTGTTTGTCGTTTGTGCCTGTAACAATTGGTTACCGTTTGTCCGCCTAAGTTTTGTTCATGCATACCCATCTGGTCATTTCGTCTGATGTTCACATTTATTGATCTCTTCGCCGGAATCGGTGGCCTTCGTCTGGGACTGGAAGCCGCCGGTGGAGAATGCGTATTCTCATGTGAGATCGACCGGTATGCTCAGAAAACCTATCAGCATTGGTTTGGTGAGCAGCC
>CAIXQV010000401.1 GCA_903921605.1 uncultured Planctomycetaceae bacterium | reverse complement strand
CGCACAACGGGCGGAGCCGGTCCGATCCACGGCTGTTCTGATCCGGCGAGCAGGATCTGATATTCTCCGACTCGCAGAATCTCCGAACGCCCCGTCACGCATCGCCAGCCTGAAGCGGCAAACTGTGAGCGAATCTGTTCGTGTTCGTACTTCCAGTCATGATTGCCAAGAATAAAGTAGCATGGGGCAACGGAAAGCAGCGGCCGAAGGATATCGATGGCTTCCGGTAATAGCTCCATCTCGTCGATCAGATCGCCTGTGAAGAGAATCACATCCGGTTGAAGTTCCGTGAGCTGGCTCACGAGAAACTGGTAGTAGCCGAGTCCGGGACATCCGATGAAATGGAGATCCGAAATATGCGCCAGCCGAAGCGGCGCTCTTGTCGTATTGCCGTTTCCAGCCGATGAATTCACACGGACGGCTTTCGTGTTGACTTCCAGGTGGAAAATCTCATTCCACGGCCACAACTGTGAAAGATGCCGTCGAGGGCCACGCACAGCAGTTCGCTCTTCTTCTGTTGACGCCTGGCCAAGCACATCGTGCCGCGTGGTGCTATTGCTGTGTTTGAACTGAGGATGCCGAATCCAGTGCCAGCGGACCATCCCAAGAATCAGCGGAATACAGCCCGTGATTGTGACGATCAAAAGGCACTGAAGAAAAGAAGACTGCTCCGAGAAACGGCCGCCTCGCCAAAGACTCTTCGGACCTATTCCAGTCAGCCACAGCAAAATCACTGGATACGACAGCACAGCGAGGTCATGCAGCGTCCGAAACTTTCTTAAACTTGTCGATCGAATGCGCAATGCATGCGAACGATTCACGATCACCACCCACCACTCTGTGTGTCCGGCAATGCTGGCGATCAACAAGAACCAGCCGATCAGATGTTGCATGAAACCCAAATCCTGTCGTTTAGAATTCGTCCTGAATCTTCAGCAACAACGGAACAAACTTCGCAAAGGCTCGTGCACGATGACTGAGCCGATGCTTAACGACGGAACTCAGTTGACCAAACGTCAGATGATATTCCGGGATGAGAAAATATGGATCGTAACCGAACCCACCGGCCCCGTTCGCGTCACGAAGAATTCGTCCTCGACAAGTCCCTTCGCACGCAACCCGAATGTCACCCGCCGGCGACGACAACGCCACGCTGCAAAGGTATCCCGCACCACGTTTCTCATCCGGAACATTCAACAGCTCTGCCATCAGCTTCTGATTGTTCTTTTCATCGGTAGCGCCCTCGCCGCTATACCGTGCCGAGTAAATTCCGGGGCCGCCGTTCAGGGCGTCAACCTGCAGACCGCTGTCTTCGCCAATGACCCACTGGCCCAAATGCTTCGCGACTTCAGAAGCTTTCTTCGCCGCATTGGCGGCAAACGTCAGACCGTCTTCTTCGACTTCGGGAACATCCGGAAACTCTGTCACAGGAATGACACGAAATCCGGCCGGTGCCAGAATCTCAGCAACTTCGCGAGCTTTCTTGTGGTTCCGACTGGCCAGCACAATTGTTCGTGAGGGATTCATATCAAACTCATTACTTCAAAGAGGCCTTCATTGCATCACGAAAATCAGTGGATGGCTGATATTTCAATTGGCGAATCGCTTTATCAATACTGAAATCGAGGTTCAATCCCAGAAACTTGATGCGTGCACTGTTAAGCAGCGGAGCTTCCTTCTTGCCCAGAAGTTTCCAGGTGGACTCCATGAGTCGAGCCAGCAATTTGGCGACAGGAAGCGGAACAATCTTTTTCGGATGACTCAGCCCGACTGCGTCACACACGGTATCAATGAACTCCCGCTTCGTGACGGCTCGAGGATCTCGGATATTAAAGACTTCGCCGACGACATCATCGCGTTCAACAGCCAGCCAGATCGCTTCGCAAAGATTTCCCACAAACGTGTTATTCATCAGTTTGTCGACGGAACCCAGGAACGCAAACTTTCCGGAACGCAATCGATCCAGAAGTCTTGGGAGCACCGTACGATCGCGAGGTCCGTAGATAAATCCGGGTCTCAGCACAACAGCCGGCAGTTTGCGATTGCGGATGTAGTCACAGACCAGCAGCTCCGACTCAACTTTGGTCAGCGTGTAACCATCGATCCCTGTCGTGCTGGGCAACGTTGCTTCATCGGTACCGTAGTGATCACGCCCTTCGTAAACACCCAATGAGCTGATTTGCACCCAGCGAGCCAGCGTGCCGGCCGCCAGGGCAGCCTCCAGAAGCGCCTTTGTGCCTTCCACGTTAACACGACGATAATCGTCCGTCGGCCCCCAGTCACCCACTCGAGCCGCACAATGAATCACAACCTTGACATCACGACAGGCTGCCGCGAGTGATTCCGG
Source organism: uncultured Planctomycetaceae bacterium (assembly GCA_903921605.1). The sequence continues at coordinate 1,746 of CAIXQV010000401.1, read as the reverse complement.
TTGGTCCAGATCACCTGTCACCAGCTCACAACCCCATTTTTGCAGCAGTGTCGTATCAGCTCCGGATCGTACCAGCGTGCGAACACGAAGTCCTTTTTGCCGGGCTTGTTCGGCGACATGACTGCCAACGAGTCCAGTAGCCCCGGTCACCAGAACCAGATCGTTCGAGGAAAGTTGCACTGTGGAGAATTCCATCAAGCAGAGAAAACGGGAACTGCGAAGCAGTAATCTAATGCCAACGGCACGAAGTCCGAAGTCACCTTGACCGGTTTCCCGTTTGAGCACTCAAGTCCGCAGATGAAAACCGCACTCTTAATGTCGTCTCTGAATATTAGCGATCGAATCCTCAGCGAGAAATGATATCCGTGATCGCAGCCGGGCTGAGCGTAATGCGGTCTGCGGAAGGGTTACCCGACGGAAACGCAGGCCAGGGAACCTTGCCGACCTGAGGATCGTCAGAGATGCGTCGTTGTGACGGCGCAAGGTAGTTCTTCAGGCCGGGCACATCATATTCAGAACGACGCCCCCAGATCTGTGCGAGCGAATCCTGATAGAGCAGTGCCCAGATATCCTGATGCTGCTGCATAATGCGAACGGAGGGACGTTGATCTCGAGCGAGCAGCACCAGATCAGGCATTTCAAATTCCAACGCCAGAGATGGTGAAAACGGAGGCGCGTATGGACTGCGATAACGATCACCCGGATCATCAGTCCCCAGCCAGAAATCAAAACAGATATCCGTGATTTCGCGCGGATAGCAGGTTTCAAATCGCCCATCCACGGCCACTCGGGATTCTCGCAATGGTCCATCGTCTGCAGCAAAACATCCGATGGCATACTGAGCCCAATTGAATGTCACCAAAGTACGGCCGTGCAACTGATGATCGTGCAGATACTGCATTGCACTGACCGGGTACTCATCACGCTCCACAGGAACTTCCTGTAAAGTCGGCAGCAGCTTGACCAGACTCAACGAGATCATCAGCAGCATGGCGGCCATCCGAAACCGCCCGGTTGATCGCGTTGCCGACTGTGGCTGCAACTTCCGGAATGACTGTTGAAGATTATTCCCCACCTGCTGCAGTGCACAAGGAATCCAGAAGCCGCACACGATGGCAAAGATCGAAAGGTGCCGACAATGACTGAGACTTTGCCAGAGCAGCAATGCCAGAATCACAAGCCTGGCGAAATCTCGACGCTGATCAACACTGAGGGCGATCACACCAACAGCAATCAGGCACCACAGACGAGTGGCTTCCATTCCAATGAGCGCCGGAGGACCCCAGTCTGCAATCTCGGGACGAGGCAGCGTGAGTGCGTTCAGCATAAACCGCCACAGCTCAACTCCATAAGGATTAATGAGTGTTGCCAGAACCGCAGCGACAGTCACGATCGACAGGTGCAGCAGGAATCTTCGATGCCGGAAGCCTCGACGATGAATCAACTGCAGACACATCAAACCATGGTAGGCCAGCATGATGCAAACTCCTGCGGCAAAACCACCATGGGAGTTAGCCCAGAAACACATCAAAGGAACCAGTAGCCAAAGCCATCGCAGACGCGAGGTGGTTGTAATCACCGACTCGGGATTCTTTGAATCAAATGCTCCGAAGACATACTGCCAGAGACTCAGCAGCATCGCCAGGCTCAGGTACGTCAGAATTTGAGGACGGAAGTGCCAGTGAAACTGCAGGTTTGCGGCGACAATCATCACCATGGCTCCGATCGGCAGCCAGCCAGCTCCTG
>CAIXQV010000400.1 GCA_903921605.1 uncultured Planctomycetaceae bacterium | reverse complement strand
CAGCGCCAGATCTGTTTACACAGAATTTGCGGCAGCCCGCCCGCAGAGATCCACGAGAATCCGGAAAACGTCTGGCTGCGATGCCGCATTTCAACTCAATGCAATCCTTGCATCAACCCCGGGCATCAAGCTCTTAGGGCGGGCTCGCAGTGCTGCAGGTTGGATGAAGCTTTCGCACATCAATGATAAATTGTGCGTTGATGTGATTCTTGCTCCGGGAACACACACTCTTGAGTCCTCCCTTTGACACGAGATCATCGCTCGTGTTCTGGCGGCGAAGTTCCATGCATGCGGTCCGAACGTCGCTCATGGTGGAAAGGCGTGGGGGACACCTGATTTCTACGTCCGGTGCGACAGGATTTGCCCGCAAAAGCGGGCGTTCCGGCATCAAGCCAACAACCGGCACGAGCATCGTTCCCGTCTGTTTTTTCCGTGATCTGGATGATCCGATCCGATCTGATCGGCATTGGCTCCTGATAATGTCTCATGTGGAGCGTTAAAGGGTTTGACCCGGGAGGCATTGCGTGCCAAATTCCCACGGGCGAGTATGAGACCTCAATTGGTTGGGTCACGGAACTAGATCTCACGGAAGTGAGCGGGATGGGCAGGAAGTTTGGGAAGAAAAACGTATTCTGAAATGGGGCGATGGAGAGTCCATCGCCGTCTGCCCCTACGTTCTCGGGAGCAAGTTTGTGTTTCTCCCGGAACTCAGGGACGGAGTTTTGAGTCCAGTTTTCCCTGATGGATTTTTTGCTGCAGTTCGTCTCAGGAGGCCGACTACTGCTGGTCACGTCTGCTGCCGGGAACTCAGTTAAGAAAATCTACTGGTGCATCTGAGTACCAGTTTGTTGTCAATGATTGAACGAGAAGTGGTGGTTAAGAAAAGGGGTCAGGAACCAATAGTGCAAGGCAGTTTCCCAGCCGTTTTAGCTATGGGTTCCTGACCTCTTTTTTAATCGTTACTGAAAGCTTGGCAGGACATCATTTTGTCCGTACCTTAGAAGAAACTGAAGCACTATATGCCTTTGGCAGGTTTGCCAAAGTCTGCTGGGAACGTAATGAGCAAGTCGAAGGAATCGCGACAGTGGCTGGAGTCACTGAAATACAAGTGCCACTTCTGCAGAAATGTTCTGCTGAAGGTGCCCCTCTCTGGACTTTGGCTGATCCTTGCGGTGCTCGGGGTTCGCTGTTGGTACTGCCCGCACTGCTTTGAGATGCGAATTCGCCCGTGTGGCTGGCTAAGACTCGTTTTGGCTCCGTTTTGGGCGGTGTTTAATATGCTGCCCCGCCGGTAAAGCTGAAGACTTCCGCCTTGATCGAAGGCGCCAGTGATGACTCATCGCTGGTAGCCTGATCTCAGTAAGACTGAAACGAGCGGCTTCGGGACAGGCAGACAACGGTTTCGTGGTTCTCCTGGTTGCGCCCAATGTCTGAAGGCTCCTCATAGTCTTGTTCGATCTTGTGAGATTCGTTCTGGCTGCATTAGTATCCCCCGCGATTCCGGGGAATGGACTCCAGAAATTGAAGAACTCACGATCTGACAACTGAGTAACTGCTATGACAATCGACGTGCCCGAGGAGCATCTTCTGGGGCAGTTCATTCCGTTGCATTACCACTTCAATATGCTGCGGGATCAGCAGCGTATGGCTCCGTTTCGAGAGGCCATCGATCTCACAGTACCGGACAACGGAGTCGTTCTCGAACTGGGCGGTGGCACTGGCGTGCTGTCGTGGTTTGCGGCCCAGAAAGCTCGTGATGTTTACTGCGTTGAGCGCAATCCCGCGCTGGCTCGGGCGGCTCAGTCTTTCCTCGCAAACAATTCGAACGGCGATCGAGTCTCTGTGATACTGGCTGACGCAATGAATTACCTGCCACCAGAACCGGTAGATGTGGTGATCTGCGAGATGCTGCATGTTGGCATGGTGCGTGAAAAGCAACTGCAGGTGTTGCACAGTTTTAAAGAACGATATCGCCAACGATTCGGTCCGTTGATGCCTCGATTTATTCCCGACACATCCGTACTGGCCATTCAACCAATTCAGCAGGATTTCTGTTTCTCCGGTTATACGGCGAGTGTGCCACTGTTTGAACCGCCCGGTCCTCATATGAAAGACTCGTGGCTGGCCGATCCTTTTTTCTACTCCACGATCGACTACGGCGCTGAGATACCGCTGGCGTTTCGAGTCGCCACAGAGATGACAATCAAGTCGGATGGATTGTTCAACGCGGTCAGTCTGCTGACCAATAATTTTCTGGCGTTTGTGCTGACAGAAAAACGCGCCGTTACGTGGCTGATGAATCAACTTGTCCTGCCAATTCACAAGCCGTTTGCGGTCCGAGCCGGGGAGACGGTCTCCGTTTCATTTGAGTATCAGGCAGGTGGCTCGATTGAAGCATTGCAGGAGTCGCTTGTGGCTCGTCCTGAAACACGATCAGCCGCTGTCAGCGATCATACATCCCTGCGACGAGCGGCCTGAGCCATTCTCTGCACGGCCGCGTAAAGTTCGTTGATCGCAAAGGGCTTCGCGACCAGTTCACTCACCCCATTTCGCTCCGCACCAGCGCGGAGTTCTTCATCAATGAATCCGGAGGTTACGGCAACGGGAAGATCCGCACGAATGCGACGAATCTCGCGTGCCACTTCCAACCCATGCATGCCGGGCATGTTGTAATCTGTGACCACTAGATGAAAAAAATCAGGAGCATTCCGCAATGCTGCCAGAGCTTCGCGAGGCTCTGCGAAACAGGTAACCTTGTGCCCCTGGCGTTCAAGCAGGCGTTTCAGGAGGAGCAACACGGTGTTGTCGTCGTCGAGATAAAGTATTTGCAGGGAAGCCGCAGCATCGGGCTTCTCCGGTACGACAGCCTTGTCTGCTTCGGCAGTTTGTGATCTGTCGTCCACGAGCACAGCCGGAAGGTAGACTGAAAAGACTGCTCCATGGCCCGGCTGGCTTTCCACTGTGATGACACCCTCATGGCTCTGCACGATGCCGTGAACCACAGACAATCCCAGTCCGGTCCCTTCATCCACCGGTTTGGTTGTGAAGAAGGGTTCAAAGATTCTCTGCAGCGTCGTTGCATCCATCCCGGGCCCCTCGTCTTTGACCGTCAGTCGAACCGCTCCGCCGGAACTTTGCTGAATCTTCCGCAGCCCGACATGCGTACCGGTCAGGGTTTCATCGAGCACCAATGAGTCCAGAGTGATCGTGATGAAGCCCCTTACACCTTTCATCGCCTGCATAGCATTTGTCGCGAGGTTCAGCAGGACCTGTTCAATCTGAGTCGAGTCTGCCATCACACGCGGTGTGTCAGCATCGCACCTGACCTGCAACGATATCCTTGATGGCAGGGTTGCTCGCAGAAGGCGTTCGGCCTCCTCAACAACGGGCCTCAGTCGAATCAGCTTGCGATCGGTCGGCTGACGGCGGCTAAAGGAGAGAATCTGTTGGACAAGATCACGCGCTCTTGATCCGGCATGCTGAATATCGTCCAGACACCGCTGAGCCAACGCACTGCCATCGCTGAATTCCGGACGAGCAACTTCCACGTTTCCAAGGATCGCTGTCAGAATGTTGTTAAAGTCATGCGCAATGCCGCCCGCCAGGGTTCCGATGGCCTCCATTTTTTGTGACTCACGCAACTGAGCTTCCAGTGAGGCGGTCACTGCCTCTGCACGCTTTTGCTCCGTGATATCCTGGCAGGTACCCTCCAGGCCAATGACTTCACCGGCCGCATCCAGAACAGGCACCCCTCGCGCTCGAATCCAGCAGGCCTCGGTGTCTGTCTGTGAGGCTCGGTACTGATGGTCGAAGGCGGACTTGGTTCCCATCGCGGTTTGTATGCTGCTAAGAACCCGCTCTCGATCATCAGCGTGAATGGCGGCCACATAAGATTCAAAGCTGGGCTCAAATTCGCCCGGAACCCTGCCATAAATCCGAAACAGTTCGTCAGACCAGGTGACTTGATGAGTTCTTGAGTCCCAGTGAAAATTTCCAATCTGGGAGATAGCCTGGGCTTCTCTCAGCCGCCCTTCACTTTCACGAAGTTTGGTTTCAGCCTCGCGACGTTCTGTAATATCCGTCACAACGCCATGCCACAACGTGGAACCATCGGGTTCACGTTCCGGCACGGAGTTCCCGGCCAGCCAGCGAACAGCTCCATCGCTGCGACGTACTTGAAACTCATGAACCCAGAGCGTCAGTTCTTTTGCAGATTTCTTGATAGACTGCCAGAGTCCCTTCGGGTCGATTAAGTTATCTGGTGCTGCCAGGTTTTCCCGAACATCATCCGGATCAACCTCGAACATCTCCCTCATGCCATCGCTGGCATAGGGAAAGCACGCCGTTCCGTCCGGACGCACGCGGAATTGATAAACAACCCCCGGGATTCGACCTGCAATCTTCTTGAGACGATCGAAAGCCTCGACCTGAGCCGCCTCTGCCCGAACGCGTTCGGTGACATCGCGAAAGCTCCATGCTCGACCTGCTACCACTCCTGCAACCAGCTGAGGGCAGGAATATCTTTCGAAGACTCGTCCATCCAGAAGCTCCACGGTGTCGAAACTGACCTCTGTGGAGTGCTCATAGAGATGCTTAACTTTGGACAGGAAAGGCTCGGGGTATTTGATCTGCTTGATAACATACTCAAGCACAACATCATCGATGCCATCCTCCGCAAGATTATCCGGTATGTTCCACATCCTGCGGAAAACATGATTACAGATATCAAACTTGCCCTCAGAGCTGACAACCAGGATTCCATCGGTTGTCGATTCCAGCGTTGCTCGCAGCAACGAGACGGAACGATGAATTGCCTGTTCAGTGATCTTGCGATCGGTGATGTCCAGATGACACCCCATCATGCGAATCGGACGTCCCGTGTCGTCTCGAACCACATCCGCTCGCGCCAGTATCCAACGCCACGAACCATCTTTGTGAAGAAGTCGGAATTCAATGTCATAGGCCGACCGACGCTCATCAAGAAAGCCCTGAACGGCCGCCATTGTCGCATCAACGTCATCCGGGTGCAGCCGAGAATTCCACGCGGAATAGTCATTTGGGAATTCGTGGTCGTCGTACCCTAGTTGCCGCTTCCACTCCGGCGAAAAATACACATCGTTGGTCAGAAGATCCCAGTCCCAAAGTCCCAGATTGGCGGCTTTGATCAGCAGTCTGGTCCTGACCTGGCTGTCGCGCAGAGCCGCTTCGGCCAATTTACGCGTTGTGATGTCGGTAATCGTGCCAACCATACGCACCGGCGCGCCGGAAGAGTCGCGACTAACCACCTGACCTCGATCAAGAAACCAGCGATAATCTCCGGTCTTTGTCTGCAGTCGGACTTCCCCCTGCTTCACTGGCGTGCGCCCGCAAAGATGGTCATCCAGCTCCTGCTGCACGAGGCTCACGTCGTCGGGATGAAGAACCTTAAAGAAGAATTCAACGCGTTGCGGAATCTCACCCGGATCATAGCCCAGCAGTCGCGCCCACTGAGGACTGAAGTAAACTGAGCCATTGAGCATATCCCAGTCCCAGATGCCATCACGCGTCGCATCGATCGCATGCTGGAAGCGTTCAATGCTCTTTCTCAGCAGTTGTTCCTCTGCCTTTTCTGAAGAAACATCTTTCAATGTCATAAAGAAGCACGGTCGAGTTTCTGTGTCGTCCGATCTCTGGATCGTGACCGAAGCCCAGAACTGAGCACCATTGCATCGACTGAACAGCAGTCTTCCTTCCATCACCCCGTCCGAAGTTCGGGTCTGAAGAAGCAATTGCTCAAACTGATCGATCGCGTCTTTGATAAATGAGGTCGCAAGCCGCCGACCAATCAATGATTCATTCGCCGATCCCAGCAGAACGATTGCTGCTTGATTCGCCTCAAGAATCAGTCCGTCGCGACAAAGGACCATATAAGCAATCGGCGCTTTGTCGAATAACTCCTGATACACATTGCTGGTGGTGCCGGAAGGAGGATCAATCCTCAACGCAGTAGCGGGGATCTGCGGGCGAGGATTACGTTCTGCGAATGACATTGGATCTCCTCGCCGAACTTAAGCTGTCAGGGGCTTTGGCGCGGTTCCGGAACTATGGGGGCGTGGGATTGCTGGATAATGCCAGTTCTTGAAAATCCGGCAGGACCAGGCGTTCGTGTTTTATGGTAAACAGAGAATCCAGAGAGCAATGAGTTATCCGGAGGGGTACTTTCAGCACTTCGTTTCCTCAATCTGATTCTGACCAGATTGTGGGCTCGAAGAATATTCGAAAAGATCCCTTGTTATCTTCGTCTACAAAGCCATTCTGAAGGTGTTTCGGGCTCAAGAACGGGCTGTTTCAAACGATCTGTTACTCACAGTTGCCAATCAAATGCCAATCGACGTCTTTACGAATGGCGGGTGTGCGTGGAATGTAACAATCCTCCGCACCCTCGACAAACCGGAACCCGTCCCCACGGGTTAGTGCCAGTCGAACCCAAGTAAGGCCCAGTAGCCGAAACATTCTTGTCGAAATCGGCAGGGTTCCGGAAGCTATGTTGGGGGGGGAAACGGCAAGATCGACGCGTGAGCAATGTCTCAGTTATGGCAGATCAGATATGGCAGAACGTTATGAGGTCATCCCGTTATTGGCCCCGGCGGCCGATTTCTTCATAGGTCGTCCCAGATCTGAGCAGGCTTCGACGGGACTCAGATACCTGCTAAAATCGAGGACGGAAGCGTCGTTTTGTAAAGATGCAGGCCGAACTGTTTGATGTTTGAGATTCAGCACTTCGTGCTCAATTTCAACGAACCTGACAGTCCACCGAAAGCTCTACAGGCTCGGGAACTTCCCCGGCGTTCTTATTTCCTTTCAGGCAGCAGTGAACAATGCACCCCGTTCTT
>CAIXQV010000399.1 GCA_903921605.1 uncultured Planctomycetaceae bacterium | reverse complement strand
GTGAATCTGCGATTCCTTCTGACACTCAGTAGAGAAGATCGCCTCGATCTGGGGCGAAGGCACGTCGCGCTGTGACAATCTGTAGAAATAAAGAACGTTACCGAGGCCTTCTTTCTGCCATGGCAACAAATTGCGGTGTCCCTGGTTGTCTCAACTCGCCCAAGAGGAAGACCGGAGAAAGAGACCTGACCCCTTTTCGCTGCCGTACGCAGTAGTGCGGCCCGTCTATCAACTGAACCACTGGGAATCGCCGAACGCATCCGATCGGGTTCGAGACACGCCACGGTTTCGTCGTTGCCGGTCGGTTGGAAATCGGGGAACACTTTCGCACCGTCACTAGCCAATCTGCGATAAATCCACGGTCTTCTCAGAACTTGCCACCGCAAACCGAGAAGTCCGAAGTCGCGTCTTCCACCATGGGATCGACTGCTCCTTCTGTGTCTTACTCACCCCGGGCATCAATGTATAATCCCAGTTGATGGTGGCTTGCCAACGCCAGAAGTCGTTGCAACACTCAAGCTTGGGCTTTACTTCATGTCATCACACCCAATACTCAGGAAATGACAACATGCCGCTCAACAATTGGCTGTTCGTGTTGCGAAATAATGCGGGAAACGGTTCCTGACACCTTTTCTACCTGTGTACGCCTTTGATGGTTGATCACCGGGGCCATCCGGTTGATCACCGGCGCTTTCTTCTTTCTTCAGACACGGAGACACGTCGAACTCCCTCTTGTGACGGAAAGAGGGGCAAAGCTTCATGCGTTTGGTCGATAACCAAACTGCAGAGGCTTTACCCCTACGTTGTTGGAGTCAGCATCGAGCTGTTGGGAATCATGTAATCTCGGCGTTGATCTTTGTTCCGGTCCCGAAGACTTCATCGAAGCCAAGTCCGCCGTTGAGAAGGATTGAGCCTGAGATCAGCGAGTCAACGATGGATTCGATCTTATCGCTTCCGTCTCCGCCACGAACCTTGACACCGTTCGTGCCAGCTCGCAGGGTACCCTTTGACTGAAACGCCAACAGATCATCGCCTGTTCCGCCATCCATCGTCAGTGACGACACGGTGGTGTTTCCAGCCAGGGCGACCATCATTTTATCATTCCCGGCTCCGCCAAGAACGGTGCTTGTTCTGACGGATACAGCGCTATTGATGGTGTCCAGCATGAACATGAATTCGTCATCACCAAAGCCAGCGTCACCAGTCAGTGCCATATCAACTGGGGCTGCTGTGATGTGATTCGCCTTCAAAATGACAACGTCGCTGGAATCTCCTGTGCGAACAACCTGATCAAGAGTCAAACGCTGACTTGCCTGCGAGTTGATTTCAGCCCCAACCAAATCCTGCTGCGCACTGCCGCTCACGTTCAAAGACACACTGCCAGTCTGTACAAGCTGGGACAGTTCCACTCGGGTATTCAGACTACTCATCCCCAGCGGATCGATTGTTGTGAGGTTTGATCGACTGGTGCGAGCGTCTGACTGCATTGAGTGCCGCATGAGGTCATCACCAGCTCCCGCTTCGATTCGGACGTTTGAGATCGCCGAAGTTGAGGCTGGCTTGAAATCCGTCTGGACCTGCATTTCATCATTGCCATCTCCTCCGATGAGAGTTGCATTGAGTGTGTTCACGCTGGCCTCGGAGACGATATCCAGCTGAGCTCGATCGTCGCCGGCTCCGAGATTGATCGAGACAGTGGCTGATGAACTTGCGCCCATTGGACTTTCCAGCTTCACTAGAGCGCTATCATTCCCGACGTCCCCAAGTACGGTCACAGAGAACGCACCCGCCGCCTGGCGCAGCACATCGAACTGGTCATTTCCCTGTCCGCCGTTGAGAACAAGTCGAGCCGATACATTGTCGGACTTAATGTTGTCATCTCCGGCCAAGCCGTTGACTCGCACCTCGTTGACACCCGTGAACCGAGCTCCCATGGAAACACCGGTTACACCAGACAACTCGACGACCCCTTCACCCCTGCCAAACATCTCGATTTGGTCATTCGCAGCGGTTCCCTGGATCGTCAGAATGCCACCAGCCAACGAAGCTGTGAGCACTTCTCGTTTTTCCAGGAACTCTCCCTTTGATGGGCTGATCGATTTGATTCTTCTGTTGTTTCGGCGGCTCATGATGGCACCTTTGCGGGCATATGGTGGTCGGCTCAACAGGAATCGCAGGAGCAATTCTCGCGCTGTCTTCGCCTCAATCTGTTAAGGCCAGAATCCGCGCACAGCCCGCCAAAGAATTGACTTAGGCTCTAAAGTCAGCCATTTGTCCGGAACTGACCCGGTAGAGTTGACGGCATCTTTTTAGGATAGTGAGCGATTGAGGACAATCTCTCGATAATCGGCGCGGATCGCAAAAGGGGACATTCTACTTTAATGACGTTCCGAGCGAGCCATAGAATCCGTGTATGCCACGAACATCGGGAGCATCACGAGGCGGGTTCGTAGTGATCCTGAAGGATTACTTTGCGACGGACCGATCCTGAAGCCCGCTCAGTGGACTCGCTATGTCAGCGGGTGGAAACAGAAGCTGAGTTGAAGGCTTTTCGAAATAGCTTTGCTCGCGACACTCCCTTTGGTGATTCACATTGGCAGTCGAAAACGGCTGCAACGCTCGGTGTTTAATTTTCGCTTCAACCAAGAGGCAGGCCAAGCGTGCTCTTCGGAATGCCAACAAATTCGGCAAGGGCATGATTGATCAGACTCAACTCCCCGACCTCAAGCTTCATAGCGGCGACCAAAGTTCCTCGCACCTTCATCGGATCGAACTCCACAGAGCATCCGAAGGGGCGGCTTACTGCTGAAGTCATGTGCCTTCGCGTTCGACTCACCGCGACAACATTAACGGTTTGTGCCCGCCGTTATTCCAACCAGTTTTCAATTCGTAATCCGGAGATGCTGGAGAAGTCGCGAGTGTTGGCGGTCAGCAAGACGCTGTCGAGGGACACCGCGATAGAGGCAATCTTGAGATCCATCGAACCAGCACGGTTCTTCTGCAAACGGAATTGGCGAAACGTTGACGCCGCAGCATTATCAAACGGCAGAATGGTCCAGAAGCTGAAGAATTCAATCAGCCCCGTCAATTCTGAGTAGGCAGGGATCTGTTTCTCAGGGTCTGAAAGCCGGTTGATCTCCGCCAGCCAACCCCTCAATTGTTCTTCAAGCGTGATGGCTGTCGTGGCGAAATCCTGATCGACGGAATCGGCCATCCGTTCCGCCAGCTTCATGAATCGGCCGTCTCTTGCATACTTCAGCACCGTGAGGTGATCGGTATCCAGAATGATCATGCGGCACCCTGTTCGCGGTCCTGCTGCCGTACTAGCTGCCCGGCTTTGTCGATTTGCTGCATGACCGGGTGATCATCAAACATGCCAAGACTTTTCCGCCAATCCTTGGTCGGAGGGCTGGGCGCTGATGACGACTGAATTCTCATCAACACGGATTGCATTTGTTGTTCGAGCGTTTGAATTCGCTGTTCCAGTGGTGTGTCGGACATCGGGAAATCTCCGGTTCAGTTGATATCGAGGCGCTTGAACAATCAGAAGCAGAATACGAAGTCCAACCGACGGCGGAAAGGGAGATCTGCGGAAGTTCACGTTCCCCTATTTTTCGGTCAGATCAACTGACGCCGCGTGATACGGTGCAGCCGAAACACTAGCCTGCATTGCGCACCATGCCGCGGCGGGGGACAAAAGGGGGCAGGTCTCTTTGTTGCGTCCAGCACCAGCTCACCAAAGTCTCAACCGCACAGGCCCTCGCACTGACGGCCATTCACCACCCCGAAATGCGGGGGCAATGGCTTCATCAACTTCCGGTACCAGACCACGGTCCGCAAACAACAGAATTGCGAGCAGCAACCCACCGACTTCGTCGCCACGATTCACAAAACTGCGGCCAGCGCGTGCGTGGCTGTCCCCAGGTCCTTCACATCACCGACGAGATTCAGTTGTACCTCGAAGTCAAGATTGAGCGCGTCGAACGCCTCTGTTTCGACGCGGTCACGTTCGCCCCGATCAACGAGGAGCAGCTCGTGCCGTACATCAAAAAGAAGCGTCCGAGTCGGCAGAAGTTGACCAAGCCTGTAGAGCTTCGCGACTATAGACGTGGACCACGTCGCGGAAGTGCGGTTGATGCCCGTCCAAAGCCGGTGGGCACGCCGAGGATACGAAAAAAGCCAGTGCTACCATTTAGGCGGTAAAGCACTGGCATTTTTAAATGCCCCCGGCGCGATTCGAACGCGCGACCTTCGGTTTAGGAAACCGACGCTCTATCCAGCTGAGCTACGAGGACTTGTGGATCACTCTATGGCGGCAATCTAGCATGTTTTTGGATGCTTCCGAGTTTGAGCCGCGAAAAATCGGCGGGAAGAACCGGCAATCTCGAATTCGCTGATGCAATCGCCTTTGAAGCAGCCCGTTTTCAGGAGATCACGTCAGCGATGACTTTGCCATGCACATCCGTCAGACGATAGTCGCGGCCCTGGAAACGGTACGTCAACTGTTCGTGGTTGAAGCCCAGAAGATGCAGGATCGTGGCCTGCAGGTCGTGTGGCGTGACTTTGTTTTCCACGACGCCAAAGCCCAGCTCGTCGGTCTGGCCGTAGTTGTAACCGCCTTTTACGCCACCGCCGGCCATCCACATGGTGAAGCAGTCCGGGAAATGGTCACGGCCCAGAACGTTGCCGCCCGCGGTTCGCCCTTCGCGAAATGGTGTTCGCCCGAACTCGCCACCACAGATGATCAGAGTATCCTCAAAGAGACCGCGCTGCTTCAGATCTTCAATCAAAGCTGCGATCGGTTTATCTGTCTTCGCCCACTTGTTTGTCAGTCCATCGGTCAGGCCTTCGCCCGGACCGGTACCGTGGAAGTCCCAGCCCCAGTCAAACAACTGCACAAAACGAACGCCCTGTTCGACAAGACGTCGTGCCAGCAGACAGTTGTTGGCAAAGCTCGCTTCGCCCGGCACAGCGCCGTACTTTTCCTGAGTCTCTTTCGTTTCACGATTGATATCCATGACTTCCGGAACAGACGCCTGCATGCGATAAGCCAGCTCGTATTGAGCAATGCGAGTCATCGTTTCGGGATGGCCCAACTCAGCGGCCTGCATTTCATTGAGCTGCTTCAAGGCATCCAGTGATCGTCGGCGAACATTACGATTCATTCCAGCGGGGTCAGAGACATACAGCACCGGATCACCTTTGGAGCGGCACTGAACTCCCTGGAAGACCGATGGCAGGAAGCCACTGCCGAATGAGTTTGCTCCACCGTTCGGTTGAACTCCGCTGCTGATCAAGACAACGAAGCCGGGCAGGTCCTGATTCTCTGTGCCGAGTCCATACGTCGTCCACGCACCCATCGAAGGACGGCCGGAACGAGGTGATCCGGTATAAAGCAGCAGTTCGGCGGGAGCATGATTAAACTGATCTGTGTTCATCGAATGGATGAAGCAGATATCATCAGCGACTCGATGGAGATTCGGCACAGCATCGGAGAGCCAACTACCGCCTTCGCCATGCTGAGTAAACGTGCGCGGCGTTCCGAGCAGTTTTGGAATCCCGGACGTGAAGGCAAAAGTTCGCCCCTTCAGAAACTCATCGGGGCAGTTCTCTCCGGTTCGTTTGACCAGCTCGGGCTTGTAGTCGTAGATGTCCAGATTCGGAGGTGAACCGGTCAGGTGCAGGTAGATGACTCGCTTGGCCCGAGCGTCGAAGTGCGGCTTACGCATCTCCAGCGGAACCGACGGATTGATTGGAATATCGGCCTTCGCAGTGCCGCCAGACAGAGACGATAACGCGATGGCACCAAGGCCAACTCCGGAAGTCGACAGGAAGTGGCGGCGAGT
>CAIXQV010000398.1 GCA_903921605.1 uncultured Planctomycetaceae bacterium | reverse complement strand
TACCATCACGAGTGCAACATGGGCCCGGATCAGCCGCCGATGAAGTCGTCTGGCAAGCAAACTATTCGAGCCTTGGGAGAACTCTGGATCCTTGGTGACATCGCGGGGACAACTCCCGGTGGCAGTGAGATGCGGTCCGTGATCACACTGGGTTTTGATCCGGCGAAGGCGAGATTCGTAGGCACATTTGTGTCGTCCTGCATGACTCATTTGTGGCCCTATGACGGATCCCTTGATGCATCCGGAAAGGTGCTGACTCTGGATTCGGAGGGGCCGAGTTTTGCGGGCGATGGATCGATGGCGAAGTATCAGGACATCATCGAAGTCATCGACAATGATCATCATACGATGAAGTCACAGTTCCAGAATGCGGACGGGACGTGGACTCAGTTTATGCATGGCACGTACCAGCGCTGCTCTTGATATGAACACAGGCCGTCGTGCCTGGCTGGACAGCGCCATGTTGCCCCCTCTCCCCCGATTTTTTTGCGGATGCTGCGTGGTGTCATATGGCAGCGTTCTTGCAAAGAATTGGGGGAGAGGGCCGGGGTGAGGGGCCGTTTTAGCACGCTGCATTTTAGCAAAGTTCCCTGATCCGGCCTATCGGCCCGATTCTCCCCCGAGGGGGAGAAGGGGCGTTGTTCACGCGGCCGCATTGATCAAAAGCAACTTCGGTGATTCCGACTCTTCGAACATGCCGCTGTCCAGCTAGGAACAGTCCCGAAATAACGTGTTTTTACTGCCGCGAGAAATCACAACCCGAAACGTTAGTGAGGGATTTCTCTGCAAGTCACCGATCCCTCGCTTACGCGTCGGGTTATGATTTCGGGAACGTATTTCGGCACTGGTTCTTATTTAGTCGTTGAAACTGAATTCGCCGATGCATCAGCTCGGCTCACATCTCAAGAAAAGAACGATTCTTATGTCAACAAAACTTCAGCGCATCATCGGTTGGGTGATGACGGCTTTGCTGGAAATCATGCTGATTGGACTCAGCGGGATTTCCAAGTTTATGGAATTCCCCGGCAAGAAGGAGATGCTGGACCGCATGGGCATTTCCGCCGATCTTTTGTCCAGAATTGGCGTCGTTGAAATTGCCGTCGCAATCCTGTTTGTGATCCCGCGAACAGCGTTCATCGGAGCGATCCTGATCACGGCGTACCTCGGTGGAGCCATCATGACCCATCTGCGAGTCGGTGATCCGTGGATCTTTCCAATCATCCTTGGCGTGTTCATGTGGGTGGCACTGGGCCTCAGAAATCCCGCGATCTTCGCTTTGGCTCTGGGCAAGGCTCCGGCAGGTCAAACATCTGAAGAGGTCAGCCGATGAAATATATGCTGCTCGTTTACAGTCCGGAGAATTCCTGGAGTCCCGACGAATGGAAGAAGTGCGTCGAAACATCCATGGGCATCTGCCATGAGATCGCCGCCAAGGGACAACTCCTGTCTGCAGCACCTTTGTTGCCTGTGGCCACGGGAGGCACAGTTCGAGTTCGCGACGGGCAAAAGCTGATTACAACGGGGCCGTTCGCGGAGACAATTGAGCAACTCGGAGGATTCTACATCATTGATGTGGACAATCTGGATGAAGCCATTGCCATTTCGGGCCGCCTGCCTGCGGCTGCAAAGGGAACTGTCGAGATTCGGCCGCTGTTAAAGCTGGAAGGCCTGCCAGCGGAGAAGCTGAGTCCTGAATCATCCGGGCCGGAAACATCACTCAGTAAGTTCATGTTCCTTTGTTACGACGACGAAGAAGCGTGGCGTCTGGCCGGACCGGAGGTGCATCTGGCCGCTATGCAGGAAGCCGTGAAGCTGACTCACTGGCTGGATCAACGCGGACAATACCTCAGTGCTTCGCCGCTGCATCCGATTGCAACGGCGACCAGCGTGCGAATTCGTAACGGTCACCGACTTGTGACTGACGGACCATTTGCTGAGACGCGAGAAGTGCTTGGCGGCTATTACGTGATGCTGGCTCAGGATCAGGCGGAAGCTCTTGAGATCGCGGCTCGCCATTCAGGGGCACGCGTGGGGGCAGTTGAAGTGCGTCAGATTTTCGACGTCTCTCGGATGTAACAGGCCCCCGCTGATTCCTGGCGACAGATTCCCCGTTGGATTAGCTGGACAGCGCCATGTTCGAAGAGTCGGAATCACCGAAGTTGTCTTTTGATCAATTTTTTCCGACTGAACAGAGTCCCTTCTCCCCCTCGGGGGAGAAGGTGGCCGATAGGCCGGATGAG
>CAIXQV010000397.1 GCA_903921605.1 uncultured Planctomycetaceae bacterium | reverse complement strand
TTGCAGGCTGCTGGCGCGGCATCTGAAATTTCAAATTTGAAATCTCAAACTCCCGCAGGGACAAACGAAGTTCTCAACTTCTTCTACCCCGGGTCCGTGCTCGTCACTTCCCGCGACATCATCACGCTGTGGGTTGCCAGAATGGTGCTCACGGGCCTGTACAACATGGGCGACGTGCCATTTAAGCACGTCTATATCCATCCGAAAATTCTGGATGGTCTTGGCCAGACCATGTCCAAGTCCAAAGGCAACGGCGTTGACCCGCTGGAACTGATTGAGAAGTACGGCACTGACGCGATCCGGTTTACGATCTCGTCGCTCGCCGGGGAAACTCAGGACGTGCGTTTGCCGGTTGGCTATGAATGTCCTCATTGTCAGGCCATTACACCGCAGACTAAAGAGCATCAGGAAATGCGGCCGATGGGCGGAGCAACACCGTCCCTGAAGTGCGCGAAGTGCAAGAAGTCGTTTCAGTTCCCAAGTCCGTGGTTTACACCGGATGAAGGATCGCCGGTCGCTAGAATCGTCAGTGAACGCTTTGAATACGGTCGCAACTTCTGCAACAAGTTGTGGAATGCCTGTCGTTTTGCCTTCATGAATCTGGAAGGCTACACAGCTGGCCCAGTAAATGAATCGGAACTGCAGGTTGAGGACCGCTGGGTGCTCAGTCGGCTGGCTACGACGGTTCGCGAAGTCACGACGATGCTGGATCGCTATCAGTTCGATCAGGCGACTCGAGCCGTTCGCGAGTTCACCTGGAATGAATTCTGCGACTGGTATCTTGAAATGCTGAAGCCACGCTTCCGCAACGAGGCTGCTCGTCCGGTCGCTCAGCGATGTTTGGTAGTTGTGGTAGACACGTTGCTACGGCTGTTGCATCCGTTTGCTCCATTCATCACCGAAGAACTGTGGCATTTGTTTGCTCAGTTCGCGCCGCTGCGACCGACGGGGATTCCCAGCGGTGACAGTGTATTTGGTGAGTCCGTGCCTGCCTCGGAAAGCGTTATGGTCGCCAAGTGGCCCGAGATGCCACTCAATGCTATCGATGCGTCTCTTGAGAAGCGTTTCGAGCGACTACAGGAAACGATTATTGCGGTTCGCAACGTGCGATCGGTCTACGGGATATCACCGGGAGCTCCGCTGAAACTCTTCATGCGATGCGCGCCGGATGTGGCCGAGCAATTGAAGGCCGTAGCGGGGCAGTTTGATTTTCTCTCGAAGACAATGCTGGAAGCGGCCGGGCTGGATGTGACTGCTCCGGAAGGTTCCGTCAGTTTTTCGTTGCCTGATGCCGACGGCTATATCCCGGTTGGAGATTCGATCGATCGTGACGCTGTTCGAAAGAACAAGGAAAAGGAAGCCGAAAAACTGCGAGGCTTCATCTCCAGTGCGGACAAAAAGCTTCAGAACGAGGGCTTTATGGCGAAAGCTCCGGCGGACGTCGTGGACGGTATTCGAGCCACGAAGGCGGAGCAGGAAGCTCAGTTGGAGAGCATCGAACGAATCATTCGGGAGCTGTCATAGAATTCACGGGTTTCGACACCATTCTCGTTATGATTTCCGATCGTGACACGAAAGCTGCCGGGCGTTTACCATGCGACGAGTATTGTGCGGTGTAAGTGCCGTAGTTGGCATGATCGCCCGCGACTTTAAAGCGTGTGCAGGACTTTAGCCCACCATCAAGTGACCCATGCAAGACCTTGTGCGACAGGAAATTTTTCAGGCCTGCAAGACCGTCATCGTTAAGATCGGCACGAACGTGCTGACGACAGAGAATGATCGGCTTGATCTGGTCCGTATTCAGTGTATCGCGGATCAGATTCATCGCATTCAGGAAACTGGCCGGCGAGTTGTCCTGGTCTCCAGTGGGGCTGTCGGTGCGGGAATTGGGATTTTGGGACTCAATCGACGTCCTGATTCGCTGCCAGAGCTTCAGGCTGCGGCGGCGATCGGTCAGCCATCTTTAATGAGGACGTGGGACGATGCCATGCTGCGCAGCGGGCACCGGACGGCTCAATTGTTGTTGACGGGGAATGATTTTCGCAATCGACAGCGATATCTGAACGTTCGCAATACGATTCGCACGCTGTTTGATTTCAACGTTATTCCGATCGTCAACGAAAACGATACCGTCAGCATCAAAGAGATTGCTGTAGGCGACAATGATCAGCTGGCGTCGATGCTGGCCACGTTGCTGCCGGAACCGCTGCTGGTCATCTTGTCGGGAATTGCCGGGCTTTACGATGGTCCGCCTTCGAATCCTGCCAGCAAAGTTGTGCCGCTGGTTGAGAAGCCTGATGAGTCATTGCTGAAGCTGGTTGCGGCCGAGCAGAGTACTCGCGGTCGTGGCGGCATGGGCTCGAAGTTGAAAGCAATTCTGGCAGCGACCGGAATGGGTGAAACCGTCATTCTTGCCAGTGG
>CAIXQV010000396.1 GCA_903921605.1 uncultured Planctomycetaceae bacterium | reverse complement strand
GGCGGGCTTGCCCCTGAAGACTTTGGTGGCCGCAGCAGCTCTTGCAAACGCCAGAACCTTTGGCGGCGAAGACTATATCGGCTTTCACACATTCATGGCGCTGGGCCCGGCACTCAAGATGTCGGCTCTGATGCCTGCGGGTTCTGAAGCACTACCGGTTCTGAAAGTTCTGTATCGCAACAGCAGTCGGATTCAGGAATTCGGAGGCCGCGAATCCGAGGTACTGCATGGTCTTTCAGCATCATCGCCAGTCAATGAACTCAATCCGACAGCTCTTCATGATGCCATCAAAGCCAAGGATGCCAACCACGCGGAGCAGATTCTTTCTGCGTTCGTGTCAGCCGATCCTCGAAGTGCCCTCGACGCGTTGATCCCGGCCGTTCAGGATAATCCCGAAGTTCACCGAACGGTCCTGCCATACCGCGCGTGGGACATGCAGGAGATTGTTGGAACACAGCACGCTCTCACATTGCTTCGCCAGTCACTGCGATACTGCGTTCGTGCCGAACCAGCACGCCGTGCGGAATGGGACGAACATGGCAAGATGCTGGTCAGTCTGCTTGATGAATGTCATCTGAACGGCAAAGAGCCGGGCACAACGAAGGCCGAAGACGCTTTCGTGCAGCATCTTAGCCAGACGTTTGCGACGGGCACTCCGAGCGACGCAGCGAAAGCAGCCGCAACCGCCCTCGCCGAAGGTTATGAACCGGCTGCAATCGGTGAAGCAATTTCTCTTGCCGCCAGTCTATTGGTTCTGCGAGACGGTGGCCGCCTTCCTCAGTGGGAGGATCGTCTCAAACCTGCAGGCACAGTCCACGGTGATTCCGTTGGCGTTCATGCCAGCGACGCGGCCAATGCCTGGAGAAATCTGGCTCGCGTTAGCAGTGGTCGGAATGTGTTCGCCTGCCTGATTATCGGTGCCTGGCAGGTCGCACGAGATCGCTCGTATCCGGGGAACCTGCTGGCAGAAGCCCTGCCCGCAAAGCATCATCTCGATCGACTCTCAGCGACTGATGCAGATGGCCTGTTGCTCAAGCTGGATGAAGCTGTCCAGAACAACCTTCAGGGACATGCCACTGCGGTGGCTCAGCGTTATGGCCAGTTGGGATTGCCTGCCGACCGACTGTTCAGCACTCTGCTCAAGTACGCCGTCAGCGAAGATGGTGCGTTGCATGCGGAGAAATACTTCCACACTGTGTGGGACGATTTCCACTCAACCCGCGAATCCGTCCGCTGGCAGCATTTGGTTTCGTTATCCCGAGTCACCGCAAGCGAATATGGCAAACCGGCCGCTGGACAGGAAGAAGCTCGATCGCTGCTCGGTTTGTCATGACAGAATACGGTTCGTAGGGCTTGTGGTTGCGATGCGCTGACCACCTGTTACCTTCTGAAGTCCCTTCGGGACGAGTCGCAACAGGTCGACTTCCCGAATCTATTTCAGTCTTTTTTTCGAAGCACGCTCTTCATTTTTCACTGACATTTGCGCGTTGGTTATTTCATTCCGTCATTCATTTTCGCTCGTAATCAAAATCCAGCGTGGTCTCTGCCAGAGTGATACTTTTGACCGCCTCCAGAAGACCTTTGTGAGTGGCCTGTTGCGGGGACAGTTTTAAGTCCTCTGAAAGAGCGAAGACCGTGATGTGATATGTCTTCACGCCCGGACCGCGTGAGCACATCGGATCAAAGTCAGATTTCCTACGGTCGTTGAAGCCGGCCTTTCCGATATCTTTCTGATTCTGCTTCAGACCATTCACTGATACCGGAATGTTGTAAACAACCCAATATGATTTCTCCTGATCCGGCGCGGTGTGCCAGAGACTGAATGCGATAGACTTCGTTCCTTTCGGGAGATTACTCCAGGCGATGGCCGGGGATTCACTTTTGCCATCGCAGGTGCAGTCGACGTTGAGCATTCCATCCTTGTCGATTGAAGAGCTCATCAGCTTCATGTCGCCCACGGACTTTCGTGATGCAGACTTTGGCTCATCCTTTGGCATCTCTTTACGTGGAGGCCTCTTGCCCTTGCGACCGCCTTCCGGCCGATCATCTCGAGGCGGTCCACCCTGACCACCCGGCCGACCACCTCGAGCTGGCCTGGCGGTGTACTCTTCCGTGGCTGTTTCGCCTTCGGGGGTTTTGAACGTGAATTTGGCGGAGCCATTTTCTGCAACCGTATAATTGACCGTGCCCTTGCGGCCGCGAACTTCGTACGTCAGCACATGACTGCCCGGCTTTGTCGTTTCGAAATCAACAATCTTCGCTCCCTGAAGTGGTGGAAGAGCGGGCCGCGGCGATTCAGCTCGCGGCTGAGGATCGACCTGGCCGTCGCGTTCGACGACTTCTCCATAAAAGCCACCGTTGAGATACGGATACTTCTTCGTCGCGTGGTAGTGATAGTTTCCATCGGCATCTTTGTGCCCGTTCCACTGATCCAGCGGAGCAAAGTCCGGAGCCTTCTCATCCTGATATCCATAGATCGGATAGCCATCCAAAGCCCAGGCGACAGGAACGTCATTACCGATCTGCTTCTGCAAATGAATCGGAGCGATGTGATAGTGATAATCGTCAGCTCGACCGCAATGACCTCCCCAGTTATCGAGTTCCCCGGCGATCAACGTGTCAGTTCGCCCATCATTTTTGATCGGATTGAAGATCGGAATGCCATTGACTGCGACCGCGATGGCTCCTCGAAAAAAGTTGTCTTTTGCTGACATGGGTTCCTTCGCTGGGACCGGATACAACGGAATCTGCCATGCGTTGCTGCCCGTGTATTTCTGAGGCATCGGCACTTGCTGCTGCCATGCTGTGATGCCGACCATCATCTGGTGATCAGGAATACCGTTGGATTCGACATAGAAGTAATCCGCGTCAGACCGAGTCTTCACAGTCGACTTGAAGGACTCGAAACTCTTCTGAAGCAACGGAAGACCAGGATCTAACGCCGCTGCGTTTCGACCTTGCGCAGTTCGCTTCGCCTTTTGCGAGGTCAGAACATATTCAGGCTGAGTGTTGATTGCCGCGATTTCACGGGTTCGTTCTTCGATCCAGCTTTGATCAGTTTCTGCAAGTCGATCAATGGTCACCGGACGAACGAAGCCATCCGTCTGTCGAATGTAGACACGTCCATCTCTTACAGAGACGAACGTGCCTTCGATGGTTGTCTGGGATTCGGTGATGGTCCACGTGCGCACGTTGATGGCCAGCGATAAATGGATGTGATCGTCTGCGCCGTCGTGGGCGAACAAAGCCGAAGCTGACAAGATGATGATCGTGGCAGCGTTGACGATTTTGTAATCTGACATTATTGGAGATCCACAAGGTTGAATGTTGGAGTTGCGGTTCAGCCCGGAGGGCTTCAAGAAATTAGCCGGTGGTAAGCGAAGCGCCACCACCGGAAATTTGAACCAAAAACACCTGCATCCCGGAGGGATGCCAGAATTCTTTTTGACGAAGTATCCATGTCCACATTTCTTAGCCTGCATTACCACATCATCTTCAGCACGAAATACAGAAAGCCGTGGATCGGCGACGCATGGATTGATCGTTTCCATGAGTACATCGGAGGAACCATTCGCGGTCTGGACGGCGTGCCTGAATCAGTTGGAGGAGTGAACGATCATGTTCATTTGCTGGTCGGCCTGAAGTCCACTCATCGACTTTGCGATTTCATGCGTGAACTGAAAAAGAGTACCTCTGAATGGGTTCATGAAACAATCAAGGAGCCTCGCTTCAATTGGCAGGAAGGATACGCGGGGTTTACTGTCAGTCCGACATCTCGAGCCGGTGTGAAAACGTATATTGGACGGCAGGCAGAGCATCATCGGAAGCAGACATTTCAGGAAGAGCTCATCGAGTTGTTGCAGAAAGCAGGAGTTGACTTTGATCCAGAATATCTGGATTAAGACGGGGCTCAAGTTCTGGCATCCCTCCGGGATGCTGGTCTTTTACTTCACAAACCCGGTGGTGGCGCTGCGCTGACCACCGGCTAATCTCTGAAGTCCCTCCGGGACGAAATGCAACGTTGGTTAAGTTTATTTCTGCTTCTTCATACCGCCTTTTCCACCCTTGCGAGCAACGGGTTCGGCGTTGGGGTCGTAATCGGGATTCGGCGTGGCGAATTGAGCATCCACGTCACGGAGATATGCCATCAAACGGTCTCTCAGCATTTCGGCATCGCGAGGTAGTTCTGCAGCCAAATCGTTTTGTTCCGAGATGTCTTTCGACAGATCGAACAGCACGTCACGATCTGATTCGTAGAAGTGGATCAGCTTAAGATCACCCAGTCGAATCGCCGAATGTGGTCCGTCGTCGTCGCTTTGATAATGAGGGAAGTGAAAGACGAGTTCTTCCCGAGCACGTTTGACTTCACCCTGGCCATTGTTGGCCAGCAGCGATGCGATACTGCCGCCTTCGATGGTCTTCGGAAGCTGGCCTGCGGGAACATTGGCCCATTCACAAAACGTCGGATAGAGGTCATATCCAACGACGGGAACATCACACCACGAGTTTGCATTAACGCCCGGCCCGCGAACAATGAAGGGAACTCGAATGCCGCCTTCCCACATCGTGCCTTTGCCGCCATTCAGTCCTGTGCGTTTATCGCCGCCCGCGCCGTTGTCGGACATATAGATGACGTAGGTGGTTTCAGCGAGTCCCAGTTTGTCGACAGATTCCATCACTCGACCAACGCCGGTATCCAGATCTTCCGTGATCGCCGCCACCGACGATCGCTTCGCGTTACTACCTGCCGCAACGTTGGCGTATTTCGCCTTGGTCGCTTCAAGAGCATTCTCGGCTGCGTGCAGAGCATTCCACGAAAGCTGAATAAAGAACGGCTTGCCTGTTTTCTGGCATTTGGCCATGAAGGCTTCGGTTCGTTCCGCCATCCCAAAGATGTCGACGGGATTCGGATCCTTGAACTGGAACGCGTTTTCGTTGCCGGTGTCGCCGTCACTCTCGTCGTAGCCATGCTTCTCTGGGCCTCCACCGGCGATGTGCCATTTGCCGTAATGTGCCGTCGCATAACCTGCTTCACGCAGCATTTCGCCGATTGTCGTTTCACTCGCGGCGATACTCTTGATCAGCCTTGGTTCCGTCAACTTGTGGCCCTCTTCCGCCGGAGCCGCCTTGGTCCAATGAAGAGATGCCGGACTGCGACCAGTCTGCAGACTAATCCGCGTCGGCGAACAGACCGAAGCAGGCGCGTAGCCAGAGGAGAATCTCATGCCCTGAGATGCCAACCGTTCAATGTTCGGAGTGTGAAAGATCGCGCCTTTCGCACCTGGATGATTGGGATGCATTGCCACCGAAAGCCCACTCCATCCCTGATCGTCGGACAGCATCAGAATGATGTTGGGTTGGTCTGCAGCGAAGGCGATCGCGGGGGCAAGCATGAGAATTATAAGCGTGAGTGTTTTCATCATGATGTCTCAAGATTTTTGTAGGGTGGGACCAGCGGCTGCTAAGCCGCGCCGGCCCACCATCATCAACGTGCAAACATGGTGGGCCGGCGCTCGCGTTCGCTTGCTGGTCCCACCCTACGATTTAAGATCACTCCACCTCAACGCGGCGATTGGAGTCATGATGCGACTCATGATCGAAGAACCGCACATCCAGAGAATCTTCCGACAACAGCGTTAGCCGGAGGGTCAACGATTCAGGCCCATAGGGCATTTCGATGAATCGCATTTGGCGTATGAGTCCGCTTTCGACTTCATAACTGATCTCGACTCGCCTTGGCCCACGTTCTTTGGGATGGCGGACAGCAACCAGCAAACGCGTCGCTGGTTCGGAACTCTCACCGTCTTCAACCGGAAGCAGTTGAACGTCATAGGCCCGACGAAGACGTTCCAGACCGTCGTGAATATTGACCAGCGGCATCTCATGCTCGTGGCCTGGAAGATCGCGGTTAAAGCGATTCAGATCTTTACTGTATCGCACTGGACCATCTGGTCGAACCGCCCAGCTCACTTTGCCGTTGCTACCAGTCACAAACGGGCCAGCATTGGTGATGCGACTGAGCACAAATTGCTGGCCATCGCGAACATACAACGTCGCTCCGTCCATCGGAGCTTTGGGAGGCCGGCCATCTTCCGGCGATGGCCCACGACGACCCCTGTGAGGCAGCACGGCTTCTTCGACAGTAATTTGATACGTTCGGTCCATGGTGTGAGCATTCAATTCTATCAGTCGCTGCAATTCACCAGCAGCTGCGACTGCGGGATTGTCCACGAAGCTTTTGAGGAACACTACGATCGCAACACAAATCAGTGACGCGGTTGAAACCAGCGCGATCACTGACCGGCGACGCGTCATCGCGCCGGCGAGCGGCTGGGCGTCAGCCCTCCGAGTGAAAGCCTCCGCATTTTCCACAGCAAACTCATCACCAGCAGAACGACTCGGAGGACTGACGTCCTGCCGCTCGCCGGAGATGATCATTTCATTTCGAAGGCGATCATGCAGCATCACCGCAGCCGCGAACGTGCGAGCGTTCTCAGGCGACGACCTGATCCACGCGGGTAGTTCTTCGTGCTGCTCGATCGTGAGCACATCATCCAGATACCCATCAATCAGAAACTCGGCAGCCTCATTCATTGGATAGCTCCCTGAACGGAGGCTTTATGATCGATGCATTCTCGCAACTGTTCTCGAATTCGCTGAAGTGATTTTGCCACTGAATTCGCGGTCATGCCGATCATCTCTGCAATCGCTGCGGGCTTGAGATCCTGCTGGTAGCGCAGTTCACACATTATCCGAGCCCGACCTTCGAGCGACTTCAGGCACTCATGGAGAAAATCCAGCCGCGGCTCGCCCACTTCGGCGGCAGTTGAAAACGCAACCTGCAGCGCATCAATGGTTTCAGGATCGAACTCAAGCACATGATGGTCTCGACGACGTCGTCGCAGATAGAGCCCAACCTGATTGCGAGCCACTCCGATCGCCCAGGCGACAAACGGTCTTTCAGCATCCCACCGATCGAAGGACTCTATCACCGCAACCGCAACATCCTGCAGGACATCGTCTCGATCACGAAAATCGCGGACGACCGTAGTAATAAATGCGGAAACGGCCGGCTGGGCCAGAGTCCACATTCGAGTTGCCTGTCGAGTTTGGTCGTCCACAAATCTCCCCTGTTGATCGGCCCTTTCAGTACTTATCCGTGGGGAGCAGATTATGACCAGAAATTCTGAGATTACCTGTTTTGGCCAGAAAAGCCGCCGTTTTTACGGCCCGATTGACTGATTGCTGATTGGCGAGTTTCGAAAGCCCTCAACAAAAAAGCCCGACTCACTGGGAGCCGGGCTTCAGAAGAATCAGGGCTGGATTCAGCCAATCGTCTAGTTCATACGATAGGCTGTTTCACCGTGTTCCGTCACGTCGAGGCCTTCTTCTTCAGCTTGATCTGTGACCGTGAATCCAATTGTTTTGTGGATAATCAGACCGAGCACTGCCGTCAGCACGAAGCCATAAACGGCCGCCGCACCGATTCCGGTCAACTGCAGCATGACTTGATCCATCCCACCGACGACAGGTCGAATCGTGAAGTAACCGACAAGAACAGCTCCCAGAGCTCCACCGACTCCGTGAACGCCAACGACGTCCAGTGAGTCGTCATACTTCAGAACTTGCTTAAGCTGAACTCCAAGGAAGCAAACAACTCCACCAATCAAACCAATCACGAGCGCACTGCCCGGACTGACGTGACCCGCACATGGAGTGATCACAACCAGACCAGCTACCATTCCGGACGCAACACCGATGGCCGTTGGTTTACCGGCATGAATCCACTCCGCAATCATCCACGACCCGGTGGCTGCTCCACCTGCAATCGCTGTTGTCGCAAAAGCCATCACCGCCACTGCACCAGAAACCGGAAGAAAATCTTTACCGACGGCGATAGCAGATCCGGCGTTAAAGCCGAACCAGCCAACCATCAGGAATCCTGCTCCCATAAGAGTCCAGCCGATGCTGTGAGGCAGGAAAGGCCCCTTTGGGAACCCATGACGTTTTGGAAGAATCAGGATCAAAGCAAGAGCGGACGCTCCGGCCAGAACATGCACAACCGTGCCGCCCGCGAAGTCCAATACGCCTTTCTGGAACAACCAACCGTTGACGTTCCACACCCAGTGAGCAACGGGGTCGTAGACAAGCGTGGCCCACAGAACAACAAAGATACACCAGGCACTAAACTTCACTCGCTCAGCAATCGCACCGACGATCAGAGCCGGAGTAATGATCGCAAACATCATCTGGAACATTGCAAAAAGCAGTTCCGGAACACCAGTCGGCGACGCACCCGTCGTGTCACCACTGGTAACGATTTTGCCAAAATAATTTGGGCTGGCAGGATCAACGTCGGAGAAACCTTTCAGAAACACAAGGCTTGAATCCCAGCCAAGGTAGCTGATAGCAGGCTTGTCGGAGCCGTCCTCATTCTTGCCACCATCGACAGAAATCGCTGAGGGTACAGCGAATGTAAAGCTATAGCCGCAGGCGACCCACTGGATCGTGATGATCGGGACACAAACCATCACGCACATGAACATATTCAGCACGTTCTTGGCCCGAACCATCCCGCCGTAGAACAAAGCCAGCCCTGGCATCATGAAGCACACCAATGCCGCACTGACCAAAAGCCAGGTTGTGGATCCGGTGTCAATTGTCCCTGCAAGGTGAGGCGCAACAGCTGGAGCAGCCTCTGGGGTTTCTGCGGGCGTTTCCGGACTGGCTGCTGCAGAAGCCGCAGGTACCGCGGTTTCAGCGGCAGGCTCCTGAGCCAACACGGTGCTGAATGAAGATAGCATCAACAAAGCAGCGGCCAGCATAGAAGCCCATTGGCTCCTTAACGGCCGCGCAAAAAACATCGTCATCGCCTGTTCTCCTTGGTCTTTCTGAACTACGTGGTTAGGGAAGGTTTTCCTGAATCTGCTGCAGGCAACGGAGAACTGCACTGCAACAATTTCAGACAAGTTCTTAACAACAACACCCTGCAGAAAATGATAATCAGCAAAGTGCTGACGCTGATGTGGGTCAGCATCACTTGCGGCAGCAGTCGGAAAGACTGTCTGGCCTCGTAAAGCCTCAGTGAGGCCCAATCATGTCAAAACCGAAACGCTCGAGACCGTTTCCAATCCGAGCGTTTCGTTTTTTAGTCCATAGTCCACGGCATCAAAAACAAGTTTTGATTTTGCCTGCCGTAACCACGGAAATTGACTCAACAAAACGTCAACTAGTAGGCACTGTCAGCGGCATAGCAAGGCATACCGTGCTCGTGCACATCGAGTCCTTCAACTTCTTCCTGACGAGAGACTCGCAGAAGATTGGTCACCTTGAGCAGTCCGAAGACGATCGTCATTACAACCAGTGAAAAACCAGCGATTGAGAAAGAGCCAATCGCCTGAACCACTACGTCTTTGCCTTCTCCAAAGATCCCTGTTGCAATACATGCCCACAGGCCGCAGCATCCGTGGACCGGGAAGGCACCAACCGGATCGTCAATCTTCAACTTGTCGAGCGCCATGATCGCAATCATGACGATCACGCCAGCGATCGCCCCGATGATCAGCGATTCGTTATTTGTCACACAGTCACAGTTGGCAGTGATACCAACCAAACCTGCCAGAATGCCGTTCAGACACATTGTCAGGTCAGGCTTCTTGAACACGATCCAGCTAAGGAACATTCCAACGCAACCACCTGCACAAGCAGCCAGTGTTGTGTTGACCGCAATCTTGCAAACCGCAGCGACGTTACCACCACCGGCAAACGCAAGCTGACTGCCAGGATTGAAGCCATACCAGCCAATGAGAAGGATGAATACACCGAGACAGGCGTAGGCAAGATTGTGGCCAAGAATCGGCAACGACTTTCCGTCGGCAGAATACCGGCCAATTCGCGGGCCGAGCATCCAGGCACCAGCAAGAGCAGCAAACCCGCCGCAAGCATGGACCACCGCAGAACCAGCGAAGTCATGAAAACCCATCGCTCCCAACCAACCACCGCCCCACTTCCAGAAGCCGACGACTGGATACAGAAACCCTGTGATGACCACGGTGTAGATCAGGTAGCCTGAAAACTTCAGACGTCCAGCAACAGCTCCAGAGACGATGGTCGCTGTGGTTGCACAGAAAGCGGCCTGGAACAGGAAGTCAGCCTGCGGATGAAGTTTACGAAGAGTTCCCGGAGCGTTTGAGAAGCCCGCCTTCATGTCGTCAGCAGAGACCTCTGCAGAGAAATCTGGCTGAGCATAACCAAAGTACTTCCCGGCGAAATCAGCGCCTGGATACATCATGGCGTAGCCACAGACGTAAAACAGAAGCACTCCAATGCAGAAGTCGATCGTGTTCTTGAACAGAATGTTGACCGCATTCTTCGCAGAGTTCAGCCCTATCTCCACAAGAGCAAAACCAGCCTGCATGAAGATTACGAGGACTGCGGAAATGAACAGGAACAGGCTGTCGATCGAATAGGAAATTTCCGTCGTGTCCGGAACGCTATAGGTCACTTCTTCAGCAGGAGCCTCTGCTGGGGCCGCAGCTTCTGCGGCCGGGGCAGCTTCCTCTGCAGGTGCTGCAGCCGCTGCTTCAGCGGGCGGATCCTGGGACATTGCTGTCAAAGGAGAGCTTGCCAAGAAACACAATCCCAGAGTGACCACCATTGCGGCTGGCCGCAGTCGGGTCCACAAACTTCCAATCATCGCCTTTTCTCCTCGCTTATTTACTTGCTGTCTTCTTGAATTCGTAGTCATGTCCCTGCTCAGGGACGGCACTCGTTGTGATGGGTGGCCAAACATTGGGCATTGCACCCTTATCGCTGTCGAAAGCTGATCATGGCGATGTTCCAAATCCCGGCCGAAACCAGAACAAACCCCAGAGGCACTCCTGCCAGCCTTCTTCAGCAACCATCCATGCCAACGAAATGAACTGGTGCCTAGAAATGCAAACAACGTGCCCGAGCGTTCAACAATGTGCTTGCGTTCAAACCTAAAATGAATGCCATCAATCACTTGTGTGTTTTCAATCAGTGTGAGAATTGAACAAAAAATAGTGTCCAAACGGCTTTGTGCTTTCATTTCACGCATACGTGTTCAGTTCGAAGGCACTGGTAATGAACAGCGATTATCCGGGCTTGGATGCTCCCCTCATTCTGCCGGTTTTTGTCGATCACATTCCACTATTCTAGTCCCCGATATGAATCCGCTGCCTATCTGCGTGGCATTCTGCCTGCATTCCAATTTCGGACTCTGGACCGCGCATTTTGCGGTTTACAGAGGTAGCAGCGCAGATTGTTCAGGCTTTCAATCTTCAGTTCTCACCGCAGATGAACTTTGCTGAACGAGCCGGCCGATTTAGCGGAGAGACCGCAGGAAGTAGGGGAATTGGTGACTTCAGCCCGTGAAAATACGATTTCCGTTCTGGATTCAAATAGCCGTCAAAGCCACCATGGATGAAGGCAGTCTGCCTCCGTTAGCCGGACAGTTAGTCGCCTGAAGCCCTGGGTGAGTTGGAAAGATTGGAATTCTTCGATGCTTGTTCCTGAACGATTCGTTGTATCGCTCAAAAAGAGCCGACTTGCTGGATTCGCGCTGATCCTTTCCTGTGGTTCGGGAATCCTCGCTCAGGAGGCTGACACACCGACGGACACGAACTCTGAATCAGCCACGGCCTCGGCGGCTTCGATTGCAATTGCTCCGGACCTCTATCAGTTTCCACCCTCAACCCCGGAAGAGCTTCTTCGAGCAGCACGGACAACTCTGCGCTTCGATCGAGTTGGTGACTCGCGTGCATTTCTGAGACGCATTCTGGAACTACAGTTGGGAGACACCGAGCTTACTGAACTCCGACGCAAGGCAGGAATCGACGTGTTCCTCGAATTGCGTCAGGATAGCCGACTGCAACCGGAAGCCGAGCAACTCCTGAAATCGATCAATGCGGCCAGCAAGGCTAAGATACGATCTGCAGAGGAGCTGACTGAGTTTGTCAAGAATCTTTCGGTGCCAGGCTCAGTCGGGGAGAGTGCGGCCACCGAACTGCTCACAGCTGGCGATGCCGCTGTTCCCGTACTGCTGAATGCCGACGAAAGCACCGAGGCCGGACAGCTTGCGAACAAGCTTTTGAGTACACAGGCTGCTTCTCTCAAGTACGCATACTTAAAGGAACTCCCTGCCGCCGATTCCACGACGAAAACGAAACTCCTGGGATTCATCGGTCAGAGTGGTGACTCGAATTTGGCAATCCACCTGTTGCGATGGCAGTTCGATTCAGGACTGGATTCAAATGTCTCTGAGGCCGCTCGGGATGCTATCAAGGATCTGCGTGCCCCTGAAAGCTCAATCGAATCTTCAACGCAGGCTGTCGAGCATTTGCTGAGGACCGCGGAATCACTGATCAGCACAGGTCACAAACGATTTGCGTCGCTGGACTCTGCTTCACTCGCAACCACGGCTGCCGAATCGGCGCCATCTGTGCTACCGTTGCTGGAGCAGGACATCAGAATCATCGCGTTCCAGAAAGAATCAAATGCGGCTCAATCCTATCTGAGATCTCTTGAGATCGGTGAGATCGAAGCAGACAACTCGACAAATTACGCCACGGCACTGACAGACGCAAAGGCCCGAGTTAAAGCGGCCACCGAACAATTGGAGACTGGTATTGCAGAAAGACAGTCTCTGCTGAAAAGCCTCCAGTCATCAGCAATCACGAGAACCGATGAACTCGCCAGGAATCATCTCACCGATGCGTTGATGCTTGACCCCAATAACGCCAAAGCCCGTCTCCTGATGATGGTTGTGACCGCCTCTGCAGCAGAACCGACTCCGGAGTCCGGTGGCGAGGCTCCTCCGGAAGTGACGAACGATGATCTTCTGAGCGCTCTGGAAGTTGCCCAGGATCTCCAGTGTTTTGACGCCGCGGCCAGCTTCCTGAGAGCCTTCCCCAAGAACTCAGCAGAATCTGCCTTCAACTCCCGGGCTCCACGAGTCCTGAGCGAGGCGTTAAAGAGTCCCGATGCAAGGGTTCGAACTCTGGCCGCCAGAATTGCTCGCACACGTTTCTCAGGGCAGTGCAGCAGTGCAACGGTTTCCCGTACATTTTTGGCAGCAAAAAACGGAAGCTTGAAGTCTGAGATAGTGATCGTGAGTCCCGATGACAGTCAATTGCGTACGTTGCAGGCCGTCTTTCAGGATGCGGGATTCTCAGCCGATATTGCAGAAACTGGTCCTGATGGATTTCAACTGGCAGCATCACAGTTGAACTGCGAACTATTTGTGCTGCAGGCTGAGTCGCCTATCTGGCCGATGGCCACAACTGTGGCCAATCTTCGGGCCGATGTGAGAACTCGCAACACACCAGTCGTGATTATCGGACAACCAAGGTTCCAGGATCGTGTCGCAGCTCTCGCTGAGATTTATGACGGTGTCTGGTTTATCCCGGAACCAGCCGGCACCGAATCACTGCTCAGCAAAATGGCTCAGACGAACATTCCTCCGGCCGCGCTGACTGCCGAGGATCGTGCCCTGATCAAAGCACTCGCTGAGTAAGCCACACTTCGCGCGGGGCGAAAGGAGAGGTTTCTTTGTAGCCGGATTCGTGAGAATTCGGTGAGCCTCAGTACAGGGCAACCGAATTCTCACGAATCCGGCTACTGGCAGATCTCTTCGTTCAAAGTAGACGTGAGGCTTCGTCGAGGCAGTCTTACGGTTAGACGACTGGTCTCAGACGTTCTGCCCCTTCAACAGGCAGTAACCAATAGCGATCGCAAAGACCAGCATGATGCAGTAGTCCTGCGGAGACAGATGATCCATCTTGTGAATCAGGATCTTCTGAATCTGCATCGCCCACCGCTGCAAACCAGAAACTATGCTGAGAAACATGACAAGACGCCTGTAAGAAAAGTCCGGAGAAGGACGAACCTGGAAAGCGGATCTTCCCGGATACAGATCTAGTCTTGGTCATGGGATCGGCCCTGCGGAGAGAGCCAGAAGATTTACCGACAGCGTCACCGACAACGGTGTCTGGTTGTACGGGAGATGACGATCCACCGGATTGTGACGGAATGATCAAAAGGCTTCAGTCACCAAAGACGATGGACTTACCTTTCCAGTCTTTGCTGGATGTGGCTTCTGCTGCGAACTGTGCATCAGCTTTTATCGTTGCAGTGAACAACCGCGATCTGGACGCCACCAGCACCGGCAGCATCTCAATCGGCATTGAACGAGTCAGGTTCAGGATGGAGGGCTGCTGATCGACTCCGCCATTGATCATCGGGGCAATAACGATTTCGACTGGCGGTTCAAACAGCGATGCCAGAAGCACGATCGACTCAGCCCCGGACCGAGCACGCAGCCTCAATTCTTGCAACTTGGGGCATTCCTGACGCACAATCTGGATAGCTCGTCGGATATCCCAGACTCGCATTCCGTCAAGCGTCATCCCCAAAAGCTGAAATCGGCGACGAATCTGGATTTGTTTCGCCTCATTTCCGGCCCACGCCCCGCGGCCTGCACCTCGCGGAGCTGTCACAGCCTGCGCCTGAACAGGAGGCAGATCCACATCCGCACTGTCCTTCTCCGGATCAGAGTTCAGTTCGACCACAAGTTCCAGCGACGTAATCTCCTTCAGCGATTGGCCATGAGGGACGCTGATGTCGACGGACAGAGAAACGTGCGGTTCACTGTCGAAGCTGAGTCGGTGCACATCCTGCTTATCTCCTTCAGAGATTTGCTCAACGTGAACCGTATTCGAGATCGCGGAGCTATCCATCTGCGGCCACGCTCGAAAGCTGCGATCCAGTAGCTGAGTCCCAAATTCATTTAAAAGCGTCTCCTGAGTCTTCAGCACTTCGCCGACCGATAGCGGTGTGGCAGCGGGAACAAACAACTCATCAACTCGAGTATTGATTTCATCGGCAGGAGTCTGTCCCAGCACTTTCAACTGCTCGGGCTGAAAATATCTGACCGCCGTTTTATCAATCATGGACATGTCGTCTTTGAGGAAGCGATTAAACCAGCGAAACGCATGGATATGCAGCTCCTGAGTATCGGAGTGCGGACCTTCGGTGATTTGCAGGCCCAGATTCTTATCAGCATCCAGCAACCGGTAGATGTGCCGTACCTGACGATGAATGTCGACAACTCCTTCCAGCGGAAAAATCGTGTCTTTGTCGGTGTTGGAAATCAACAGCGGTCGAGGAGCAACGAGGGCGGCGACTTTGGCATAATCCCACCGGTATGTGTTAACCATGAACATGCAGTCGCAATGACCTTCGACGCAGCCGTTCACCACATGATCGCGCAGCGACGTAGTTCCAGCGACAGGAACAGCACAGCGAATGCGTTCATCAAGTGCGGAGATCCACCAGCTGTAGGCACCGCCACCGGACCGACCTGTGACGCCAATTCTGGTCGCATCCACTTCCGGACGAGTCTCAAGATAATCCAGCGACCGAATACAGTTCCATGCTTCGACTCCCGCCGGCGTGTAGCCGCGAGAGTTCCACCACCAGCGATTCATCTTGTAGGTGCCATGATGAATCCCCTCAATCTCGCCCAATTGCAGAGTATCAATGATCAGGCAGTTGTAACCGTTGCGGGCGAACCAGCTTCCGTGATAGTGATAATGAGTCTTATTGCCGTAGCTGACGCCATCCTTTTTGACCTGCCCGTGACCGCACACATACAGAATGGTGGGCAGTGGTTTATCAGCGTTCTTTGGGCGGTAGAAATTACCTGTGACGTAGAGCCCTGGCATAGACTGAAAGTGAACTCGTTCGACAACGAATTCCGCCTCTTCCGTCGTTCCTTCCACCACAGGCTGCAGCGGCGTCTTCGCCGGCAGCGGATTCAGCCCAAGCATATCGAACAGTTGTTCTCGCAACTTCGGCTTTGCTTCATTCCATTCTGCCGCCGACTGGAACTGGGACAGTTCATTCGCTTGTTCGAGTTTGCTGACTTCTGATTCGAAGTAGGCCGCAAGTTCGGGATTCTCGCGAAGTGACCAATCCTGAGCTCTGGCCGATGCACTCACCGAAAAGGTTATGAGAGAAATCAGCAGGGCCATGACAGGGAATGAACAGCGTCGCATCAGCGTCTCCACGATCGTCCGGTTCAACGAAACAGGGCCGTGACAAAATGCCACGGCCCTGAAAGTTTCAACAGGATTTCACTCAGACGCAAGCGACTGGAGATTATCGGCGAAAGATCCCCCGCGATACACCAGTCGATCGCTGGCTTGACGCACGCTGGTAGAAGTTTGAAGTTCGAGTCCGCAGATGATATCGAGCGGCCACCGTGTTCGTCGCATCGGAAAGCACCGACAGATCCAAAGTCATGGCGGATCCGGCACACAGTGTTACCATCAGTGCAACGCCCAGAATTCGTCGTACGTTTCGAGCAGTCATCGCAGCACCTTTGTTCGTTCAGTTCTGTAAAAAATTAGTCTCGGGTTGCCATGAATACTACACGGTCTGTTCGACAAGTCTCGCGATCTTTGTTGAGCCGGACCTGTAATCTCTCAAACCTTGTGCGAACGTGTCGCAGGTCTGAGAAAGTATGATTTGTTGCTGAACGGCATCTACCGGGAGTTACCCAGCAGAAAGTCCGTGTTTTCCGAGGAGTTGCCGGTTGTCAACCTGTGGAGAAGCCGCGGAATCTGCAACACTGTATTTCCAGCGGGGCTCCGGGGACTTCAGGGTTCGGCAAGAGCTGGCTTCGGCCCATCGTTTTCGGTTTTGTTTCAAACTGTCCACATCATGCGTCTGATTTTTCTGGGAACCGGTGGCTACCACCCCAACGAGCGACGACAGACCGCCAGCATACTGCTGCCGGAGCTGGGTATTGCATTGGATGCGGGAACTGGTTTTTTTCGTCTGCCTGCACGCCTGAAAACCTCCACTCTTGATGTGTTCCTGACTCATGCTCACCTCGATCACGTCTGCGGACTGACATTCATTCTGGTGCCCATGCTGCGAGCTGAAATCTCACGAGTTCGTGTGTTTGGACTTCGCAACACAATTGAGGCTGTGAAGACTCACTTGCTGGCGAATGAGATGTTTCCTGTGCTGCCGGATTTCGAGTGGGTGGAACTGGATACGGTTTTGGAGATCCCTGTTCCGGAAGGCGGACATTTGCTTTGGACACCGCTCGCTCATCCGGGAGGCTCAGTTGGATTTCGCATCGACTGGCATGATCGATCCATGGCTTACATTACCGACACAACGGCTCCTGGAGATTACTGCGAATTCATCAGAGGTGTTGACCTGCTGATTCATGAATGCTACTTCCCGGATGAACTGCACGACTGGGCTCAAAAAACCGGCCACAGCTGTGCAACGCCAGTCGCTTTGCTGGCCAAACAGGCCAACGTCCGCGAACTGTTCTTGATTCACGTTGATCCACAACGACCGGACGATGATCCCGTCGGCCTATCGGCCATCCGCGAGATCTTCCCCAACACGCATCTCGCCGAAGACCTGATGGAGATTGAATTCTGACAGCAATCACGCTCTCAGAACTCTGTCAGCATTCTCGATGCACAAACTGAACCCCGTGCGCCCAAACACTAACAAACTCTGCGATTCAACTCCGTGCTCCCTGTGACCTCTGTGGTCAAACTTCTCAATCCGGCCATATCAGCGACAGCGACGGATTATGACTCGGAGAGCTCACGCTCTGCCGCTCGCCAAATGCTAAACCAGAATGTCGTGCAGCACTTCGCCGTGGACATTCGTCAGACGTCGCTGGATACCGTTGTGGTAATAGGTCAGCCGCTCGTGGTCGATTCCCAGCAGATGCAGCACTGTCGCGT
>CAIXQV010000395.1 GCA_903921605.1 uncultured Planctomycetaceae bacterium | reverse complement strand
CAGGAACTGACCGGACGAACATGGAAGGTCGGTGATGCCCATGTCGCTTCTCTCTGCTTTGCCGGCGATGGAGCCAGCCTTGTCGTGGCGGATGAGAATGGTCACATTCAGAACCTGACTGGCCTGGATGATTCAAATGTTTCTGAAATCGCGACCGATGTCGAAGACTTTGCCGCAGCCGACAATGGAAAAATGATCATCCTGAAGAATGACTTCAGTTCCAGCCTTGTCGATCTCAATGTCAGCGATGAAAACAAGATCGTCGAAATGAAGTTTGCCAGTCATCGGCTGCAAACAGTAAGGTTTGGTTTCTCCGATAACGGCGAACAACTCTACTTTCTGAGTGGTGACGAAAGCGATCCTGACGCGGTATTGCTCCGCTGGCAGGGATCAGCGACCAAGCCGGAGGTCGTCTGGAAACCGGCTCCTCAGGAAAGCCTGCGACATTATCTGGGGTGTTTTGAAAGCCGCTGGCTGGTCCTGGAAACTCAGCCAAGAGAGCAACCGAGTAATGCGCCGGGGGCCAAAGCGGACATCGTGGTGGTCGACCTCAAAGATAATAAAGAAGTCAGTCGCGTGAGCGGCCTGATTTCGGTCTACAGGGCGATTTCACGTGACGGCCGATTTCTGATCAGAAGCACGCATGATGGAATTTACTTCCATGATCTGCGGCGTGGCACTCTCATCGCGACTCTGCCGAACAGCAAGCCTTCGGCGAATGGGATCGCGATTTCAGCGGACCACAGCAAAGTTGCGATCGCGTACTCCGAACGCATTCTGCGAATCTACCAAACATCAGATGCCAGGCTCCTTCAGGAAGTAAAACTGCAGGGCGGAGCTATTTCTGATCTTACCTGGACCTCGGACGGGAAAACACTGGTCTCCATCAGCTTTGACGGCTTTCTGCGATGCTGGAGCACCGAACTTCTGGAGTTAACCACGCTGTTTCGGCTGCCCACAGAAGATCCCGACAAACTGGCCCTTTCCGAAAATGGTCGATCTGCCATCATCCTGGATAGAAGTGGACGACTCTATCGCGTGCAGGCCTATTGAGACGCCTGATACGATCTAACAGAGCGTTCAACGACTCTCCGTGAGCTGCCTCACATTAGTCGAACCAGCACCAGCACCAAACCAGCACCGACTAGACTTCGCTCGGGGCAGAGCCAGATGTTTTCTTGTAAGCGGATTCGTGAGAATTCGGTGTGATTCCGGGGAAGGCATCCGAATTCTCACGAATCCGGCTACTCTGCTGCACTGTGATCACGCGAAATTAAT
The DNA here is from genome assembly GCA_903921605.1 of uncultured Planctomycetaceae bacterium. The sequence continues at coordinate 1,857 of CAIXQV010000395.1, read as the reverse complement.
ACCCACCGAAAGAAATTAATGGCTTAAGGGTATTGTTGTTGGGACTTTCTTCGGGCGGGTAGGAAGCACCTACGTTGTAAGCCCCGTGTTAATCTGAAATCATCCTGAAGTTAACCTGCAGAGACCCCGATTTACTGGCTGTCTGCCTATCACAATGCGAGATCCTCCGCAGTTCACAGCAGACACCTGGAGACAAATGACAGCCTCTACTCCCCCAGAAGAATTCGACACAATCGCCGGTGAATCGTTTCCCGACATTTATGCCCACATGAAACAACTGGCAGCCGCTTTTTTGCAAAATAGCATCTCGGGCAGCGATAAGACACCCTCGTCGATACTGAATGAGGCCTGGGTTCGAGCAGCAAAAACATCAAAAGACGTTCAAAAAACAGAGGCAGTCGATGAACGATTGAGCTTGGCAAATGCCCTCTATTGTGTTCTGCGGGATCATGCTCAACAGATGCGTGAGGCCGGCGAGCTTAAGAGTGGTTTTGTGCCGATTTCCTTATCGATGGTCGATGATCTTGTGCAATCGCATGACGGTCAGGCGTTCGCGATCGACATGCTGCGACTGGACGAAGCCATGGTCAAATTTCGGAGCAGTTATCCGGACCACGCTCAATTTCTGCAGCTGTATTTCTTCAGCGGAATGAGCATGGCCGATTGTGCGGTGGCTTTGCAGGTGTCCCATCGAACTGCCGAACGTTACTGGCAGTTTTCACGCGCCTGGATGAATCGCGATTTGACGAATGAATCCTGTGACTCCTAGAAAAAGCTCGGGCTCCGCCGGCCTCTCCGGCGGTACAGAACACCGCGACTGTTGAGGGCACTGGTCCCGGTGTTACGGTGGCCTCAAAGCCTGGGATAGAATCGCTGCTCAATTCTCATGCTTCAGGAATGCACTCACCGTGGCTGATTCTTCCCAACTCGCTGAGCTGTTTGAACAAGCGCTGTCTATTGAATCAGCAGAACAGCGTCTGCAGTTTATGATCACGGCCTGTCGGGGCGATGCCCGGTTACTTGAAGATCTGCAGTCACTTGTTGCGGCGTCGGAACGTCCGTCGATTCTGGAGCAATTTCGGAACGAGATCACGACTCAGAAGAATTCGCCACAAAGCCAAATCGGATCTGCTCAGATTGGCCCGTACAGGATTCTTCGATCGCTCGGACAGGGCGGCATGGGAACAGTGCTTCTGGGGCAGCAGGAAACGCCGATCAAAAGAAAAGTGGCTCTGAAGCTGATTCGACCCGATTTTCTGAATCGAGAGACAATCTGGCGTTTCGAGCAGGAACACAGGACACTCGCTCAGCTGGACCATCCGGGAATCGCTCGAATTCTGGATATTGGCAAGCTGCCGGATGATCGCACGTGGATTGCAATGGAGTACGTTGATGGACTGAGTCTGGCGGATTACTTAATACAGAACAATCTGTCGGTCAGGGGACGGCTGGATTTGTTTCTGCAATGTTGCCGGGCAGTTCAGCATGTGCATCAAAGGGCCATTATTCATCGTGACATCAAGCCCTCCAACGTGCTCGTCACAACAGTTGACGGTGCGGCCACGATTAAACTGATTGACTTCGGAATTGCAAAACAATTGCAGAGTCAGGAAACACAATCCTACTTGATGCATACGATGACGATCACGGGATTTCACAGCATTCCCGGCACGCCTGCATATATGAGCCCCGAACAAGTGATGCGGGGGGATCTCCCGATTGACACACGCAGCGATATTTATGCTCTGGGAGCATTGCTTAAAGCGATTTTGACCGACAGAACTCCGTTTTCTGACAGCCTGCACAAGTCACAGAACTTCGAAGACATTCGCAGGGTCATCGTTCACACTAACGCTG
>CAIXQV010000394.1 GCA_903921605.1 uncultured Planctomycetaceae bacterium | reverse complement strand
GATCGGATAGTTGCGAGACAAATGAAAGCTGCTGGATGCGGAGCCGTGCATAGCGAGAGTGTTGTCCAGCATATTGCCTTGGCCGGTCGGCTCGGGAGTGTCCTTCAGTCTCTGCGCGAAACGACCGAACTCCTCGGCCTGATAGCGATTGTACGTTCCCAGGTTCTGCCAACCGCCGGGCGACTTGACGTCATGAGTGAGGCCATGAGCACCTCCAAGTCCGACGGCGAGCGACAGCAGGTCATGTGGCCCTTCGCCGTTTTCTCTTCCCAACTGGAATGTGGCGACGCGAGTTGAATCGCTAAGGAAGGCGAGATAGATCAGCTCATACATCGTCTGGAAGTACAGTCGGGCCTCTTTGGGCTCGGCATCCAGATGCAGATTCTGTGTATCGACCTGCGGGATTGGCGTATCAATCCACTTCTGGGCCTTCACAAGTTTCAGTTCGGTATCCCGCACTGCGTCCAGATACTGCCGGAGCGTTTCCTGATCACGGATGGAGAGCTCACGAGACAGCGACCGAGTGTTCTCGATCAGCAGATCCAGGGCACTCTTGCTTCTGGCCAGTCTGGCCGCGGCGTCCTTGCCACTGGTCACAAAAAGCATGTCGAAGATTTCCTTCGGCCTGTTCATCGCAGGGATCGGACGACCTTCGTGATTAAACGACTGCGTCTGAGCACCTCGCGGGCCGCCCACTCCGCCATTGGTCGACATGACGAGGGATGAATGGCGAGTTAAGTCGCCCGTGTGCTCGGCATAAACCTGGTCGATCGAGATCGTATTTCGATACGGTCCCTCGCCGCCGATCGGCGCTCCGGTCAGGTACTGATCTGCATTCGAATGACCATGGACACTTCTTGCATCAGGATGCGACAGCCCGGAATAAACGGTGATGTCACTTCGGAGAGGCTCAAGGACGTCCAGCACTTTGGTCAATCGAAAGTCTTTTTCGCCGCCCTGAGGAAACCAGCTCCAATCCGCCCAGGCGGGATCGGACTTGAGCGGCAAGCCAACGCCGTCCGGATGATAAACGCTCACGAACCGTTTCGGCGTTTCATTCAATGCCGGGCCACCGACAGCCATCGATTCAAACCAAGGCAATGCCAGAGCTAGCCCAGAGCCGCGAAGAAACGTCCGGCGATTCAGTACAGCAGATTTGTTATTCATGATCGGTCCCAATTCACGAGTTCATGGCAGACAATAGAATAACGGCAGGAGAGCAGGATAGGCAATTCATTCTTCTGCCTTCGTGCTGCTCCCTACACCAGGTTCAATTGTTGTGATCTCGACTCGAGAGTGATTGAAGTTGATCCATTGGATGCCCTTCAATCTGGCATGTGTAAGTAAGACCTTGAGGTGTTCTTGATAGGCTGCTTGATCGTGCGAAAGCGAAGTGACGATGAATGCGTGCCCGTCGGCATGAAGCTGCACTCGGTGAGTTCCAAGAAGCAATGGCCCGTCCCACAGCTCCATTCGCCGCAAGGAATAAGCTTCACCGCCAAAGAAATCGATGATCGCCTCGTTGTAAAGCTGGGTGAGTAAATGGGTGCCCCAGTCGTGAATAATCGCCTTGAGATAAGTCACGAGGCGTTCGCAATTCGGTGTGAGGAAACGCAGGCCAGAATCGAGCAGCGTGGGGTGATGGCGGGCCGTAATGCTCACCGCGTTGCGAAGTAGCTTTCCGCGAACTCGCTGCTCGCCAAAGTTAATGAGCTTTACCAACGGAATGTTCTGCAATATCGCGTAGTGCAGGGCCTGAGCATCGTGTTCGCCGGTCAGAGTGGAGACGACCTTCAGCTCATAGGGCATGTGATTGACGACCAGATCAAGAAAGTAGGTCTTCCTGAAGCCATCATAGGTAACATCAATAGGAGCCTGAGTGTAAACGTCAAAGCCCTCTGCCCTGAGCCGTATGGCGAGGTTATTTTCATAAACCTGCTCGTCAAAGAGCCGCCCGAACTTGTTCTGCACAGCATAGGCACATCTCATCACGGCCTCGTCGATGATGGCGAACTCATCATCTGAAACCGGCTTGAGCCGCAGTGACGGAGTAATTGGCATGATGGACCTGTAGAAAAATGAGCAAACAAGAGAATGAAGGCAAGAGAATGAAACACGGCAGGAAGCCGAATCTGTTTTCATTCTTCTGTCTTCATTCTCTTGTCAATTGATGAGCATCCTGTTGAGATCGGGTTGCAGCGACGGAGAAATTCGCTTCATGGTACTTCTGGACGTTCGCTGACAGAAGAATAAAGGCAGGAGAATGAAACCCGGCCCGATGCCAAATCTGTTCTCATTCTTCTGTCT
>CAIXQV010000393.1 GCA_903921605.1 uncultured Planctomycetaceae bacterium | reverse complement strand
GCATTGCGATACCCCATGTAAAGACCATCATCGGAACAGTTGTATTGCTGTGCACCGTAATCAAAATACGACGAAAACATTCCAGTGCTGCCAGCAACCGGAACATCTCCCGCCGATCCGCGTTCAGCGAAACTTCGAACTGCATCCTGCATCACAAGCGTTTCAGCGCCAGAGGCATCCACTTTCACACAATCGGCTGACCAGGTCTGGCCACTACGATCTGCTGTTGACGTCGTTTTTGTCTGGAACTGAGTTGTTGAATTGAACACTGCAGCCGCTGGCGTAACTGGAATGAACCACTGCTGGATATACTCGTATTCTTTGCCCAGCGTGACATTGCGCCAGCGATACCCGTACACGGCACCGCTCGGACTTTTCCCTATCACGTGAAAGTTGATTTTTTCCCAAAGAAGCTGGCCATTATCGGCATTGAACGCGCGCAGTCTTGCAATACGTTGCGACACCTCTGGAGTCAGGCAGATCGAACATGACTTCGTTGGATTTGCCGTTTCAGGAATCATTTCGAACGAACATAGTCCTGGTGCGTTGATTCCGGTATGCGTTGACCATTGTCGACATGACATTGCTGATTATGCTCCCGGCTCTGGCACTGATCCGTCAACGCACAGTTTTACAACCGGACCGTAGGCACCCCATTCCATTGACAGCGTTCCGTCCATTGTCGTGTCCTCTGTGGCGGACGATCCGTCGTTGTATGTTGCCGTCAGCACGTCGCCGATATCGAGTTCCCATTTGTTGCCCGCGTCATTCAGAACAACAGAATAACTTCCGGCTGGAAAGATGATCGTCCCATACCCCGACTTGAACTTCTCCTGCTTCATCGCAATCGACCACCGCGATGTTGTTGTGATCCCATTGACAACCGCGTCGCCATTCTCGATGCACACACATGGACATTCCGCTGGAGATTCAGCCACGACTTCTGCTGCCGGAGCAGCAGCAATTGCAAATCCGTATCCGTGAATAAACTCTGCGGCTTGCGTTGACCCTCGCTTAAATTCCCCCGTTTTTGCGAGCCTTCTTGATCCAACTGTCGCTGCATCTGAGTTTCCGACAAGTGGAAACCATGGAACCTCGTAAGCCGTCGCGATACTTGTGCCACTTGCAACAGCCAATCCAGTTGTTGGGTAAACAAAAAAGTTGCCGTGGACCACATAACCTTTGGGTGTCGTGGGTGATGTAATCGCATTCAACGCTGTCTGAAATGCCGCCGTAGTCGTTGCCGCAGTGAAGGGGCCTAACGACGTACCATTAACAGTCAGCGTGAACGGTGATGTTCCGAGTGAATCCGTAACAACTTGCCACGCCTTCCTGGTGCCTCGATCCGGGATGATTGCCAGACGCGTACAAGCCACACGCGAAATTGTGTCGTTGATATCCGCATGCAGCACGCATGTGATCATCTCTCGCGACTGTGAGGACCCGAGGTGCGCATCCGTCGTCGAATCTGCGGCCAGCGCGTCGCGCCCGAGCAAACCCTGTAATGCTCTGGCAAAATCCTCATCAAGCCAGAATCGCTTTTTTCCCATCTGGTTGTCCTCTTTGTTACCACCAACGTTTTGTTAGATGGGAATTCCGGCTGCAGCAAAATCGACGAACGGAGCGTTGGCCAGTGACACAGCACTGATGCCCGGCACAAACACAGTCGCCAATGTGGTCCATGGAAGCGGATCCCGAACGTTGAAGGTCGATGTCGTTCGCGAAACGATTTCTGAGACGAACAACTGCGGATGGCTCTGCGGAATCCCGTGCTGAAACGCAACCGTGATCCCAATGTCATCGTCTTCTGTCGAGAATCCCGCAGAGATGAGAACACTGCCTTTCGTTACGTTGGCAGTGCCAACGGCCGTTGTCTTCGGCCGCAGATGCTTCGAAGCAGTCCGGCGTCCGAAACCATCGAGAAAGACCTGGCTCTTCACCGGCTCGCCCTGATCGTCGCGGACGGCTCGCTTCTTGACATACTTCAACTGCCCCGCGGAATCACCTGGCGTCGCTGTCGGGGAAACACGGTCGCCGTTAATATCGGTATAGGACAACTCATGAAATCCGACGTTCCAGAACAATGTCTGGTGTCCCATCGGGTTGAAGTGCAGCTCGTAATTGATGGGGTAGTAAGAAACACCACCTTCGATCGTTGGTTCGAGCGGTCCGTCCGGAACGTACAGTTTCACAGTTCCTGGCGGCATCGTCACACCGAGGATCGTGATTTCATCCGAGTTCACGGCCCCGTCAAGAAAAAATGCCCACGCCGGAGGCGATGCGTAGTTCATGACGTAGAAGAATTTCTTCAACTGAACTTCTTTCTCGAAGCCGCCGAAGAAATCCCCTGCCCCATTGCACGCCGCCCGTCCCCGATGGTCCACAATACTGGGTATCATTTCACGCGTCGATTCCCACTTC
>CAIXQV010000392.1 GCA_903921605.1 uncultured Planctomycetaceae bacterium | reverse complement strand
GATTCTTCTGACCCAACAAAGGGCTGGGGATTGTTCGGACGCGCCGGACTGGCTGATCAGGCCACAAATCCGATTGGCTGGTTTCTGAGTGCAGGTGTTGGCGGGAATAGCATGATTCCGGGCCGCAGCAATGACACATTCGGAGCTGGCTACTATTACGCCGGGACCAGTTCAGAACTTGAGCCGCTGTTGGCACTGGCATTGGGTGGAGTCGGTGACGGGCACGGCACAGAGTTGTACTACAACATTGCGGTCACGGAATGGTTCCGTCTGACCGCTGACGCTCAGTTCATCACACCGGCTCGTGAATCTGTGGACTCTTCAGTGCTGCTGGGGATGCGCGGCGTAGTCGCGTTCTGATCCTGATTACGAGTCGATAAGGCATTACGCAACAAGAGATGACGCAACCATGCCTGCAGTGCGCGAGTTCGCCTGCTGCAGGTATGAAGTGGCGCGTTCATGGCCTCCGGCTTGATCACTCACTCATCAACTTGCGGATCGCAGCCTCGATATCATGCACCGAAGGAACCACAGCAGCTTCCAGTGACGGACTGTAAGGCGTTGGTGCAAACGCTCCATTGAGCCGTTTGATTGGGGCGTCCAGATCATTGAACGCCAAATCGCTCACTTGCGCGGCGACTTCTGCTCCGAAGCCGAACGCTGCCGGCGTCTCTTCCACGATCAGCAGTCGACCGGTTTTCGCGACGGATCGGCAAATTGTCTCCGTATCCAGTGGTGAAACGGTTCGCGGATCAATCAACTCCACCGAGATCCCCGACTGATGCAGACTCTCACAGAGCGACAATGTCATCGGCACCATGCGAGCTAATGCGACAACGGTGATGTCATTGCCTTCCCGAACCACTGCTGCCTTGCCAAATTCAATCTCATAGTCATGTTCGGGCACGTGGCACTTCATGGTCAAAATCTCACGATGCTCAAGAAACATCACGGGATCATCGCAACGCAGAGCTCGCAGCATCAAACCTTTGGCATCATAAGCATTCGATGGTACGACAACTCGCAATCCCGGGACCTGGCCGTACAACGCGTGATAACTTCCGGAATGATGAGTTGCCGCCGAGTGACCAATCCCGATACAGCCGCGCATCAGCACCGGCATCTTCAGTCGCCCACTGGACATGTATTGCATTTTGGCGATCTGATTGATGATCTCGCCGACGGAGTCCAGAATAAAGTCGGCAAACATAAAGTCGATCACGGGCCGAGTCCCCGTCATCGCCGCACCGCCGGCCAGCCCGACGAATCCTCGTTCGCAAATCGGCGTATCACACAAACGATCGGGTCCGTGCAGGTCATAAAGTCCGGGTGTCGTTCGGAAGTTCCCGCCACGCTTTCCGATGCCCTCACCCATCACAAAAATCCCGGGATTGCGAGACATCTCACCGGCCAAAGCTTCGACAGTGGCTTGAGTAAACGTGATCTCCCGTGGTTGACTGACCGCGGCCACAGCCTTGCGAAATTCCGGGGCCGACTGACGGAACGATGAGGCGGCGTACACATGATTCGTCGCGGTGCTGCCGTCCGGAACGGGACTCTGTTCAGCGAACTCTTTCGCCGCACGGACGAGCTCCAGAATCTCGGCGTCGATCTTATCAAACTCCGACAACAACTCTTTCGACGCATTCGCACGCAGCCTTGCGATCGGGCATTTCAACTTCCATGCTTCGACTTCTTCCCGCGTGCGATAGGTGAAGTCGCCCATGCCTTCCGCGTGGGCTCGAGTTCGATACGTGCGACATTCGATCAGCGTCGGTCCCTCGCCAGCGCGAGCCCTTTCGACGGCTTCTGCGGCGACTCGATGAATCTCCAGCACATCGTTGCCGTCGAGTTCATGCCCGATAACTCCATAGCCTGCGGCGTGGGCCGCGACGGATGGTGAACCGCTGGAGTAGGAAAAAGGAACCTCGGTCGCGTACTGATTGTTTTCGCAAATGAACAGCGTTGGCAGCTTCCAGATACTCGCCATGTTCAGCGCTTCGTGGAACGCGCCGTTGTTGGCTGCTCCGTCACCGAAGAACGCGGCGGCGACCGTACTGTTCTTTAAAATTTTAGAGCTATACCCACCACCGCAGGCCTGCAGCATACATGGGCCCACAATGCCGCTGGTTCCCATCATGCCGATCTCCGGCGAGAAGAGATGCATGGAACCGCCTCGACCACGCGAGCAGCCGGTTGAGCGACCAAAAAGCTCCGCCATCAATTCTCTGGGTGGCATACCTTTGGCCAGAGCATGCCCATGGCCTCGATGAGTACTGAAGACGGAATCGTTTGCGTTGAGGTGAGCACAGACCGCCGTGGCGATGGCTTCCTGTCCGACATACGTATGACAGGCTCCATGGATCAGTCCCCGCTGATGACATCGCGCCAGTTCTTCTTCGGTCTGGCGAATAATCTGCATCGTGCGATAAAGCGAAACGATCTTTTCGTTGGTCATGATTGTCAGTGCAGTCAGCGGCAGGAAACCAGGGACGTTTTTTCAGAGCGTGGCGTCTCGGAATACAGGTGGAGTCACGGAAGCGTAGCGTGCCGCACGTCATCCGAGCAAGCGCTGACAAATCGACGTGGAACTCCGGACTGGTATGAAATTCGATCGGCCCCCTTTTCGGCGAGCTGAATTCTGCGGTGTCCCCTCCACTCGACAGGACTACTTCGGAGTATCGAAGACTCCCTCGGTACCAACTGGCTCGGTACCAACTGGCTCGGTACCAACTGGCTCGGTACCAACTGCGAGATTTGCGTGTTTGTGTTTCTGCCTCGATGGCGGAGACGGCTCCTCTCACTGGAGCTTCCAGAGGGCCGTTGTAACCCCGCTTGAAATAGCCGACACACACCGAACCGGGAGTGATCGCATGTTCATTTAATTATTCCTGCCGAGAATGGAATTCTTGACGAATCCCCGGAACTACGGCTCAAAAAGCGACGTCTGACAGCAAAATCACTGCGCGCACTCCGCTGCCTCCGTCAGTGTGTTTCCCTCCCGAACTTGTCCCGCCGAATGCTTTCCATGCCAGAATTTACTCCTCAAACGCCAGAATCTCCTGACCAGCAAGCGCTATTCGAGCTTCTGTCTCGGCATTTTGACGGGGATTTGGGGGCGGCAGAAACTGAGCGTCTTGCGACTCTTGAGTCCGCTCACCGGGAAGCATCCGAGAACTTCCGTCGTCAGGCCGGCGTGGTCAGTTGTATGCTCAAGGGAATCCCGGTCTGCTCAGTAGAAAAATTGCTCTTCGAGACGCCGGTGATTACGACTCCCCGCGCGACTCCCGTACCTGATCCGGCAATTCTTCCGCGAAGAAGTGGCGCACAGCGAGTTGTCGTTGGGGCGGTGACGTCATTGCTGTGTGCGGGGTTATTGCTGGCTTTGAATCAAAGACCGGACAACGCTGGTGCACCAATGCTGGCCAAAGCAGAGAGGCTGCACGGGACGATGGAAGCTCGCGGAGCGAGTGCCTCGTCCATGGACAGCGCAGCGATGATGGAACACGGCCGTATGTTAGAACACGGGCGCATGATGTCTGACGCGGTGCCAATGGCCGCAGATGTTTCGCCGAACGCGTTGCTGGGTGCAGCGGCGATCGCGAATACTGAGGCTGCTGGTGGAACGAATCCCGAAGCGTCCTCCTCGTTGGACGTTCAACCATTGATTCAGTCCGATGACTGGAATGTGGTGGTGGTGAAGATCGACGGCAAGGATCGAGATCAGGCGATGGATCAGATTCAGTCCATCGTGCAGAAGGCTGGTTTGCAAATGAAAGGTTCCACGGGGCCTGATGAATCACGATGGCTGGGAGTTGTGCTGACATCTAACGTTGTGGGACGGGAGGATGTTGTAAATGCCATGGAAAGTGTTGGGGCATCGAATGGCTACGTGACAGAAACGCCGCCGGCAGATTCTCAGGAAGCGATGTTTATCGCTGCGGCTCGCGAATCCCTGAAACACCCGACGCGATCAGAGTTGCATCATGGAAAGGTGTTTGTCTTGCTCCCGTCGTCGCCATCGATGAAAGGTGACGAACAGACTGTTGCGGCCAACCAACAGGTTGCTGCGGCCGGTAGTGCGAATGCGACGAGTCCGGGGCCTGTCGAAAACTCAGCCGTTGTCGCGAAAGGATCAGCCGCAAAGTCAGCCAGAATCTCCGCAAAGGCGGTTCCGGCCGTGACGCTTGTGGTGTTTGAGTTCTCCGATGCGGAAAAATCCGGGCCAAACAATTCGCGGCAGCAGATCTGAGCCATTGCGAGAATCTTGTCCGCATGAGACAATCGGGAGTGAGATTGTTCTGCAGTTATTGATAACTCAGCGTCTCAATTGACTTCCCACAGTTGTCTTCCCACAGTCGCGTTCGAACCCACGTCAGAGAACTCTTCTGATGTCGAACCGATGATCTTCGCGGGCCCTGTATGAACCACCACGAATCCTTCCCCAGTTTCACGCGCCGACAGGTTTTGGCCACTGGCTGTGCGAGTACCCTGGCGGCATCGATAAGTCATTCGGGGGTTGCCTCCGAGATTATCCGTGGCAAAGCCGAACATGTGATTTCGATTTGGCTTGGCGGCGGTATGGGAGCTGGTGACACCTTCGATCCGAAGGCCAAAGGTGATCCGGCAAAGAAACAAGCGGGCTCGTATTACGACAGCCTTGAAACCGCAGTGGCGGGCGTGCGGGTTTGTGAACACCTGAAGCAGGTTGCGGGCCTGATGGATCGCGTGACGGCCGTGCGAACCGTTAATCACAATGTGATCGATGAGCATGCCGCTGCGACCAATCGCATGCATACTGGCCGAGCAGTCAGTGGGACCGTCATTTACCCTTCGCTCGGTTCTTTAGTGGCTCATGAACGAGGTGCCGCCGTTGACGGAGCGCCGCCGTATGTTGTGATCGGCTATCCTAATATTACTCGCGGACCAGGCTTCCTGGGAACTCGTGACAGTTATCTGTATCTGACTGATACCAGCCGAGGTCCGGCGGGCTTATCGAGGCCTGATGGAATCTCAGTTTCGCGCCAATCACGTCGCCAGGGATTTCTGGAGGAACTGCGGAAGAGCCAGGTCGAAGTCACTGATCAACAACTGCAGGACTATGATGCGGCCATTGAACAGAGTCTTCGCCTGAGCGGTCCGGACTTTATGCAAAGCTTTCAACTGGACAACGAGCCCGCCGACCTGCGTGCTTCTTATGGCGGTGAGTTTGGTCAGCGCTGTTTGTTGGCTCGCCGATTGATTGAACGTGGCGTGAGGTTTATCGAAGTCTCACACAACCTTAATTTCCTTAATGGTGCAGGTTGGGATGTGCACAACGAAGGAATCGTGCGCCAGCATGCGTTGATTCAGGAACTGGATACTGCCATCGCGGGCCTGATTAAAGATCTTGAATCCAAGCAAATGCTCGAGAAAACTCTGATCGTGGTCACCACGGAGTTTGGACGCCCGCCGGAATTTGACAGCGGCGGTGGTCGAGGTCATCAGGGAACGGCATTCACGTGCGTGCTGGCTGGCGGTGGTCTCAGGCATTGCGGAGCGTACGGCGACACGGACGAGTTGGGCAAGAAGATTGTGACGAACCCTGTTGGAGTGCCGGACTTCTTCGCCACAATTCATGCGGCCCTGGGAATCGATTATTCGAAGAACCTCTACGACGGCGATCGCCCTGTTCCCATCACCGATATGGGGCAACCGATTGCCGCGTTGTTTGGTTAGCTCATGTCCGCAAGCGTGCCAGCCTACTTTGAACGCATCGTTGCGTCGTATCACGACGGAAACAAAAACCGATGCGCTCATCTTGGGCATTGGGATTCGGCTGCGGAAGAGCTCACGCACTCCGGGTCAACTGAAACAGCGTCGCCGCCATTAATCTCTGCCAGCGAATTTCAAGCGGCTCAGCAGCGTCTGGACGAACAGATGATTCGCCTGGCTCAGCTTAATCATGGTCAGTCCGTGCTGGATGCCGGTTGCGGTCTGGGCGGTCTGATCGAGAGAATCAACGACCATTGGTCGGGAATGGAACTGACGGGATTGAATTTCGATCCCGAGCAACTCGATATCTGCCACCGCATTCGACCTCAATCCGGAAACTCCTTGCGCTGGCAGGAAGGAGATGCCTGCCAGTTGCCATTTGAGGATCAGATTTTCGACTGCGTGTTCTGTGTGGAGGCGATGTTTCACTTTCCATCACGACGCAAGTTTCTGGCTGAAGTCTTGCGAGTTCTGAAGCCCGGAGGACGCTTTGTCGCATCCGATATTGTTCTGTTGGATGTGCCACACATCGAGAGTTTTCCGCGTTTCGCGGTGGCTGCGATCCTGAACGACGGCTACGGCCCCTGGCCTGATCCCTGGTGTCATCACGGTTCTGTGTCTTCACTCTGTGATGAACTGGGCTTTTGTGAGTTGACTCAGATCGATGCGACAAGCAACACATTGCCGACCTATGACTTCATCGTGCCTTGTCGTTTTGATGATGATCATGATCCCGGCGATCCTGCGACTCGGGCAGCTCTTATGCTCCGCTGGCTGCATCGGAGTTCCGCGTTGAGGTACGAATATTTTGCCGCGTCGAAAAGTTACTGAAAGAATGCTGGCTCTAAGTCAGGCTTGTGGCCTATTGGGCCGAAGACTGAACCGAATTCTTCACCGTCGGGAAAGGCTGAATAGGTTCCGCCGGCAAATGCGTACACTGGAGAATGCCCGGACGACAATTCGAGTGCACTGAGCTTTCCTCAACACTCGCTGCGCAGCTAATTCGGCCAAAGCATCCCGAACGCGACTCCAGTGATGAGACCGTAAAAGATGCCATCTACAACGTCCAACACAGCAGATCGGAAATCCAGTCCAAACCAAATGGCGTTGGGAATGCCGCCAAAAGCGTAGGCAAGAATTCCGGCGGTTCCGATGACCTGAAACACACTGGAAAAATCATCGCCAGGACTCAGAGCCAGTGTTCCCAGATAGGCCACGAAAACGCTGGTGACCAGACAGAAGGTCAATGACTGAACAAGAGCTTTCCCGATGCTCGGCTGTCCGGCCCGAATGTTTACGGTGCCCCATGGTCCGGATTCCATGCGTTGGAGACGTGATTCCTCGGAAGCGTTTGAGGCTCTGCTGTGCCTCCCAGGGAAAACATAGAAGCCGGGCGCTGTCCCGGACTTCTGCAAGTGTTCGACAGTTGCATCTTCTTCTGGCAGTGTCTTCCAGTTTCGCAGACGTTGCGCGATAAAAACCTGGACGACGCAACTGGCCCCCAGAACAGCGATCGCTGAAACGACGATGGGAATCCAGAGTCCGGCAAGTTCATTCATACTCACACTTCCAGGCATTGCTGGTGATGAAGTTCGGAACCACGATCTACCTCGAGCGATGTGCTCTGGAACCGCTCCCGATCTCTTGCCCGCAAAGGTGTCGTCTCAGAGGATTGCGAAAGCAAACCGCGGCGGGCCCTCAATTGTATCCGATTTGGCAGCCACAGATGAGCCGCGAGACGACACTCTGGTAGCAAATGGTGGTCACACAACCGATGCAATTGCTCAGTTGCTTGAGACCGGACGACCAGTCTGGCCCGAATCTGCAGAGAATCCCGAATAAAACGGGGGCCGACGCGAACACAACCTAGATTTTTTGATCCATGCGGGGCGTTACGCCGTTTCGACGGGAAACAGCACAAGTTTCACGTTGATGCAGGCAAGTTCCCCTGCCTTCTGGTTGTCTGATATCTCGGAGTTCCCCTCTATGTCTTCTGGCAATTTGTCCTATTCCGGTCATCGACAGGTTCGATTTTCAGGGCCATCGTTGGCGGCGGTGCTGCTGCTGGCCATTGTCGGATTGTCGGTGATCTGGACTGTGTATACCAGCTTTCGAATCGATGTCGGCAGTGGCGAAATGGCCGTTCTGATTCGCAAGACGGGGCTCGACGTCACAAACGGTGATGAGATCGCTCCAACACCAGACCACAAAGGCATCCAGCGAGAAGTCCTGGCCGAAGGTCGACACTTCTACAATCCCTACACTTGGTCATGGCAGGTCGACAAGCAGATTGAAATCGCTCCCGGGGATATGGGAATCAAGATCAGCCTGACTGGCGATGATCTGGGCTATGGCGACTTCCTCGCCAAGGTCAATGAAAAGGGCGAAGCAACAACAAAGGGAATCATGCCTGGAGTTCTCAATCCGGGACGATACCCCATCAATCCTTACCTCTACGCGGTTGAGATTCAAAAGCCAGTCACAATCCCTGCTGGTTTCAAAGGTATCGTCACCAATCTGGCTGCCCCACTGGCTGAAGACCCGAACAAGTTACTGGTGAAGCCTGGTGAGCGAGGCGTTCAGGAGACAACTCTGGAAGCCGGAACTCATTATCTGAATCCGTATGTGACTCGCGTTGATCAGGTTGACTGTCGCAGTCAGCGTTTCAACCTTGGCGAGGAAGGCGACATGGGGTTTCCTACCAAAGACGGTTTCTGGGTCAGTCTGGATGGCGTGATTGAATTCCGAGTCGTCCCGGAGAAGGCGGCGGAAGTCTATGTGCTGTTTAACCGCAGTGATAACGGCCCGGAGATCGACAAAGAGATCGTGGAAACGATCGTCATGCCGAATGCTCGCAGTTTCTGCCGACTGCAGGGATCGAATTCGTCCGGACGTGATTTTATTCAGGGGACAACTCGCACAGCCTTTCAGGAGTCTTTCGAGAAATCCATGAAGGAAGCCTGTCAACCGCTGGGGATTGAAGTCATTCAGGCTCTTGTGACCAAGATTCGTCCTCCGCAGCAGATCGCAGATCCAGTTCGTCAGCGAGAAATTGCCAAGCAGCAGGAATTGCAGTATCAGCAGCAGGCTCTGCAACAGGAGTCGGAACAGAAACTCGCAGTAGAGAAAGCTCTGGTTGAACAAAAGCAGGCGTTGGTGAAGGCCGATCAGGACATCGTCAAGATTACGACACAGGCCCAACAGGATCAGGAAGTTGCCATCACCAAGGGCAATGAAAAGGCCGCCGTCGCACAATTAAAATTAGACGCGACCATTGACGAAGCCGCTGCGATCGAAGCGAAAGGGAAAGCTGCGGCCGACGTGGTTCGGTTCAACAACGAAGCAGAAGCGGCCGGATGGACGAAGGCCGTAGAAGCCTTCCAGGGCGATGGTCAGGCTTATGCTCAGTACGTGATGTATCAGAAGTTGTCGGCTTCTTATCGCAGGATAATGGTGAACACGGCGGACAGCCCGATCATGAAGATCTTCGAATCGTTCGCGGAATCAGCAGATGCTGCGAAAGCAGCGAATGTCAAACCGTCATCGACTCCAACACCGGCCACAGCCGCGAGCGGTGCGGAAGAATAAAGAGGGGCATGGATTCGCAACACCCGCGAGTCCCATGAATTCGAGGCAACCCATCGAATGCTCCTCTGAGATGGTGTTTTCGACACTTCTAACCAACAACATTCCGCAGCAGTCTCAATCAGGCTGTCGCGATGACCAGCTCAATCAATTATCAAAGGTCATACTGACATGAGTGAAACGACTTCAGGAAGTAAAGCCCTTTCTCGAGCAGCACTGGCTGTGCCGGCGTTTCTGGCGCTGGTGTTGGGGTACGAGATGTTTGAATGGACATTTAACCGAGTCTACGTGCCGGAAGGCTACAGCCTTGTCATGCGGTACAAAGGTCCGCCATTGCCGTTCCTGCCTGGTAATCGTCCGCCAGCTTCACCGGGACAGTTTGCTCAAGTGGACGAGAATGGTCGGCCTTTGGAGATCGGAATTCTTAAGGACATGCTTGGGCCCGGGCGTCATTTTCGCTGGATAGGCTGGTGGGAAACTCGCCTCATCCCTGACGTCGTTGTGAAACCAGGTGAAGTCGGGGTCGTGACCTGCAAAATGGGGAATGACTTGAAAGATGGAAAGTTCCTTGTCGAAGGTCACGTGAACGAAACCAAAGAGAAGGGCATTCTCCGGCAAGTGCTCGCCCCCGGCAATTACCGAATCAATGATTATGCCTACGCTGTTGAAGTGATTACCGAGCAGGCCATTCCGCAAGGCACTCAGATCAAGCATTCCGGCTGGGTCTCAATCCCTACCGGCTATGTGGGCGTCGTTACAAATCTGAGCCAAGGCGAATCTGATGTTGTCCGGTCCGTGATTCAGGACAAAGTCCTGCAGCCTGGACTGTATCCGGTCAATCCACGTGAGCAGGAAATTGACATCATCGGCGTGGGATACTCAGAAAAATCCATCAAGTCAAATCTCTTAAGCCGAGATGGCATCCCGGTGCTTGATGAAAGCGGCGAACCTTCCGTCGCGGATGACGATAGCGGCATCGCATTCCCATCCAATGACGGGTTCAAGATCCATATGGACTTTACAGCAGTCTGGGGCATCATGCCTGATCAGGCCGCCAATGTGATCGCGACTTTTGGAAATCTGGAAGCCGTAGAGACGAAGGTCGTCGTTCCTCAGATCGAAAGTATCGGACGCAACAAAGGTTCTTCAGTGGGAGCCGTGGATTTGCTGGTCGGAGAGACTCGTCAGAAGTTTCAGGAGGAAGTCTCTGCCGCTTTCCACAAGATTCTGGAGGACAAGGATCTGACACTGTTGCACGGCTTTGTGCGGAACATTCATATTCCTCAGGAAGTTCGCAAACCGATTCAGGAAAAGTTTATCGCCGATGAACTAAAGCTGACTCGAGAACAGGAACTGCTGACAGCTCGCACAGAAGCCACACTTCGCGAAGCCGAAAAGAAGGTGGACCTGGAGAAAGAACGAGTAACCGCCGAGACCATGAAAATGGTGGCTCAGGCGATTGCGGAAGGAAATAAAGAAGCCGAAGAGACCAAAGCAGAGACGTTGAAAAAAGTTGCCTCGATTGATCGAAAGACAGCGGAACTGGATGCTCAGGCCAGCGTTGCCCTGGGTAAGGCAACAGCTTCCAGCAAGCAGCTTGAAGCCGAAGCCAAGTCAGAACTCTTCGGCCTTGCGGTCGGAGCCTTCGGCAGCGGCAGTGCTTACAATCAGTGGGTCTTTGCTTCCGGGTTGCCAGAAGATGTCGAACTCAATCTGTTCTACGCCGGTGAAGGCACCCTCTGGACAGACCTGAAAGGTTTCTCTGACGTCATGCTGGGCAAAGAGGCCGTAAAGCCGACGCCGGTGCAGAAGTCGAAACCTTAAGTTTTTTGTTCGCGGCTGAAGATGAGACAGGGGAAGGAGTCAGTCAGACTCTTTCCCCGTTTCTGTTTCAGCGATTGATGATGTGAACCGATTTACTTCACACGCTAAGCCAGAGTCCCGAAAAGAAATCCCGGCTT
Source organism: uncultured Planctomycetaceae bacterium (assembly GCA_903921605.1). Next base: position 10,883 of record CAIXQV010000392.1, on the reverse strand, counting down.
GAAGCATGTGCAGGCTCGATCGGTGTGCCTGCGTTCGCTGAGGCTCACTTGTCACACCCTACAGAAAAAAGCTGGCTTAGAAGCGTGTGACAAGGTCGTCCAGCGAACGCGGCCACACCATTCACGGATCCTATTTCGAACCAAATCCTAAGCTTCGCCCCATCGCTGTATCAATGTATGAGGCACGTGCAGATGATCGCAGATTCTCGCGACCACAAAGTCGACCAGATCGGCCACTGATTGAGGCTGATGATAAAAGCCCGGCATCGATGGCAATACGGTCGCTCCAGCCTGGCTCACGCGTGTCATATTCTCCAACTGGATGACACTCAGTGGAGTCTCACGCGGCACCAACACAAGCGGTCGTCGCTCTTTGAGATGAACATCGGCGGCTCGATGAATCAGATTCGTCGAACCCCCGGTCGCAATTGCGGACAGTGTCCCCATTGAGCAAGGGCAGATCACCATTCCGGCCGTTAAAAATGATCCGCTGGCAATGCCGGCCGAGTAATCGCCGATACCATGCACTTTCAATATTCCCGCATTGGGATCAAACGGGGTTGAAGCCTGTTTCGTATCAAAGCCCCATTTGAGCGCAATCGGGCTCTGCTGAATCTTTTGCAACGCAGCTCGCCACGCAGATTCTCCCGCACTGACCGCGGGAAAATCACATTCCAGTTCACGCCGCATCACCTGCCCGGCGGCACCGCTGGTGACGAGATGAACTGTCCTGTTCGCCGCCAACAACACCGAGATCAGTCGGACCGCATAAATTGACCCGCTGGCACCAGTGATGGCAACGACGACGTTTTGAGAAGTCATGAAATAATGTCCCGTGATCAAAGATCAAGGTCGTCCGCGAAACTCGCGTCTTCCATGATGATCCGATATCGCTCACTGGCGTCCTTGCCGAGCAGTTGATGAAAGGTTGCGTCAGCTTCCAGCTGACTTTCAATATTGACTCGCAGAAGTACCCGCGCTCGTGGATCCAAAGTCGTATCACGCAACTGAGCCGCGTTCATTTCTCCGAGACCTTTGAAGCGAAGCACTGTCGCAGTGCGGTTCGCTGGCAGTGACGCTAACAACTCTTCCTTTTCCGCGTCATGCCGAGCATAGTGGACTTCTTTGCCCACTTCGATGCGGTACAACGGCGGCTGAGCGATAAACAGTTTTCCCTGACGAATCAGCTCCGGCATGTGCCGAAAGAAAAACGTCAGCAACAACGTGGAAATGTGGTATCCGTCGCTGTCAGCATCCATAAGCAGGATAATCCGGGCATACCGCAACTGATTAACATCAAAACTGTTGCCAACTCCGGCTCCCAGAGTTTCCACGATGTCCCGAATTTCGTTGCTGTCCATGATTTTGGACATCGACAACGCTTCGGTGTTCAAAATTTTTCCTCGCAGAGGTAACACAGCCTGAGTCGCCGCCTTGCGTCCCATCACCGCTGTGCCACCGGCCGAATCTCCTTCGACGATGAACAGTTCCGAATTAATGGCATCTTTCGCCTGACAGTCAACCAGCTTCCCGGGAAGGTTGGTTTTTCGGCCGCCCACGGTTTTCCGCCGAACTTCCGAGACGGCTTCGCGACTGGCCTGACGTGCGCGAGCGGCCAGTACCATGCGGCCCAGAATCACATCCGCCAGAGAGGGATTGTTGTTGAGCCAGTTTTCCAGAGCGGGCCGGACAACTCCATCGACAGCCGCGGCCGTTTCCGGATTATTTAAGCGTTCCTTGGTCTGCCCCTGAAACATCGGATCGCCAATGAAGACGCTCAGGATACACACGATCCCTTCACGAATATCGTCCGACGTGATCGTGACGCCGCGAGGCTTATAGTCGTGCACGTCCATGTAGTTGCGGACAGCTTTGACCACTCCCGTCTTGAAGCCGTTCTCGTGAGTTCCCCCGGCATGAGTTCTGATGCCGTTCACGTAACTGCGGATATTCTCTTCCGTTGAGTCCGTCCAACGCAGAACGACTTCAACTTTGGCATCTTTGTCGTCCTTCATCACGGCAAAGAGTTGTTCATGAGCCGGTTTCTTGCCGGTATCTTTCGTGACTTTTTCAATATAAGCCACAATGCCTTCCGGATGATGCAGCTCGATAGTTTCTTTCTTCTGCTCATCATGAAACACCAGCGTCAAGCCACCGTGAATGAACGAGATATCCTCAAGATGCTGACGAATGGTTTCGCCGTTGAAGATGGTTCGGCGAAAGATCTCTTCGTCAGGGCGAAAGAAGATCGTCGTGCCGCGGCCACGAAACGGTTTTACTTTCTGTACCGGTGCTTTGGGCTTTCCGCGTTCAAACGTCTGGCACCATTCGAAACCGTCACGATGAACGGTCGCGATCATTTCTGATGACAAGGCGTTGACCACGGACGAGCCGACTCCGTGCAATCCGCCGCTACGCGCGTAGTTCTTGTCGCTGAATTTTCCGCCAGCATGCAGAGTCGTGAGGATGACTTCCAGCGTCGATTTTTTCATCTTCGGATGCTTATCAACCGGGATGCCTCGGCCATTGTCCGAAACCGAGCATGAACTGCCATCTTTGTGCAACGTCACGGTGATCCGATCACATTCACCGGCCAGAAATTCGTCGACCGAATTGTCAACAATCTCCCATAACAGATGATGCAGCCCGCGTGAGTCCACACCTCCGATGTACATTGACGGACGACGGCGAACGGGTTCAAGCCCTTCAAGGACTTCAATATCTTCGCCGGTGTAGCTGGAACTGGATTTGGTCACGGATGCCATCGTTTGCTTCCTGCAGATGTCAATTTTGCCAATTCGACCGTCCCAAAACTCGCGAATATGAATCTTCCGTCACCGCGGTCCGTTTCGGAACAGAGCATTTCCAAAGCTGTTTTCTCTGCGTAACTTCGCAGTCCTTAATCAAATTGGGAGAACTGGAAGAGCTGCGAAAACACAAGTTGCAGAGTTTAGCGGCAACCCGGCTTCTCGCACAGGCTTCCAGTTCGAGATCTTTTTGCGTTCTCGACCAGCGACGAAATCCACTCATTTTCCTCCGCATCATTCCATTCGCCCCCACGCACCACGGAAACACCCTTAAGAAAAACCCAGCAATCGGCCGCCTGACATTGGTGAGTCCATCTGTTAAATTCTGACCGATCGTCAGATCATCACATTTCGCCAAAGTCATGCACTTGCCTGATCACTGAGCAATGTTCTCGGGAGAACTGAGGGAGCAGCCGATCAGGCAATTCACGAGGACGCATTCGACTCCCATGTCTTTTCGGAACTCTACTCCGGAGTTAGTAAACGATGCCGCAGACGCGGTGAATCGCCTTCTCCTTTCGCACCGCAATGAGCAGGGTTGGTGGACCGGTCGATTGTCGACATCTGCATTGTCCACCGCGACCGCCGTAATGGCTCTGCATAAGGCAGCCGAAGCCACCGCTGATGAGGATCAGCGACTTCGCTGGAGGTCGTTGATGAACGGTGGCCTCGAATGGCTGGCTGACCATCAGAACGCAGACGGCGGCTGGGGTGATACGATTCTGAGTATCAGCAACATTTCAACAAGCATGTTGTGTCACGCTGTTTTTCGAGCCACCGCGGAAGTCGTCCAACAACAAGCACTGCCGGATGAGACGATCGCGAGGTGGCAGCAAGTCACGGAATCTTCCGGCCACCACATTGCTCAGGTGGGTGGTGTGCCAGCGGTCATCCGAAGATACGGCAAGGACCATACGTTTTCGGTTCCCATTCTCACACATTGTGCATTAGCGGGAATTGTGGAATGGAAGGACGTGATTCCGCTGCCGTTTGAATTGTCGTGCGTGCCGCATCAGCTCTACGCCGCCGTGAGAATGCCGGTTGTCAGCTATGCTTTACCAGCGTTGATTGCGATTGGCCAGGTGATCTTCAAGCACCAGGGGCACTGGAATCCCATCGTACGTATGATTCGTCACGCGGCGATAAAGCCATCATTGAAAGTGCTGGAGTCGATTCAGCCGACGAACGGTGGATTTCTGGAAGCGACTCCGCTGACGAGTTTCGTCTGCATGAGTCTGCTCGGATGCGGCCTGTTTGACCATGTGGTGACGCAGCGATGCCTGCAGTTTATCGAAGCGTCTGTTCGCGAAGACGGCAGTTGGCCCATCGATACGAATCTGACCACATGGGTCACAACGCTCAGTGTGAATGCACTCGGCGTGAATAATCTCGGCGAGCGGCAGAGCGTCAGCCGTCCGAGCCCTCCATCACTCGACTCTGCCACAAACGGTGTTTGGCAACCAGAAACAATCCGCAACTGGCTGCTCGGCCAGCAGTACCGAGTCGTTCATCCCTATACACATGCAGCACCGGGTGGTTGGTCGTGGACGAATCTTCCCGGCGGAGTGCCCGACGCCGACGATACTCCGGGAGCAATGCTGGCGGTGATGAATCTTCGCTCATCAGAAGAATCGTTTTCTTCGGAAGAGATTTCCTCCCTTCGCGCGGCGACAATTTGGTTGCTCGATCTGCAAAACCGTGATGGGGGCTGGCCCACGTTTTGCCGAGGCTGGGGGACTCTGCCGTTTGACCGAAGTTCCTGCGATCTGACGGCTCATACATTACGAGCATTTTACTTGTGGCTGCGTCGAATTCCGGGGATCGACCAGAAGCTGCGGACTCGAACTGAGAAGTCGATGCAACGAGGAATCCGGTATCTGGAAAACGTTCAGCGAGCCGACGGAACCTGGCTGCCGCTGTGGTTTGGCCATCAATTCAACGAAGACGACGAAAATCCTCTGTACGGGACATCGCGAGTCGTCCGCGCGCTGGGTACGATAGGCCAGAATTCATCGGACTGTTGCCAAAGGGCTGTTCGCTGGTTGTTGGAAAATCAGAACGACGACGGCGGCTGGTCAGCTCGTCGCGGTCTGCAAAGCTCCGTGGAAGAAACCGGACTGGCATTAGACAGTCTCGTCGACTTTCCGGTAGCTCGACTGGCAAATGACAAAGCGGCTCAGTGGCTGGCAGCCAGGGTGAATGAAGGCACAGTGGATCAGCCCAGTCCGATCGGATTCTATTTTGCTCGACTCTGGTATTTTGAGGATCTTTACCCAATCATATTTGCGGCTGCGGGGTTAAACCGCTGGCGGAACAGGCGATTAAGTTAAGGCGTAATGATCGGGCGCTGATCACAACCCGAAGCGTCAGCGAGGGATAAACGTTGCCGCGTTTTCAACAACAATCCCTCGCTCACGCAGCGGGTCAGGATTAAATCAACACGCCGAGAAGACATTGGACGACCTGGACTAAGGACGTGAAGGTCTGTTAGCCACCAAAAAAGAATTGTATCTGATCTGCATCTGGAATCGCTCTCAGGGCTGACGCCCTGCCGCTCGCCTGGTAAACTAGCCCGCCACCGAAATCATCTATAGCTCCACCCGGAGATTCTCCCAGTGTCAATCGCCCATGTCGACAACTCCATCGCAGACGATGACGAACCCATGCGTCCTTCCTTTCCGGAAGATCACCGGCTGGTGGATGATGAAGATGATCCGGCCCCGGTCAAGAAGAAGGGCAAGCGTCGCAGTACCACTCATCTGAAAGCCGTTCCGGATACTCTGGAACTGCGAGAAAAAGTCAAAGTCGCTGCCGAAGAGTACGCGCGATCACTGGATCGCAGCCGCGCGTTTACTCGCAATGAACTGGAACATCACGGGCGAACATTGCTGGACCAGATGCAGTTGCCAGAAAAGTATCTGGGCTTTTCGATGGTGATGGTCGGCAACTTTTTCTGGAAGCAGCAGTTCCTGGCGATTCCGTTTAATCGACGCATGCTGTTGCTGCCTCATTGTTTGAAACATGCCGAAGGTTGCCCGGCCGAGTACACTCAATTTGGTCTCGACTGCGAACGTTGCGGTGCCTGTTCCATCGCAGACTATAAGGTTCGTGCGGAGCAACTGGGCTATAAAGTTCTGGTTGCTGAAGGCTCACCGGTCGTTCTGAAGATTATTGTCTCCGGATACATCGACGGGATTCTGGGAGTCGCCTGCCTGAACGTGCTGGAGAAGGCAATTGATAAAATCCTGATTGCCGGGGTTCCATCCTACGCGGTACCTCTGCATTCCGGCGACTGCCTGAACACAACTCTGGATGAAGCCTGGGTCTGGGACGTCCTGGACAAATATGAGCCGCTGCCGGAAAAGCCGACCACCAGTTATGTGCCGCTAATGCGAGCAACGGCGAAGATCTTTGAAGACGACTTCGAGCGACTGTCGCCACGAGTACGTACGAAGGATGAGTCGCGCCGAAACTCACCGATTGCTTTCACTGAAAATATCTCCTACGAATGGCTGTCGAAAGGCGGAAAACGGTTTCGCCCGTTCATTACCGTCGCCGCGTGGCATGCCGCATTGGGTGCGGGTGGATTGACGACCGGAGCTGAGACTCCCGCGATTCCGGATGCTGTGGCTCGTGTGGCCATGGCGATTGAAGCGTTCCATAAGGCATCGCTGGTTCACGACGATATTCAGGACAATGACCAATATCGTTACGGCAAAGAAACCCTGCATCGCCAGCACGGCGCTGGGCAGGCCATCAACATTGGCGATCATCTGATTGGGTTGGGATACCGCTTTATTCATTCGGCTCGGGAACTTAGCCCCGAGATTGCGATCGATGTGTTGAACAGCATGTCGACCGCTCATATTCGTCTGTGCGACGGACAGGGCGCGGAGATGGCGTTTCAGAAGTCTCCGGATTGGAATTTGACTCCGCTGGATGCTTTGCAGATCTATTCCCTGAAGACATCTCCGGCATTTGAAGCGGCCCTGTACGCCGGGTTGCGCATGGCCAATCATCCGCTGGCATCAACGGATTTGGTTCCGCAGTTCTGTCGTCACGTGGGCGTTGCCTTTCAGGTGTTGAACGACCTGAAAGACTGGCAGGGCGATACTGATAATAAGCTTGTTGCCGGTCAGGATGCTCTGGCTTTGCGACCGACCGTACTGTTGGCCCTGGCTCTCAAGGATGCCAATGAACAGCAGCGAGCTGAACTGAAGGAGATTTTGTCCGAGACGCCGGGTCATTCGACGAATCACAAGCGAGTTGATCGGTTGCGAGAAATCTTCAAAGCCTGCGACGTGTTTGAAAAGGCAGAGATGCTGGTCGAGCGATCGCGGGAGAAAGCGGAGTCACTCGTTGCAGACATCGAAAACGACCAGATTCGCGATTTGCTGCATTTCTTTATCGAAACGGTGCTTGCCAAAGATCTGCCGCCAACGCCGCTGGAAGAAAACCCGGGAGTTTTTGTCCAGTTGGACACTCGGACCAACGGCAGCCGCAGCCTGCTTCCGATTATTGGCGGGACCGTAATGGCGGCCGCAACATGTTCGGCGACGGGTGTTCCGGGCTGAGTAAGTAACTACGGCATTTTTGAGTGCGTGAAGCAGGAAGTAACGAGCGAGGGAGTAAGTTGCCTTCAAAAGTAGCCGTCTCGCTCCGCCGAGACGAGCCTTGCACAAGGCCCTTTCACAAAGATCCCACGTCGATACCGAATGACTGCCGCGCCATAAAGTGCACAATGGGCGGTGCCTTTTTCGACTTGCAATGTGCAGCCAGTAAGGCTCATCTCGGCGGAGCGAGATTGCGACATTGGGCGGCAGAGACATGGGGACGACAACGTCCGGTTGTTAGCGATGACCCGATCACGGAAGAAGATGTCGAGCTGTTTTCGCCGTTTTTCGTTCCTCAGAATCGCAGATTTTTCTCGGGGAAATTCCGCCAGAACCGCCAGAATCTGAGAGAAGACCAGAATTTACCTGTCTATTTGGACGATTGCTGGTATAGTTACGCCACAACTGACTTTCGAGTCCACTTTCATGACGTGAACTTTTCACGCGAGTGTCGACTTGATCAGGGAAGCATTCAGTTTCGATTCCATAGGCTGCTGAGCCTCTCAAGACTTCGGTTTTGAACTCGCTTTTCAATGGACGACTGCCAGTTCCAATAGTTCTTGAGTTCGCCCTTTTGGTTCCATCGAGAGTCCACCTTCTCGAAACCATGCAAGTCGCGTCTCTCGCATTCGGTCCTGGGAATGTTTCATTTTACCCCAGGATAAAGAATGAATTTCAGAGACTTCGGGCTCGCCGAGCCCCTGTTGCGCGCCGTATTGCAGGAAGGCTACACTGTTGCCACTCCTATTCAGGCCCAAGCCATCCCCACAGTGCTCGAAGGGCACGATGTGATCGGGATCGCTCAGACCGGAACAGGAAAAACAGCAGCCTTCGCATTACCAATCCTTAATCGCTTATTGGACGCCGCTCCGGCCGCAAAAGGCGCTCCGCGCCAGATTCGCGTGCTGGTACTCGCGAGTACTCGCGAACTGGCTGTTCAGATTCACGAAAGCTTTACGAACTACGGAGCCTTTGCCTCCGTTCGAGTCGCCACGATTTATGGCGGAGTTGGACAACAGCCTCAGGTCAGTGCTCTTCGCAAAGGCGTCGATGTGGTTGTGGCCACACCGGGCCGATTGCTCGACCTGATCAAGCAGGGTTATGTTCATCTGGAAGGTCTGAACACGCTCGTCCTTGACGAAGCAGACCGCATGCTGGACATGGGCTTCTTTCCGGCGATTCGTCGGATTCTGGAGCATGTGCCTCGCAAGCGTCAGACACTGATGTTTTCTGCGACGATGAAGCCGGAGATTCGAGATCTCGCGAACTCCATCCTGCACAACCCGGTCAGCATTCAGATCGTTCCAAAACAGAAGACGACGGAGCTGGTTGAGCAGAGTGTCTGCTTTGTGCCGCAGAAGCACAAGACTCGCCTGTTGATCGAGCTGCTGGTTCAGCATAATCCATCACGAGCGATCGTCTTCAGCCGAACCAAGCATGGCGCTGACCGAATCGTACGCAACCTGGTCGCGGCCGGATTTAAGTCGGAAGCGATTCACGCGAACAAGAGCCAGAACAAGCGTCAGCGAATTCTGGAAGAGTTCAAGGGCCAGCGTCCTCCGATTCTTGTGGCGACAGACATCGCGGCTCGCGGGATCGACGTGGACCTTGTATCTCACGTTTATCTTCACGACATGCCAACAGAAGAAGAAACCTACGTGCATCGTATCGGCCGATCTGGTCGAGCTGGTGCGACGGGCGTGGCGGTTTCGCTTTGTGATTCCGAAGAGCGTCGCATGCTGAAGAGCATCGAAAAGCTGATCGGCATGAAGATCGATGTTCTGGAAGTTCCGGGCTTCGATATGAATCAGCATGTTGAAGAAGCTCCGCGGGAATCCGGTGACTCACGTCGCGGACAGGGTCGCGGTGACAGGCCACAACGTGGTGGTCAGCGTCCGGCACAGCATTCAGGTCGTCTGCATCCACTGCAGGCAGCTCGTGGCGAACGCCCCTCACAAGGCGATCGCGATGATCGACCTCGCAATCCGGCTCCGGCCCGAGACGATCGTCCTCGCAGTCCGCGAGCTGGTGATCGGACCGAGCCACCTCGAAAAGATATGGGGCGTGAAGCCGAGCGTCAGCGACGTCCGGATCCTCGCCGTCAGGATGCTCCGGTGGCCAATTCTGGTCTGCGTCGTCAGACGTCACGACCTCAGGAATCCCGGTCTCAGGAGACAGGTCGGCCTCAACAGTCGGAACGCTCTTCGCAGGGTAGCCGACCACAGGGTTCCGGAAGGCCTCAGCAGTCAGGTCGTCCACCTCAGGGACGTCCGGCGCAGGCTGGACCACTTGCCGGTCGAGCTCAGGCAGCTCGCCGTCCGAGTGGCAATGACTCGCGAAACGATGGCCTCAGTTTTGGTGATGGGGTTGATGTGGAAGAACGACAGTCGTCAGCACGCGGTGAGCGTCGGCCGGAACGCCGTCAGCGACCTGCGGCTCGCACGAATCAGTAGTTTTCTTCCAAGCATCTGCAATGCCCCGGTGAAAGCTGTTCGCCGGGGATTTCTCTCATCCCGAATTGGAAATTTGTTCTTATGTCCGTCAGTGAAATCTCTGAAAATATGAACTCTGAAGAACTTGAAATCGAAACTTTGGTTGAATGTGAAGACATGGCTGAAGCAGAAGAAACGACCATTGAAGAAGTAGAAGTGATGGTCCAGCCGGAGCCCGAGAATGGGTTTCGCAAGCTGGGTCTGTGTGCGCCATTGATGGCCGCTATTGAAGCGTCCGGCTACACAAATCCCACGCCGATTCAGGAGCAGACAATTAAGCTGCTTCTGGAAGGTCGTGACATGGTCGGTCAGGCTCAGACGGGTTCCGGAAAGACCGGAGCCTTCGCGTTGCCGCTGCTGCAGCGGATCGAACTTGAACTGAAGCAGCCTCAGGTGCTGGTGCTCGTACCAACGCGAGAACTTGCGATTCAGGTGGCCGCTGCGTTCGAAAAGTACGCGGCTAAGATGAGTCAGTTGCGAGTCGTCGCGATCTACGGTGGTGCCGCCTATCAGCCTCAGCTTTCACAACTGAAGCGTGGCGTGCATGTTATCGTGGGAACTCCGGGCCGAGTCATGGACCACATGAATCGCGGCTCGCTGAACCTCGGCAACCTGAAGTGTCTGGTGCTGGACGAAGCCGATGAAATGCTCCGCATGGGATTTGCGGAAAGCGTGGAGTGGGTGCTGACTCAGCTTCCGGAGAAACGTCAGATTGCTCTGTTCTCGGCAACAATGCCGGAACCGATTCGCCGGATTGCTCAACAGCATCTGAAGAATCCTGCCGAAGTCACGATTCGCCAGAAGACGGCAACCGCCGACACGATTCGTCAGCGTTTTGTTGTCGTCGGACAGTATCAGAAGGAAGCCGCTCTCGGCCGAGTTCTCGAAGCAGAACCGATCGATGGCGTAATCATTTTCGTCAAACTGAAGTCGACTACAGAACCACTGTGTGAGTACCTCAGCTCTCGCGG
>CAIXQV010000391.1 GCA_903921605.1 uncultured Planctomycetaceae bacterium | reverse complement strand
TGGTTATACGTTGTCGGTGATGAATACTGCTCAACGCGAATTGGCGGTGAAGCACGGTGTGCGGCTGAGTGAAATGGGGTTCGTTGACCCGTTTTACACCTACTACGACAGTCAGCTTCTGAAGCGACGCAGTCCCTATGTGCCGCCCGATCGACTTGAAAAAGATATTGCAGAGTACAAGCGTCTGGGGGTTCGTATTCTTGGTGTGTATCCACCTTGCCTTCAGGCTGAAGCCTATGAGCTGCACCCAGACTGGCGACGCATCGCAACGAACACCGCCGAGATTCCTCAGACCGACATGGTGAAGTTTCCGCATGGCGGCATGTTGTGTCTGCTGGGTCCCTACGGCGATTTCTTCATCGAAGTGCTGGCTGAGATTCTGACAAAGTTTCCGGATGTTGACGCATTCAGCTTCGATGGTCTGCATTATGGCGGCGTCTGCTATTGCGAACACTGCCGCAAGAACTATCGCGTCGAAACGGGTTCTGAAATTCCCAATACGGACCTGAATGACATCGATTTCCGAAAGTACCAGCACTGGGCTGATCGACGGATGGAAGACCTCGTGCGCCGAATGCAGACGCGATTGAAAGGCATCAAGCCGGACGTTGCATTAGTCACGTGGACGACAAATGCTGGACGCTACGGTCATTTTCTCAGCATTCCTCGCAATATGCCGGCGCGGATGAATCTGCTTCTGGATGCACCCGACCAGGAATTCTGGATGGATGAATCCAATCGAGGCACGACCATCGTTCCTGCGTTTGCCAACGCCTACATCTGGGCGTGTACGAATCACCGAGTCGCATTCAGTGAGCCGTATATCCTGAGTCATGGTAATCCTTACGGCAATGACAGCTTTCCGCCAACAGAGATTCAGCGTCGCATGTTGCTCGCCGCGACTTACGGGGCCACTCCCAGCATTGCTGTGATCCAGGCCGAGAACCTGCAGCAGGGCTTGTACGACTGCATGGACGAACTGCAGCGCCGTAAAGAATGGTTGATTCGTAAACAACCCGAACCGTGGGCCGCGCTGGTCATGAGCGATAATACTCGCAACTTTTACGGCCGAAGTGCGGGTCAGGTGGAGGAACGTTATCTGGCGAATGTGTTCGGGACTTTTCGTGCCGTGGTTGAAGAGCATTTGCCAACCACGGTGATCAGTGACTGGAATCTGAATGCCGAAGATCTTGCTCGTTACAAAGTTTTGATTCTGCCGAATACGGCATGCCTTGATCAGCAACAGGTCGCGGCCGTCCGTGAGTTCGTTGCCAACGGCGGTGGACTTGTCGCCAGTTTGGATGCATCGCTGTTCGATGAGTTTGGAACGCCGCGAGATAACTTTGCTTTGTCGGATGTGTTCGGCGTCGACTATCGAGGTCTGCTGACAAATGCCGCTGAGCCGACTGAAGAACTGGACGTCAATTTTGCGAAGTCTATCGGCCCGGACTACTGGGAGAAACGCAAGAACGTCTTTGACTTTCGCCAGGATCCTGATTCGTTTTTGAATGAGGGAAAAATGCGAACCTACGTCCATCGACAATCAGTGACGTTCAAAGGGCCGGCGGTGAAGGTAAAGACCATCTCAGACAGCCAACTGACACCAGGAACCATTCGTTTTAAAGGAACGCCCGACGTCATCGACCATCCGGCTATCGTCACCCATCAGTTCGGTAAAGGACGAGTCGTCTATTTTGCTGCGGGCCTTGATGCTGGCTATTACCTCTATTCGTATCCGTATCAGCGACTGGCTCTAAAGCATGCCATTACCTGGGCGGCCAATGAGTCGCCGCCAATTCAGGTGAAGGCACCCATGTGCGTTCACAGTACGATTATGCGACAGCAGACGGGGCAGGGTTCACGACTGGTTGTGCATCTTTTCAACGACCTGAACACGACAGCTCACCATGCGCTGCCGGTCGACGATGTGCCGTTACGGGAAGAAACGGTGCCGATTCACGAGATCGAAATCGCGATTGATGCGCGGTATCAGGTTTCCAAAGCCGTTCAGCAGCCGGAAGGGCTTGAACTTCGGATCAACAAGAACGAAGCCGGTTCGTCGGTCATGGTTCCGAAGTTGGATATTCATTCGAT
>CAIXQV010000390.1 GCA_903921605.1 uncultured Planctomycetaceae bacterium | reverse complement strand
CGACAGAAGCCCGGTCACCCTTGGGGCCCGCTTCCATTTCGTATTCCACAGACTGCCCCTCGAACAGCGATTCGAAAGCGACATCTTTGACAGCTGAGACATGGAAGAACAAGTCTTTTCCACGCTCGCCGCTGGCGATGAAACCAAATCCCTTGTCCGCAACCAACTTCTTAATCGTACCGCGCTGCATGGCAGCCCTTCCCACATGAGACGTATGAAATGCCCTCGGTGAGATTGAATGAACCGCCTCATCACATCGTACCCTGGGACAACGGATTGTCCCCATGTAGTCAGCACCATCAGAAACAAGTTGCGAAGAAACGCCGCTCGAATGAAAAGGTTGCAGACATGCTGGCACGAACGTCCAGAGGCAGAGGCATGAAACCTCACCTTGAGGGACGATAGTACTATGCGAGAATTCCGTACGCCAGCGTTTATTTGTCCTGAAAAGTGAACAAACGTTTACTTTAGAAAAAATATTTCGCTCGGAAGTTCATGTTCATCCGTTGCCGCCCATTGAAATCCGCAAGCTTTTCCCAATACGCAATATCTCCGGCAGAGGTCCAGCCGGCCCCCATGAATGGGTGGGGTAAGTTTGAATGGACTTCAGTACGAGCCAGGACAGAAATGATTCTACGCGATCTTCTTTTTCGTTCGGAACGGCACTTCTCCCAATCGACGGAGCAGTTCTCGAATACTCTGCGGCTCCGTCGCACCGGTGTTCGACAGGCAGAAATCGTTTCTCACGAAGATTATCTGATGATCAGCGAGGCCACTGTGACGACGCCCGCTCCCACTTCGAATAACCACCAGGCTACCGTCGCGGCAGCGCTCGAGCCGCCCTTCAAACAGATGGTACCTGATGCTGCCGAAGTTGTTCATACCCCCATCGATCCGAAGGGAGTTTCTGTTCTGAAACAACCGGACGAGGATGGCGTTCTGAATTCCTCCTCACACGAACTCGTCTTCATTGATACTGGTGCGGCGAATTATCAGCAGCTGCTGGATGACCTGTGGAGCCATCAGGACCCGAATCGACGCCTCGATGTCGTGCTGCTCTCTCCCTGCAAAGACGGACTGTCTCAGATCACAGAGACACTCGCTCAGTACCAGACTGAGAAGCTCGATACTGTGCACTTCGTCATCCACGGCACCGACCGGGCAATTCAGTTGGGGAGCACCTGGCTCGACAGTACCTCTCTCCATGCGAATCAAGACAGGATCGCCAGCTGGAGAGAGGCATTGAATCCCGATGCCGATCTACTGATCTACGGATGTGATTTGGCGGGAAACGATCTGGGACTGACGCTGTTGAATCAGCTGGTCGAACTGACCCGGGCCGATATCGCTGCCAGTATCGCCGACTCCGGATCAACGCTGCTGGGCAGTAACTGGGAGCTGGAGTACCAGCTGGGTGATGTCGAAACTGAGGTCTCCTTCTGTGGTCTCCTGCAACCGGAGCGGGCCCCGCAGCTGAATGCGTTCACGGCCACGAACACCAGCGAACTGCGCTCCGGGTTTCCCACGATCGCTGACTCACTCACGTTCGGCGGGACGACGGACATTGATTTCGGTCTACCCGGTCATTCCATAATCGAACTGATCGGGCCTCATGCTGGAATCGCCAACGCGATCCCACAAGCCGCTCTGGGAGGCCTTGATCCCACCAAAAGATCACACCAGAGAGCCATGCGGTCTGCTCCATCTACTCGCGAAAAGCCGGTTTATCTGGCCCCCGCAGCGATGCTGACCATATTGCCTGATCCAATCCAGGATCTGACGAAATCCATTCTTCAATACACCGAGATGTGGAACCAGCTGAATGCATTCCTTGATCGATTAAGTGAACCAGGCCAGGTGTCAGCCCACCTGAGTCGGCGAGGGAAAAACGCCCGCCGATTGTGGTCGCCGAGCGCAGCGTATGTGCGAATAGTCGGGCGAAAACACGGAAATCGTACGCCAGCGACACCGGATCGCTCCGTGTGGCTTGCGAGT
>CAIXQV010000389.1 GCA_903921605.1 uncultured Planctomycetaceae bacterium | reverse complement strand
GCCAACATGCACCAGCCTGAAACATTGCTCCGTTAGATCTGAGCATCAGCTTCTGCCCCGGCTTGCTACCGACATCGGTGTGTCGGACGTATTGGGGCCATCCAGCTTCGGCAACCTCGAGTTCGTGATAAGCGGGTGGGCACCGTTTGTAAGTTTCCTGACGAATCTGGACTAAGCCATATCAAATGAAACCCCAAGAGCTGGCAATCAGGCTAACGGATTTAAGCAAGAGTATTCCGGTCAAAATCAGAAGATCTTTTCTTCCGCATCAGCAAGCCAGGGATCGCTGCGAACGAACGCAGATTGTCCCTCCGGAATCCATACGACCGCAAAGACTTCAGAGTCGGGATCCCGGGTAGGAGGTTTCCTATTTCTCGGCTGGCAGCCATGATCTTTGAGGCTTTTTCGCGGGCTCTTGTCGAAAAGACTCGTGAGTGAAACGCACACTGCACTCCGACTTCTCAATCTTGGAGTAACTGGTCAGCACCCAGAGGTTACTTCAATTGCTGCAACTCAACAGCAAACGAAGCGAATCCAGTGTCGAGTGTTGTCTGTCTGATTATCCTGCCTTTCCGTGTCTGTGGGATAGTCCGGAGGACCACATAGTTCCGTGAGTGTGAGATCCACACGCTGACGGAGCGAAAACAACCTTGGAAGATTATCTAGGATTGAGGGGACCTTCAAAGGTTGGACAGAATGAGCGCAGGCTGCCCTGCTGATCACGGGGCAGCCTGTTGCTCATTTTTTCGTTTTCTCGTGACTCGGTGCCTAAGCAGTCTGGAGATTGCGGTCCGAGACCTTGGATGAGTGTTCTTGCGACGCCCGAGGCGGGTTCGACTCGAGCGACGCAGCAAACACGACATTGATTCAATCGGGGCCGATGACGGTAATTGTTAATCTTCACCACGCGTTTGGTCGAGCGAAGTGCCCGTCGTCTGCGACGGACGGAAATACCACTGATCAACAGAGAAACAATCATTGCTCTCAAATCGTTCATGATGCTGTTCGGGCAGGTTAGAGCGAACTTGGTCCATCCGGGTTTATTGTGGGTTGAGGCTGAGTCCACCGCAGTAAAAGAAGATGGCGGTTTTGAAATTCTGACGGTTTCTGAAGCCGCCGACTCTTCGTTTGATGGACATGATTTTGCTGTTCATTCCTTCAGCGACTGCATTGGTGATTCGATGTGTGCAATAGCTCACAACATTCTGCAGACGTTCCTTGATCAAGCGGGCAACTGTCTTCAACGGTTCCAGTTTTGTTCGAATGACGCGTTTGTACCAGTCCTTGAAGTACGCTGTTGCTGATGCCGCATTGTCCTGACTCCAGAGATCACGAAGCATTTCCTTGTGCGCCCATGCCTTCCCGGTCTCGAGCTGCAGGCTGTAAGCGTCGTCGAACACTTTCCGTTGTTTCTCTGAGAGATTGTTATAACTGGTCAGCCAGACGTACTTCGTGCTGGTCAGGCGATCGTCGTCGTTCTTCAACAGTTCGCGATGTTCTCCGCGACGCACTTTGTCGACAGCAGCTGTTGCCATCTGCATGATGTGAAATCGATCGTGAACGATCTTATTTTCCGCCAGCGGAAGGACATGCTTCGCAGCCTTCACATACGCTGCGCTCATATCCATCGCGATCGCTTCGACTGATTGAATCTGGGTCTCAGAAAGCTGCGAAAGGCAGGAAACTCCGCTGTCTGTGTCATTTCCATCGCTGATGGCTTCCACCGTGCTGTTGTCCAGATCATACAGCAGAGTGATGTAGCTCTGTCCCTTGAGAAAAGCTTTCTCGTCAATTCCGAGTCGAGGGATTGCCGTGGCCTCTTTACGAGCTTTCCCTCTCGCGACAGTACGTTCCACGATGCCCCAGGTCTGATCTCACTTCGTGCTGAGAATACTCATGGCGCCTTTGACCGTCTGTGTGGCCAGCAGAACCTCAATCGCGAATCGCACAAAGAGAATTGTGAAGCGACTGCCTTTCTCGGCCCACGGTACCCGAACTGTCTTCACTCCGTGCTCAGGACAGTTGACTCGTGGTATCCTTGCATGCAGGTGAGTCTGAAACTGACAACTGTCGAGGTGTCGCCACTGACGCTCCGATGTGTGGTCGTAACAAGGCAGCGATTCGGTACATTCCGGACAGCAGAACTTTGTGCCAGCCGGATGCTCAACATACACATCGACCTGCTGACGGGAAACGTCGAGCGACACCTTTGAAACCGTCCAGGGACTCTTCAATCCCAGGATCTCCTGGTACAACTCTCGGTCCTGCATCGCGATGTCATCCGAAAAACCGAATCATACCAGACCCACAGAAAACCCGGATGGACCCGCTTTTTGTTTCCACACCAGACGTGTGTGTTGCGGAACACCGCGATCAGAACAGCGAGCCCAGGCGACAACTTGTGAAGCCGGAGCATGGCTTGTGTGATATATCCTGGACGCCACGTGCCCGTACCGAGTAACCAGCGTGATTCAGTGCCATGGATTCTATCTGCCGTTGAGTTTTTCCCCTTGCTACAGCAGATGCTTCAGGAGTGATCGCTCAACCTAAAGCCTGTCGACGTGAGTCGCTAGCCGATGCCCTGCGGAATTGCGGTCTGCTGGCGAGTTCCGGAAACCTTGTATGTATC
>CAIXQV010000388.1 GCA_903921605.1 uncultured Planctomycetaceae bacterium | reverse complement strand
GTCGAGCAAGCCGAGATTGCACTGACGGAACCGGATGTCCGCGAGATGGATCTTACCGGTCGACCAATGAAGGGCTGGATCATCGTTGAGCCTGATGGAATCGACAGCGATCAGCAATTGACCCGCTGGATCGATCTCTCTTTGACCTTCGTACGGACGCTGCCAGCGAAATAGCGATGTCTGATCGTTTTTTGAATTCATTTCCTGCATTCGCCATCCCGATGACTGACGGACTTGCTTGCTGACTGGCCGGCCTTGAACTTTGCGGCAATAGCCCTTTCTTGTTGGACAGACCAGCGTTTCAGCAGGACAATCTGCCGAGGTCCGCAACAGGAGATTGCCAATGTCGAGTCATGATTCACGTAACGCCGCCAATATTCGGGGCTGCGCTGGTTTTCGCCAAATGTCTCGTCGCAGTGCCGTACAGGCTGGAATCTGCGGCGCGCTGGGACTTTCGTTGGGGGACTTGCTGACGCTGGAAAGTCGCGCCCATGAATCGACCAATCAGGCGTTCTCTGCTGTTGGCTCAAAAACCAAACTTCCGGCAAAAGCGTTAAGCGTTATTCAGCTTCACCTGGGCGGTGGCTGGCCACAACAGGAATCGCTTGATCCAAAGCCAGAAGCTCCAGTGGAGTATCGTGGCTCGTTTGGTGTCACGAAGACAAAGAATGGCGATATCTTCAGTGACAATATGCCTAGAACGGCTGCGATCGCGGAGAAAATTACGGTCGTGCGGAGCCTCGTCGGCCGAATTCCGGATCATCAGCAGGCGACCTATCATCTGTTTACCGGCTACACGCCTACGGCCGTGATCGATTATCCTCAAATGGGCTCTGTGATCTCGCATGAGCTTGGCGTTCGGGGTGAACTTCCTCCTTATATCGCGATCCCCAACAATCATAGCTTTGCTGGCAGCACAGGTTTCCTGAGCAGTACCTATGGAGCGTTTGATCTCAACGCGGATCCGGGACAAAAAGGATTCAAGGTCCGAGACTTTTCGATTCCTGATGGTGTGACAGCCGACCGCTTTGCTCGTCGCAAATCCGCGCGAGATGTGATTGAGCGACAGATTCGAGAACTTGAAGCAGACCCAGCTACGCTGGAGACGATGGATAGCTTTTATCAGCGCGCATACACATTGCTGACGTCGGCCTCTGCTCAGGCCGCATTCACGCTGGACGGCGAAACTGAGGAGACAATGCAGCTTTACGGGCGAGATGTTGTTGGTTTGCGAGGTCCGGACAATCAGTTTCATCCCAAGGGACTCGCCGAACGTTTGATCCTTGCTCGGCGGCTTGTTGAAGCCGGAACTCGCTTTGTGACTGTCACCTACGGGGCCTGGGATTCCCACGTCGACGTCAGGAACAACTGTCTCGATCAGATGCCTGCAATGGATCACGCGATTGCCGGACTGGTCACGGATCTGGATCAACGAGGTTTGCTGGATACAACATTGTTCTGGGTCACGTCAGAGTTTGGTCGCACTCCCAAAGTAAATTCAACAAGTGGTCGTGATCATTGGGCCCGATGCTACTCAAACCTTCTGGCTGGCGGTGGATTTGCTCGCGGGCTTATTTACGGTGCCAGTGACTCGACTGCAGCGGAACCAGCGCGAGATGCTCTGGTGCTGGAAGACCTGCTGTTCACGATTTATCACCAGCTCGGAATCGATGCCAATAAAGAGCTCGTCGCCTTCGGCACGCGGCCAATTGAGATCATCAAAGATGGCAAACTCGCCAAAGGACTGATCTGAGCGAACGTCCTGCCGAATGGCTCGTCTTCGCGCGTCGACAAAACCTGCGCGGCATCGTATCTGGTGATTAACTCCCCTGAGAGAAATGAATTGATGACACCACTGGCATATCGATTTCGGCCGGAACGAGGAGCAGCGTCCCGCGTGATCCACCTTCAGAGGAAAACAACCAGACCTTCTGTTGTTTCGACTGTCCGATGTCTGGCTGCATTGGCAATGGTTCTTCTGCTGTTCCCGGGGCAACTTTTCGCCGGAGCCATGTTGCTGCACATCGGGTCCACGAGTCCACGTATGGCTCAACGGGGCACGACGGTCGAAGTGACAGTTCAGGGAATGTGCCTGAAGGATGCTCGCGAAGTCGTCTTTTATAAGCCGGGCATTCGAGCTATCAGCATTGAAGTACTTCCCAACCTTGCTCACCCCATCGGGTTGGCTCACGGCGGTCGTATCGAAGAACAGATTCGCTGTGTATTCGAGATCGCACCAGACTGCGTGCCGGGCGAACATCCTTTTCGGATCCGAACAGATACAGAAATCACCTCGCTGGGAACATTTCATGTTTCGCCCTTCACGATGATCGACGAAAACGAGCAGGGATATAACTCCAACGACACGATCACGACGGCGCTTTCAGTATCTCCAAATACAACTGTTCGAGGCCACATGGGGGCGAGTGCTCGTGGAGACGTGGATGTTTATCGAGTGACCGTTGCGGCTGGCCAGACGCTGTCGGCCGAAGTGGACGCTGTCAGAATCGCCGACATCCATTATGGTGATTCCGCCTATGATCTGACGGTTCGAATTCTGGATGCTTCCGGGCGCGAGTTGTCCGCCAATGATGATAACTCACTGCATCTTCAGGACCCGATGGCGTCAGTCCTCGCTATAGACAACCAGGATGTTTTCGTTGAGGTAAGGCGATCTCTCTTTGCGCCCGCTGACAAAGACTATTGTCTGCACATTGGAACGAATCGACGTCCGCTGATCGCGTATCCATTGGGTGGCACGGCTGGCTCTCAGCAAATTGTTGAACTGGCTGGAGATCCCGCAGGCCTCTACGAGCAGACGATTCAAATTCCACCGTCACAATGGGCTTCCGGCAATACCTTTGAGTACTTCGGAGAAGCTCCGTCACCAATTCTCCTGCGATCGAGTCACCTGCAGAACCGGATGGAGGATACAAAGGCGGCGTTCACGGTTGCCGAGTCCCTGCCAGTCGCATTGAACGGACGGATTGATCAACGCGGTGATGTCGACAGCTTCCATGTCAGGGTCAGCAAGCAGGATCGCTGGCGTGTTCGTGTTTATGCAGCCACGCTGGGTTCACCGATTGACCCAACGATCAGGATTCGCCCGGTTGATTCTGTGGGCGTTCAGGGAGAGCCCGAACTGGAAGCCGATGATTGTTCATTGGTTGATCGCGATGTGTTTGGAACCAGTTTTCGGAGTGGAGGCGGCCTCAAAGAAATTCTCGATCCATCCGTCATCTGGCAGCCTCGGCTTGACGGTGATTACATGATTGAAGTCTCGGATACGAACGGAGTGAGTGGGGCAACTGCGGTCTATCGGATTGAAGTTGAACGCGTTGTTGATTCTGTCCATACCGTCTTGATGAGTACTGCGTTTGACTGGGAAGAGTGTATTCGAACCAGTGGCCTCGTCGTTCCCCAAGGCAATCGCTGGACAGTCAATGTCAGTTTACCGCGAGGGCAGGGCACCACTTTCCAGAGTGAACTCGAGCTTATCGCGAACGGGCTTCCGAATGGCGTGACAATGGTGAGTGGCCGAGTGCCCGCAGGACGAACAATGTGGCCTGTGCAATTCGTCGCGGATGAAGGTTCCCAGCCTGGCACGGCATTGATCACTTTGGAAGCAAAATCTGTCGATCCGAACGTGCAGCTTGAGAGTCGTTCACAACAGATGATCCCGTTCATTAATCACTCTGGAGGCGATGCGTGGCGCACGGTAAGGCTCGATCAATTTGTCTTTGCTGTCACAAAGCCAGCGCCGTTCTCCGTGGAAATCTCAGCTCCACAGGCCGCTCTGGTCCGAGGCGGAGAACTGGGGATTCCCGTGCGGATCATTCGACAAGAAGGATTCAATGATCCGGTAGAAATCCAGTGCGACTGGGTTCCCCCCGGCGTTTCTGTCCAGCCAGCACAGATCATTCCTGCGGGAGTTAACGAGGCCGTTCTGCATATCACCGGAGATCTCAATGCCCCTCTCGGAAAGTGTCCGATTGTTCTTTCTGCATCCACGACTCGTGACGATCTCGATGCGTATCTCGGCACTGGACGTATACGAGTCTCCTCTTCGCTCGTTGAATTGATCATTGCCGAACCCTTCGTGGAGCTCAGCAGTGAACCGCAGACGGTTCGGCGTGGCGAAAGAAAGAAGTACAACTGGACCATTCAGCACAAAAGTCCGTTTGATGGCAGTGCCTCGATCAAACTGCTGGGATTGCCTCGCGGCGTTAACGTACTGGCACCCCTTCCGATGCTGACTCGCGATAGCCAGGAAATCTCATTTGAAATTGAGGCCACGAATGAAGCTCTGCTGGGTAGTGTTCGAGGCGTCTCATGCGAAATCACGGTGGAAAGCGCTGGGCAAGAGATTCGACAGCGAACCGGAAACGGAACACTTCGAATCGATCCGAGACTTGAATAGCTCCCGCGGCCAACGACTTTTGGCTGGCCGTTGAAAACATATTTGAAACACTCTGGCACGTTCGCCGGAACAGACTCCGGCTGACGCCTTTAGTGGACCGAGAACAGGTATGACAAACAGAGTTCAATGTTTCAGATCCGTGCGATGTTTCAGCGTGGGATGCTTGCTGACAATTCTTTGCGCTGGTGATCTGGTCGCAGACGAAATCAGTTTTCGCCGCGATGTCATGCCCATTCTGTTTCGAGCCGGCTGCAATGCAGGAACCTGTCACGGTTCCGCTCGTGGCAAAGATGGATTCATGCTTTCCTTGTTTGGCTACGACGCCAGTGGCGACTACGAACGCGTCGTCAATGAGATCCCGGGACGAAGAGTCAACCCTGCAGTACCGGGACAGAGCCTGTTGCTTCTGAAGGCGACTGGAGCTGTCCCGCATTCTGGAGGAAAGCTTTTTTCGAAGGACAGTGAATACCACCAGACACTTCTGCAATGGATTGCTGTCGGTGCGCCGGATGACACTGGTGACGTTCCCGTAACCACATCAGTGGTGCTATCGAAGGAACGCTATCTGTTTAAAGCCTCGAGGCTCGAGGAAGCCGCAACCGTGACCGCTCATGCCAGTGATGGCTCTTCGCGCGACGTGACGCGACTGGCCCGCTACTTTTCCAACAACGAAAGCGTGGCGCGAATCGATGTGAATGGAAACATCACAGCCGTTGGTCCGGGCGATACGCACGTGTTTGCTCGGTTCAGTCGATTCACCGTCGGCGCAGAAGTCATTGTGCTGCCCGAGAATGATAACTTCGCATGGCCAGATCCACCGAAAGCGAACTACATTGATCAACTTGTTTTCGACCGTCTTCAGAAATTGCGAATTGCTCCGTCGGAACTTTGCGACGATGCAACCTTTCTGAGACGAGTGACACTCGATCTTGCCGCACGCACTCCAACGCTGGAAGAATTTCAGGCATTTACGGCTGATAATCGACCGGATAAGCGAGCCATCAGGATTGATCAATTGCTCGCTGACGATGCCTTTACAGACTACTGGACGGCTCTCTGGGCGGAACAGTTAAGGATCATCGGCGGAAACTATGCTCCGGATGCCACTGACATCAAAGCGGCCGATGCTTTCTATTCGTGGATTCATAAGCAGATTGAATCGGGCCGGCCGATGAATGAATTTGTCGCAGAGATGGTCGATTCGTCCGGCAGCAATCTGACAAATGGTCCAGTGAATCTCTACACCATGTTGGTTCACAAACCCCAGTTCGATCCGAAAGCCTTTGCGGCAGACTTCTCTCAGGTATTTCTCGGTGTCCAGATTCAGTGTGCCGAGTGCCACAATCATCCGTTTGATCGCTGGACTCAGGATGACTACTACAGCTTCGTCAGTTTCTTTACAGGCATGAAGCGAAAGTCTGGTGTGGAGCCTCGTGAGCGCCGCATCTATTGTGATCTTTCGGCTCCTCCGGCGAGACACATCGTGGATGGCCGTCCCATGCCGGCGAAAGTGTTGGGCGGAATCAATCCGGTACCAGCAGGCGGTGATCCTCGCACGACACTGGCGTCGTGGCTGACTGCTCCGGAAAACGAACTGTTCAGTCGCAATCTGGCGAACCGAATCTGGGCACAATTAATGGGACGAGGCATCATCGAACCCGTAGATGATGTTCGAGCCAGCAATCCGCCGGTCAATGGTCCTCTGCTGGATGCTCTGTCGCAACGACTGGTTGAAGTCAAATTCGATCTCAGAAGTCTCGTCAGAGACATCTGCAACTCTCGCACATACCAGTTGAGTGCGAAACCCAACGATTCCAATCAGCGTGATACTCGCCAGTTTTCTCACGCGCATCTGCGGCGATTGCGGGCCGATGTGCTGATGGACTCCGTTGTCATGGTCACGGGCGTCGACCGACGGTTTAACGGATTTCCGGAAGGAACAAAGGCGATCGAATACTACCCGCGTGAAGCTGGCGATACCGAGGGACCTCATTTTGGCGATCCATTTTTTGCAACGTTTGGCCGATCAAGTCGAGGAACCGTCTGTGCCTGCGAAACAAAAAAGGAACCGACGTTATCGCAAACGCTTCACTTGGCCGTGGGCGACACAGTTCGAGACAGAATTTCAGCGAATGCCCAAATTGCCCGCCTCCTGGAATCGAAGTTGCCGCCCGATGAAATCATTGAACAACTTTATATTCGCACACTTTGCCGCCGACCAAAGCCGTTTGAGCAAACAGCTTTGAAGGAACTGATCGGCGAAAATGTCTCAGACCCACAGGCCTATGAAGACATCTTCTGGAGTCTTTTGAATTCGACAGAGTTCGTGTTCAACCATTGAAGAACCCGTGGCATTCAGTCGCTCTTCTTCACATCGATTTCGTGAAGTTTTGGAATACACCGTACCCACAGGCATTGATCATGACGACCAAACGGCTGACGCTTCACACAAAGAGAACCGCCCGTTGCACAATGATGTTGCTGCTCTTCTTTGCCATCGAAGCCAATGGTGATGAAAAGATCTCGGTCAACTACGACGACCACATTGCGCCGATATTTCGCAAGCACTGTTTTCAGTGCCATGGTGAGTCGAAGCAGGAGGCTGGTCTGAATCTTGCGAGTTTTGCGACTTCAATAAAGGGCGGTAGTGGCGGAGAAGTGCTCATTCCGGAACGCTCGAACGGCAGTCGCCTGTTTCAGGCCATCACAGCAGAGGATCCCGCAGAGCGGATGCCTCCGAACAATGATCCTCTGCCGGCAGACGATGTGGCCATGATCCGAAAATGGATTGACACGGGTCTGAAAGAGAACCGCGGAAGCGCGGCTGTCCCGGCGCGAAAGATGAACTTTGTTCCTTCCGCAAAAGCGGCGGTTGATGGCCCGGCTCCGCTGCCAGAAAACCTGCCAGCGTTGCCATCCATCAAGTTGAATCGTCCGTTTCCTGTTCTTGCTGTTGCTGCGAGTCCTCGTGGAGAATTGGCAGCCATTGCCAACTACGAACGAATCGACTTTATTAACACAGTGACGCGAACAGTGATCGGTTCCGTGCCGTTCCCCGAAGGTGAACCGCACGTGCTGCGATTTAACTCCTCAGGAACGGTTCTACTAGCCGCTGGAGGTCGCCCGGTACAACACGGCTCAGCAGTACTATACAACGTCAAAATGGGAAGTCGTCTTGCTGAAATTGGCAATGAAACAGACGCCATCATGGCCGCAGATATTTCACCGGATGAGAAGTTTGTGGCGGTTGGAGGATCTGGTCGAGCGATCAAAGTGTTCTCAACAAGCGACGGCACACTTCAGCAAACACTCGTCAAACATACGGACTGGATCACGGCGGTCGCCTACAGTCCGGACGGGAAACTTCTCGCCAGTGCAGATCGAGTTGGCAATATTCATCTTTGGGATGCGACAAGTGGAGGCGTGGTACTACCGCTTTCTGAACACAAGGGTGCAATCAAAGCTTTGGCCTGGCGATCAGACAGCCAGATACTGGCCTCATGTGGTGAAGACGGTCTGATTGTCTGGTGGGAGATTTCAAAAGGCTGGCCGGCGATATCAAAACCCGAGGCCCATCCTCCAGTACGTCCTGCCGGGATGTATGGCAAGATCGCGAATGGCGTCCTGGATGCGTCATTTAGTACCGCTGGCGAACTGGTCACCTCTGGAAGAGATGGCCAAATTCGGATCTGGTCCGCCGACGGCAGTCCGAAAGCCTCCTATTCGATTCTCGGCGAATCCACAATACTGAATCAGAAGCGTTCTGTTCGCATAGTCCCATTACGGTCCGTTTTCGCCAACGGTGATCAACAGATCCTTGCAGGTGACTCCGCCGGTCAACTTCATTGGCAGAATGTCCAATAACAGCCTGTTGATTTAGCCGATGGACCCTAGTCATCCATCAATATTTCAAGGGTGGTTGCCGAGACTTTATCTGCCAGCCGGGCCTGCAGGACAGGGCATTCGAATCATGTTCGAGCCGCCTCGGAACGAACATTCATTGAACGTCGTGGTGTCGCTCAGAGATCAGCCAAAGTAGCCGTCTCGCTCTGCCGAAACGAGCCTTGCAGTACCCGCTTGCAGGCATCTGGCCCGTAAACTTCCACGACGCGTCCACACAACGCGGTCTGCATCGAGTAGTGCAGACAAAAGATCAAAGGCTCGTCTCGGCGGAGCGAGACGGCTACTTTGGCCTGTCCAGAATCACGAAGTCCTCCTCGATTAGCTCAGCAATCAGGACCAACAAAAGTCCGCCGATTGATTCTGGAGCGAAGACCGGGGCGGCGAAAATCTGCTCCGCGCTGACGACACGACTCGCCGCCGGGTGGCATTTCCACGCAGTGGGAGTGCCACCCAGCGTCGGTCGATCTCACGAATGGCACTTAGTTATCGCCTCTTCGTTTGAGCAGTTCACGCCTGGCCTCATGTCGTGGCTTCATAAGCATGGTTGCTCTTGTGGGATTTCTTTTTCTTGCACGCGGTTCGCAGCGATCCGGTCGATCGGCAACGC
>CAIXQV010000387.1 GCA_903921605.1 uncultured Planctomycetaceae bacterium | reverse complement strand
CTGATACTCAGCAATAGCCAGGTCCAATTGCCCGGATTGAACCCATGCGGCGGCGATTCCAAGTCGAGCCGCTGTCGAATCTGGTCGAGTCGAAACCACAGAGCGAAAGGCTTCCAGAGCCGCGCGAGATTCACCCGTCTGACTGCGACAGATCGCATAACTCATCTGGGCACGCCCAAACAGGGCCGAGTCTTTCCGGCCGAATGCGAGCGCCTGCTCAAGAGAATCGGCCGCCTGTTTCCAGTGTTTTTCCGCCATCAGAATTCGCCCGTGACTGTAATGATAAACTTCCCGCGCGAGTCCACCCGCCGGAATGCTTTCCAGCAGACGACGAGCTTTCTGATGCTGGTTCTCAGCCACAAGGTACTCAATCAGCGTTTCATGCAGAGAGAACGAACGTGGCATCACCTGAATCGCCTGCTCAAGTCCATTGATAGCGTCGTCTCTGTCTTTGTTTTTCCACTGGAGAGCCGCAAGATACAGCCGCAGAGCCGGGATCTGTCCAGACTGAGCAATTCGCTCATGAAAGTGATCGCAGCCTCGTTGAATAGTTTGAGCGATCGCACGGTCCTGAGCCGCATCTGATTCATTATTCGATTCGAGTGCCTGAAGACAACGCACGAGCTTGGCATTCAGGATCATGTCATCGGGCGTTTCCTCCAATGACTTCCAGAGGTCGCTGATGGCGTCGAACCAAAGCTGTTTTTCGATGCGATAGTCTGCTCGAATCTGATACGCCTTTTCATTGGGGCACTGAGCAATCATCTGCTGCATCAGAGCTTCCGGCTGCAACTCCGGTGGCGTTGAGTCATCAGCCAGCTTTGCAAGCAACGCGTAAGTCTCGGGAATCTTCTTCGCACATCGCAGGGAGCGTTTAAGGCACTTCATCGCTCCCGCAGGATCGCGCCCCGCACCAGCAACGACGGCGCTCAGGTACCAGACTTCAGCTTCATCGGGCATGGCTGACTGCAGCAGATCCAGATGAGCTTTGGCATCCGCCATGC
Source organism: uncultured Planctomycetaceae bacterium (assembly GCA_903921605.1). The sequence goes on along the minus strand of CAIXQV010000387.1, from coordinate 30,124 downwards.
GGTTCTGCCTGATCAACATTCGAGTGTGGCGCAGACGCAGTTCATAGTTCGTCAGATCGGTTCTCAGCAGGTCTTCGTTGAGTCGAATCGCCTGTTCGAAAGACTGCGGAGTCTTAATGTGTTCGGAGAGAAGCCAGGAGAGGCGCTCTCGAGCTTCGGGGTCATTCGACTTGAGAGACAGATACTGACTCAATTGAAGTTGGGCGTTTCGATAATCTTCACTGGCGAGCGACTTAAACGCTGTATCACGCAGGAACTGCACGGTCCGCGACATTTGTCGATCATGGACTTTGCGAACTCCGACGACGGTCACGCCAAGAACGACCGCCAGAATCAGGGCCGCGCGCGGATTCAGCACGCGTGGTCGAGAGCCGCTTTTTGAAGTGGAAGTCTTCATAGAATGTCGTTAGTCGCAGATCAGGAGTTTTTGGAGACTGCCAACGCTCGCCGAATCACAGGAAGTGCATCGGTGAGAAATGTTTCTGACTGAGCCAGTCCGTCTCCGGAATCCCAGGCTCGATCTACGGTGTACAACTTGAAGAGAACCGGTTGTCCCCGATAGGCAATTCGTGGATTTGCGGGAGCGTCCCATGTTCCGTCTGTACTCCAGCCCCAGAACACTCGGGTAATGTCTGACGTCATTGCTCCCTGCGGTCTGAAAGCGGCTTTGTTCAGACTGATTGTGATTTCTTCATTATCTGTGATTCCGATGACGGCCGGTCCGGAGACAAGTGAATAGCCAACTCCTTCGAAACAGGCTGTCGGTGGATGCACACTCATCGGACCAGCGCCGCCGCACAGGATTGTCAGGACAACCGCACGTCCGGTTTCGGCGTGTCGAAACTCCCGGCGAAAGTAGCCTGAGATTTCTCCCAGACGAATCTCGCGTTCATCAATCGTCATTGGCGTTGATGTCCATGCGCCGATCGTTGCGGGAATTCTGTCCAATGATTCCTTCGCTGCGTTCAGAACCACCGGATTACTCAGACCTTCGTTTAGTAGCGAATCTGCTGCGGCTGAAACGCTGAGTGCAGCGAGACCACCGAGGCAAAGACCGAAGTCACGTCGGCTCATTGAAGTTTTGGAAGAAGTCATCCCGGATTCCTTATGGTCTGCTGACAGTGATGCTGCTCTGTGTCCGATGGAACGAAAGGCCCGGATGAGCGTCGGGCACCTCCACATACAGCAGGTCGATAATCTTCAGTTCCAGAAACAGCAACAGCATCGCCAGTGGCATCATCAGCCAGCCGCTCAGATCATGGAAAATGAGATCCGCTGTTTCTCTGTCGGCGTATTCATAGGCCAGAGCCGTGGCCACAATTCGGACGATGTTACTGATCAGTGCAATCGGAATCGCGCTGAAGAAGATCAGAATCTTTTCCCAGCGTGAGCGATCACTGACGATGACTGCGGCCGCTGAGATCGCGATGAAGACCATCAGCATTCTGAGGCCGCTGCAGGCTTCTTCAACGCCGAGGCGAATGTCGCCCATCAAAATTGTGTTGCCCTGAGCGATCGCTGGAATACCAAATGTTTGAATAAAATAAGTGGCTTCCGTCGCTCCCATTACTTGCAGAGGGTCTGACAACATGCGTTCAAGCTGAAATGGCAGTGGCAACATGAACCCTGTAAACAGCACGGCCGGCCAAACACCTCGAAAAAATCGTTTGCCCCAGACAAGCAATACAATGCCCGTCAGACAGAACAGAAATCCCGCGGCATCAAACGCTTCGAAGTAGAAGTATGTGGCGAGCAGGTGGGATAAAGAGCCTGTGATTGTCAGGATCAGGCCACTGATGTGACTGCGAGCATCCCCGGCCGGGATGTGAGAACGACGCATCCAGCCCAGCCCCACAGCCATTATGGGTATGATAAAGCCGTGGGAGTATTGAGGCTCTGTGGTCCAGCGACTGACACAGTTACTCAGGAGATCTCGGAAGACCCAGGCCATGATTCCCGCAAGCCCCGCCGTCACAAGTGCTCGCGCTGGCCAATCCAGACATCGCCATTGTTCGAGTCGAGGGGGAAGAGACATCAGGCAAGGTTCCTTAGTAGCTTTCATTCAAAGGTTTCCCAAACGCTACGACACGAAATGAACCTCGCCGCCATTCCTTTCGTTAAACCCCCGTCAAATGGCCCGTCGGGGTGGAGTGTGGGTGGTTTGACGGATGTGACGGCAATGACCTGCAACGCACAGTCCGTGCAATCGATTTTACCATTACTGCCTTAAGTACATCACAATCGGTCGGACGAATTCGATCGGTCGAAAGGAGCAGCAGCATCGCCGCAACCTACGGTTCTGAGTTGCATCATTGCCGTAGGGGAACAGCATCAGCTCGGCATGTTGAATGTTCTGAGCATGCAACATCATTTAATTTCAGATGGAGGTTTCGGAATGAAGAACAAGGCGCGGGTCGTTGAGATTTTCTCGGCAGGGGTGGCTTTGTTTGTTCCGATGAATCTGGTTTGGGGACAGTCGTGCCAATGCGACAACTCTCCCGTTGCAGGCATTCAACAGTATGTCTTGCCGCTGAGTCACTTCGCTGATCCTCGAGTTGCAGATCAGCAGGTTGGGCTGACTTACAAGCCCGGCCGTCAGCTTCCTGCAGGCTGGCCTAATCAATGGGGAGGGCCTGCTATCCTGGACGACGCCGGGCAGATGGCGAGAAAAGAAGCTACCAAACCTGCGACGCAGGCCGGTGATACCAGGACTCAACAGAATGCCGATCAACGTGAGAAAACCGGGAAAGACGTAGACGAGTCTTCTGAGAAGAAACCTGCTACTTCCGCCCTGATTTCAAGTCTGATGGTACGGGATCCGTTCTCCGGGCGCATGGTGCCGACCACCTCGCAGACGCGTTGGTCTCAGGGGGAAGAGACGAAGGCTGCAGTTGGTGTCCCTACTGCCGGAGACCAGAAAAAGGTTGAGAGTCGGCCTTCAACTGAAACTTCCTCCAATGTTGATCGTAATCAGTCAGAAGCAAGGAGCGGAATCTCTGCGCGGGCTTCGAAAGAAACAATCGGCAGTTCTGAGCCTTCCACTGGGACATCAACCAAATCGAGTACTCGTTCGTGGAGCGTTCTTCCAACTCCGGGTCGAGCTGGTGGCGGACCTGCAATCGGCGGTGGAACTGGCGGCATAGGCGGTGGCGGCGGTGGTGCTAATGGGGGAATAGGAGGTGGAAACGGAGGTAGTGGTGGAGTTGCAGGCAATGGCTGGAATTGGAATCCTGAAACCGGCGGTGCTGGTGGAGCCGCCGGTGGCAACGGCGGCGGACAGGCCAACACCGGAGTTCTTGATTATGTAGAGACGATTGACGACAAGGCAGATCCTCCAACAGATGGTCCCGGCAAAGATCCCGTTGATCCACCAACAGATGGTCCCGGCAAAGATCCTGTTGATCCACCGACTGATAGTCCCGGCAAAGATCCTGTTGATCCACCGACTGATGGCCCCGGAAAAGATCCCGTTGACCCTCCAACAGATGGTCCTGGCAAGGATCCTGTTGATCCACCAACAGATGGTCCCGGCAAAGATCCGGTTGACCCACCGACCGATGGCCCATGTGATGATCTGACCGATATTCCACTGCCAGATCCATCAATCCCGGATGTCACGCCGGATTTACCGACCAGTGAAGATCCCTCGCATTGCGGCGGCGGTCATAACACGCCACCCGGCAACGGAGATTCCCCTGTTGTTCCAGAACCGGGCAGCATCATTCTGCTCGGCATCGCTGGCGGTGTAGGCGGAGCAGGCTTCATTCGCCGTCGGCTGAAGAAGGCGAAGGCCGTCGGAAAATGATCTACGAAATCTATGTTTTGAGTTCCTGAATCACGGCGACAGGCTCATCGTAAAAGAAGTTTGCCATCAGGTGTTCTGCACAGAACAGCACAATAAGCAGGCCTGCCAGAACAGGAAACACTTCGACTCCCAGCCGTGCTACCCGAACAGCTCGCTGTAACTCATTGACGTCGTGCACAATCATTATTCGATCAGTGCCAAACATCTGCAGCAAAGTATTGTCAGGAATGCGAATCAGGTCCGACTCCTGATCTCGGAAGTTCACTGAGAATGCAGCTTCGTAGGTGCTGGGAGATTCAAATGGCGTGACGCGATAGTGACCGGGATCCACGGCATCTGTAATCAGCAAAGATGATTCCTCTGCAGGCAGAGTTCCCGACGTCTGCCGCAGCCCGGGGCGGCGGAGCCGATATTGTTCAAATCGCTGGCTCACCGGGACTGGCAAGTTGATCGCAGCTCCTGCGGTGAAGTTTCGTCGCTGGTCGTTTACGCCAGCAAGATGTTGCAGGATTCTGTCGTTCAGCACAACGAAGGAGATGTTCGAGGTCAGATTGTTCCACAGTCTGCCTCCGTCGTTAAGGTTGTCCATCGCCGAAGTAAACAGCAAGCATCGTCCTGATCCGATTCGTCGCTCAAGCAGAGCTGGCTGACCCTCCTGATTGTCATAATTCAGCAGCACCGTTACTTCGTTAGACTGCTCCACCGCCCAGCGTCGATCAAATGCCACGATGGATAACTCGGTTCTCAGACCTTCGTGTTCGGAAAACGGCTGAAGTAATGGATGCTGGACTTTCGTCAGACGTAGACTGCCAGGCTGGCTGCGAAACGGAACACTGCGAATGGGTGTTGCTGGAAGCAGATCTTTTGCAACGGTAACAGACCATGCGGCCGCTTGAATTCGGTTCGAGCCGGCCACTACGAAGACTCCTCCACCGGATTCCGCAAACCCCTTTAGTCCGCTCCAAAGAGATTCATCCGGACGCGCGCAGTTGACCAGAAATACGGCGTCATACTGAGCCATATTCTGCTGACTCACCTGAGCAGTCACGACACTAGTGATTTCACACTCCGGAGTACCCAGACGTTCCAGTTCTTCGGGCAGTAAAGCGTTCCGAATGTACAGCCCTTCTTCCAATCGATCGGAGATTAGTAACAGTCTGGGACGCGGACGAACACCACACGAGAAATACTTCAAGTTGTCATCTGGCAATGGATCTTCGGAGTTTAATCTCACCACGCCCTGCACATAGGTCTGATTGCCTGTGATTCGCACTGCAGTTTGAACCTCAGCCGATCCATTGCCAAGATCTACGATCTGAGGAGCCCCGAAGCGAGTTTCAGCTCCACCGGAATCAATCAACAGCGTTTCAATGGTCTTCTTCCCGGGGGGAATACCGATCGTTGAGATGTTCATCGTCAGCAGCAGGTCGCGTCCCGCAATCGTGGTATCGCTGGAAAGTCTCAGATCCATGATGGCCGCATTAACGGCGTCAGGAACCGAAACATCGACAATATAGATCTGCAGCCAGTCATGCTGCTTTAGAAAATCAGACAGCCCGCTTTCATCCGGATCCTGCCATGCTGTCCGTGATAAATCTGTGAGCACATAAATCTCGCGTGCAAACAGATCTGCAGATCCTCCAGGACCCGCGTCTTCCTGAACACGTTTTCGGTCGTCGACCTGAGTCTGAATTGCAGCCTTGATTCGGCGATTCAGGGATTCCGGGACCGCAGTCGGTTCCAGCGTTTCGAGTCTTGAACCTGCTCCGATCAGGTCTGCCTGAAAGATGATATCTTCATTGGGAGTGGCTCCGGAGATGGCAGCTCGACTGCCTGAAGGAAGTCGGCCAATATGCTCCTTCACGATATCTCGACAATGTTCCAGACGAGTTCGATTCTCATGCCGGTACTTCATGCTGAAGCTGGTATCGAGCAGAAAAACAGCCGCCACCGGGATGTTCTCAGATGTCTCCGCTCGAGGAGATAACAATTCCGCACGAACTCGCAGACCCCATGGAATACCGACTCCGATCAAAGTTGCTGCGATACCAGCCAAAAGGCACCAGAGTCTCAGGCGCCCCTTACGTTCACGATGCTCAACCGATGCAGTGTCGCGATTGGCTCCACGCGCGGCGAACAGGAAATAGGCCGCAGTGCTTCCGGCAATTGCGGTTGCGAGTATTGCCCATTCCCACCAACGGAGTCCGTATCGTGCAGCGGGCAACGACGGGCGAGCGATCGCGATCACCAGAATGGCGATGACCAGAGAACGAAGAATCAGCAGCAGCAAATGTCTTAGCTGCATTCGGCGAGCGTTGGACGGTTGACGTGCTTTCAGCAACCGCAGCGCGGGGAATTCAATGCGTTTGGGCTTGGCACGCATGACCATGTGCAGGATGACCGGCACGGTTGCCAGCACCAGTCCAAAGATCAGTGTCGAATTGATGAGTGTCATGTGCAATGTCCGCAGCCGGAGGCAATGAATCCGCTGTGGATCTTAGACGGTCAGGCTTCAAGGGCAAAGCCGGTCAACATCTGTCTGCAGTTGTTGACTGCGTTTCAGGGCGCCTCATCCTTCGCGACTGGTAGCCGGATGATGACGTATAGTCCGATCAGCACCAGGATCAGAGTGAGGAATCGCAACGTGGTTGAGAGATTTCCCACACTGAAGGTCAGAATAAGCCCGGCAACCACAATCACAATCGCGCGGACTTTGTCGGCCGGTCGTATCCCTTTGCGATCTTCCCAGTCACTGAGGATCCTTCCAAAGAAGCGAGACCCTTTGAGTCGGCGATGCATTTTCGGCGAACACTGGATCAGCAGGTAACTTGCCAGCAGAACGAACGGAGTGCTCGGAAGGACGGGAAGAAAGAATCCAATACCCGCAAGGATCAGGCAGGCCACAGCGCCGACAATAGCGGCAGCCTGCTTAAGTCCCGTAAAGCGAGTCGATTGGTTCGGTCGCGACACTTCGTTGTTTATGTCCGTCGTGTCGGCACGATCGTTGGTCATCAGTAACCTGCGATAGTTCCAGTCCGCTTCTGTGGTCGAACAGCAGAGTTCAAAGAGATACTCTCCACACGGTACGAATTGAGGCCGGGGGTTCGCGGAACACCTTTAGAAGTCAGCCACAATCATGGTCGCGCACAGAACAACTTCCGGCTTGTCTGAGATTTCTATTAGCCAGCAGGACTCAAGCGGACTTTAACTCTATAGCGACTATTCGTCGTCGTCATTCAACAGATCTCGATAATTTTTTGATCCACGACGATCTCGCTGTCCGGCGCGGCGGACTTCGCCAACGCCACCACCGCCGTCTTCGTCGTCAGACAAACGGTTATTCTTTTTGTTGCGGCGGTCTTTGCCGCCACGCTTCTCAATAAGATGCTTCAAATCATCCGGCAGAGGCAGTTCGTTTGGCATGAGAGCACTCGAAGTACTGAAGCCTTTCACAACACCCAAAAAATGACGGACACGGCGTCCGTGTAATTTTTAACTCGGTTCAATCACTATCCTGGATTCAGCGGACATAACCCTTGGAAGAACTTCCATTCCGGGCAGACATCTTCTGTCTGATTTGCTGACCCGACTTTGTTAATTCTGACTTCTTCACTTGTCTGTGAAAAGCCTGATTTTCCGGAACCGGCAGGTTCTGCCGAGACTTATGAGAATTGTTGTCATTCGCAGTCGAGGAAAATCCCGGCCGTGTGCCGCTGACAGGTTGTACTGAATTCGGCTGTTGGCCTGCTTCGACCGGAATGCGTTCAGCTCTCGAACGTCCTTGCCCTGCCGCCGGCATTTCTGCCGGTGGCTCCGTGATTAATTCTTCGTATGGAGCCACGGGCTCCATAATGACAGGTACTTCGGCCGGTGGTTCATTCAGGTAGTAATCGGCAGAACGAGGCGGCTCAGGGATCCAGCGAGTACCCTCACTTCTGCGGAACTCCTGAAGGTTTCGGCGAGTATCCCGGGGGCGATAGCGTACTTCGGGAAGTTCGGGCTCCCATGGCCGGAACTCTCGTTCGAGCGCTCCGTGAAACAGCGGGGTCTCTGTGCGATCAAGCTGAGTCTGCTGCTCGGCATCCAGAGGACACGGGCAGTCAACGATTCGAGGGACCAGTACGACGATGACTTCTTTTCTGGACCGTTTCGTTCGTGACTGTTGAAACAAACGGCCAACCATCCAGACTTCACCGAGGCCGGCGGCTTTGATTCGCTGGTCATCGTCGATCTCACGAATCAGTCCACCAATGACCATGCCCTGCCCGTCGTTCAGGAGGACCGTCGAGTCGACCGTTGTGATCTGCTCATCCGGAAGTTCGGTGTCGAGATTGATTGATCCATCAGAGACTTCAGGATTAACCTTCATAAGCACCTGACCGTTCATTCCGATATACGGCGTCACCGTCAGCACAACACCGACATCAAGGAATTCCACACCTTGCACTGTGCTTGTTTCTGTCGTGGTGCTTTGACGATATCCGATCTTTCCACCGATCTGGATTCGGGCCTCCTGGCCATGGGTTACAAGGACCTGGGGAGATGCCAGAGTTCTGGCATCAACTGTGTTCTTTAACGCATCCAGCAGGCCATCAACTTTCGAGCCATCAATTCCCACCAGCAGTGCAGGATTGCTTGTCGACTTTGCAAAGCCCGGTGTTTTCAGTGAAACCTTGGTTCCGGCGATGTCCGACATCATTTCAAGATTCACGCCATGACGGTTGTCGGCTGAAAGATCGACTTCCAGAATATGGGCTTCAATTTGAACTTGCTTCGGTGGGCGGTCAAGCTGGTGGATACAAGCCTCGATCCGATCCAGATAATCTGGAAGATCCTCCACGATCAGCCTATCTGAAGACTTTCTGGTGTCCAGTTTTTCGGACTGCATCGATTTGACTTTGCCTACAGGCGAAAGCAGATCCTTGATGACCGCTTCGATTTCGGTGCCCGAGACATAACTCAGCGGAAAGACCTTGATCACGCGGCCCTGGACAATGGCTCCACCAGCGTCGTCCGTAGTCATTCTGGTGATGGAGATAATGTTGTTGCGGCGACTCCACGACAATCCCTGAATCGATAAAATTGCGTTCAATGCATCGGCAAGCGGAACATCCCGGAGAGTCACCGAGACCTGCTGTGTAATCGTATCTGATGACACAATGTTCAGACCGTGATCATGAGCCAGAATGGAAAGGATGTCACTCAGACTGGCGTCGTTGGCGATTAGTGTGATCAGGCCATTGTTCATTCGCAGCTCCAGATCGCGTCGACTGACGACAGTGTCCGCATCACGAAATGGAATGTTGATCACGCCTTTGTCGTCTGTCGTCACTTCCGGCAGGCCTGAACTGTTCTGCTGGAGGTCCTCTGCACGCAGTTGCTGGCGAGGCTCGCGTTGTTTCGCGAATGGTGGTGATTCGACATCGACGGGGCGTTCCGGAACGAGGTTGGGAGTTTTTCCAGGTAACTCCTGTTCCGGAATTCGTTCGTCAGCAGCTTCTTGTGCGACAACATCCTGCTCCACAATTGGAAGCGGACGCTGGTCATCCGCGGGCGGCAACGTCTGCGGTTCAGGTGGTTCGGGAAGGTCGCGTTCTTCCAGCGGTAACTGAGGCTGATCGAGGTTCAACTGATTTGGCGGCTGGCTCGGCCGGTAAACAACCTGAGTTCCCTTCGAATCAGAATCTGCTCCCACGACGTCGTGTATTTCTGATGATGTCCTCGTACCCTTCCATGCAGCGGTCTGAACAACGGCCGATTTGGTCGTTCGGCTGGGTTCCGATCGGACTTGCGAGGTTCGTCGAGCTTGCCGTTCCGGAGGTGGATATTCAATGAGTGATCGTTCCTGCAGCGTTCGTTCCGGTGTCGCTGGACGAGCCCTCCAGACGTTCGATCGTCGGGGTGCGGAAGAACGCGATACGGAAGTTGAAGGCGATGCTGGTTGTGTAACTCGCTCTGTCGATGTGCGACTCGATCTTTCGCCTTGAAGCTCATCCGACTTCAGCGACGTCGCTGACAGGAGCATCCAGACCGACATGCAGAGTGCGACCGAAGGAACTGGGCGGAAAAGCACGATACTCTGGTCGCATCTGCGATCCAGAGGACGTACTTCGGCTGGTTGTCGTCGCCGCCCAAACATGCGTCTACGCCTTTTTCGCGGTGTCCGATGATACCGCGATCCCCCTTGGCAATGCTTCTTCGCTGGGCCGGTCGAGCCTGAATTCTCGGCGGCTATTCGAAGATTCCCTAATCGGTATCGACCGGAAAAACTGCAATCTCCAGCACGATCGGTACAACCGAATACATCTGCGTGAATTCAAGGACCCGTGTCGTGAGAAAAGCCTTCTCAAATCGCCTGTTTTGACTGGCGATGAGTTTTTGCAGAGATGAAGGACTCGGGCAAGAAGCGAAATTGGACTCTGTTTTAAGGATCTCAATCAGTTCCGTTTACCGCCCAGCCGCCGGTGTTGGTGTTGCATTGGGTGGCTGTCGCCTGTGTCTCACCGGCAACCAATTCGATTCACACACCGCCCAGCGCATTTTCTAAAGTGCAGCCAGAAATCCTGCCATCTCGCCCGCGGCATGGCTGTTGTTTTGTTGTTGAGCCTGCTGAATTCCTGTGGAAAACGTCTTCTTTGCGTCTTCTACACGGCCAATTTTTGCTAGTAACTGGCCTGCCATCAAAAAGGCTGGAACATACGGGGTTGCTGCCGTCATCAGAGTTTCAAACAATTCAAGGGATTGCTCGGAACTGCCCTCCTTGTCGAATTCCATTGCCAGCATGTATCTGAGCATTTGATCTTCGGGGCTCGACTGCAGCATGACTTCAAGTTTTTCTCGTCGAGACGCCATATTCATATACCCTGTCTTTATGGAAGAAGCCGCGTTCTGTGTCGCTTAATAACTCGGCGAGTTAACTCGCTTGCAGCGGTCTGTGGGCCGCGATTCTTTGCTTAGCCTGCGGAATGTTAGTCGCCGGAGGTCGCTGCACCCGCCAAAATTCAGGTGTTTCTCTCGATTCTCGCTGCAGACAAAGGCCCATTTGCCGAAGGATTCGGGACCTGTACAATCCTTGACTTCGAAGTCGCGGGCGAGAAAGTCTGCGACGACTGTGTCCTTTTTTAAGCGTGGAAGTCTTCAATGGAAGCCGGAATCGTCGGCCTGCCGAATGTCGGCAAGAGCACTCTGTTCAATGCTCTGACTTGTTCAACCGCCGCTCAAAGTGCGAACTATCCGTTCTGTACGATTGAACCAAACGAAGGCATCGTCAGTGTTCCGGATGAACGGCTCAAGCGAATCACTACGTACATTCCTCCCCAAAAAGTTATCCCGGCGATTCTAAAGCTTGTGGATATCGCTGGCATCGTCAAAGGCGCGAGCGTTGGTGAAGGACTGGGCAATAAATTCCTGAGTCACATCCGTGAGGTCGACGCGATCCTGCAGGTTGTGCGTTGTTTTGTCGATGATGACATCACACATGTGGGCGGCGGCGTCAACCCCTTATCAGACATCGAAGTGATCGAAACCGAATTGCTTCTGGCCGACATGCAGACGCTGGAGAACAGTCTGCCTAAAGCTCAGCGATCCGCCAAGAGCGGCGACAAAGATGCGAAGCTGCGTGCAACGGTCATGGAGAAATGTCAGGCCATCGTTAACGATGGTAAGCCACTGCGCACAGTGGAGTTTACCGAAGAAGAAGCGAAAGTGATCAGCGCGATCGGACTGATGACGGCCAAGCCGATTCTGTTCGTGGCGAATGTGGCGGAGGATGATCTTGAAGGCAAAGGTCCGTTGGTCGAACAGGTGCGAAAGTATGCTGCTGAACACGGCGCTTCTGTTGTGCCGGTTTGCGCAAAACTGGAAGCTGAGTTAGCGGAACTCGATGAAGCTGATCGTCAGGAGATGTTGGAGTCGGTCGGGTTGAAAGAGCCGGCTCTGGGACCACTCGCTCGTGCGACGTACAAAACTCTGGGCTTGCAGAGCTACTTCACCGCCGGCGAAAAAGAAGTCCGAGCGTGGACAATCCCCATCGGAGCCACAGCGCCTCAGGCAGCTGGTGTGATTCACACCGATTTTGAACGAGGCTTCATTCGCTGTGAAATCTATACCCTGCCGGATCTTGAAACCTACAAGACCGAAAAGGATATTCGAGCCGCAGGAAAGCTGCGAGTCGAAGGGAAAACGTACGTTATGCAGGACGGAGATATTTGCCACTTCCTGTTTAACGTGTGATGTCAGATTACGCACCACCGCCACCTAAACGCCCCCAGCGTCGCTCGCCAACTCCGGGCACGCTGGCTTTTATCGTTTTCATAGTGCTGGCGATGTTGCGGATGCTGGTGTTCAGGCCGGAGTCCGGGTTAGATCCTGATTCAAAGCAACTGGTCACCGTGATAAAAGTGATTGACGGTGACACGATCGAACTGACCGATGGACGCACAATTCGGCTTCTGGGGATCGACGCGCCAGAAGCCGGGTTCTTCGGTAAAGTTGCTGAGCTGTGGTCCAGTGAATCGACACAGTGGCTGCGTTCGCAGATTGATGGAAAGCAGATTCGTTTGCGCATCGACAGCGAAGAAAGAGATCGCTACCAGCGAACACTGGCCTGGGTTTACACCCGTGACGGTGAATTCATCAATGAAAGGCTGCTGTCCGAAGGTCACGCGAAGCTGTTAGCCGACTACGGACTGCCGCTCGATCTTGAACCCCGGTTGCGAGCCGCAGAAAGTAAGGCTCGAATTGAAAAACGAGGCCTCTGGGGAGTCTCTCGGCGATCGAAGAAATGAGGGATCTGAGAGTGACCGAACCGCTCCCGCTGTGAGAGACGGTATCAGCAGCTGACAGCAGGCATTGTCATTCAGCTTCCTGTTCCCGCGTCACTCATTTCGATTTCTCATTCAGGCTTTTGACCAGAGCGGTCTGAAATTCCGGCATCTTGATTGTCGTCAGGTGTCCGCCACCAGAAATCTCAACGACAGGCCAGTCCGGCCGTGCTGCTTCCAGCGGTTTTACGTAAAGTCGTTTCACCGGATCGTCTGAACCGATGATGACTGTGACCGGTCGCGAGATGGATTTCAGATCGGCTTCAGTCATCGCAAGCTCGGCGATTCCTTTGACGCATGCTTCGGGGGTTCGAGAACTCTCGCGCCCAGCCATGTTGTTCCAGAATCGTTGCAGCATACCTCCCTCTTTCAGCCACCCCATTCCACAAAGAGTAACGGAGAGAGTCATGTCAGAATGCACAGCAGCAAATTTCAACGCCACCATACCACCCAATGAATAGCCCACGATATGAGCTTTCTGGACCTTCAGATGCTCCATGATTCTTGCGACGTCGTGCACCATCTGCAGGCCATAGGCATCCCTTGATTCGGGCTTGTCACTTTCTCCGTGGCCTGGTAGATCGAGACAGATCACTCGGTAATTCTGGGCCAGCACTTTGATGATGCCGGGATTTCGCCAGTTCAGTTCAGTACTGGAGTGTAAGCCGTGGATCAACACAACGGGGTCACCCGAGCCCTCGCTGGAGCAAGCGATTCGGACGCCATCAACTTTCACAGATTCAGCGCCGCAGCAGATGCCAGTGGTGTAAGGCGAAGCCAGCAAAACAGCAATAAGCAAGACGAGGTGTTGACGCAGGCCCATACGGATCTCTTCCAAAGAAGTTCAAGACTTGATGAGTTTTGAAACCGAGCCCAATGATCAATTTGTGAACGTCGATGAAAAGCCAGTTTCGGCTTCATTCGTCCGGCCGGAATCTCTCACAAAAATCCCATTGAGCAACACAGATCAGCCAATCTTGCTTCAACAAACACCGTGCGCCGATTCTGGAGTTGCACTATTTTTGCTTTCGGGGCCCAAAACGTTGGCGCGGGATTGAACTGTGGGTATCTGACCTCATCATGAGTGATCTATCTAACGCCACGAACGATGTTAATGCCGCGTTTTTTCATTGGTCCTTCTTGGACACATTCCCCGCAGCCCCAATCCAGAATTCGCCATGGAATCTAGTCCGGTGGTCTATTTCTTTGCAGGTTGCGGCCATGCTGGCTTTCCGGTTGCCACGGTTTCCAGTTTCCAAAGGCTGCCCCCGGACGTGACGAACAGCGTTCGAAGATCATCGCCACCAAACGCGCAGTTTGTGGTTTCATCGCGAGGAATAGGGGCCACCGTGAGCAAAGTGCCTTCCGAGGAAAACACATAGATGCCGGCTGTGGGTTCATCAGCTGTTTCATGCGGAGGATTGGGTTTGTTGATACCCGCCGCTACATATAGACGACCTTCGGCATCCAGTTTCATTCCATCGGGACCGCGAGTCGTCTTCCAGTCGAAGATCAGTGTCTGAGTTTCAAAATCGACAGTTCCGTCCTGCTGCAGTTCGAATCGCCAGAGCGCTCGCGCACCATTGGGGGAATTGTTGTTATTGTCGGCGACGAACAGATACTTGTCATCGTGAGTCACGACGATTCCATTCGGGCGATCGACTTCATTCGCGATAACTCTCGTTACGTTTCCCGAGGGATCGATGCGATACACGCCTTCGATCGGGCGACCGTTCGCGTCCAGCATTTCCATCGTGCTTCGGTCGCCATATTGCGGATCGGTGAAGTAAATGCGATTCTGCGAGTCCATCGTCAGGTCATTGGGCTGATTAAACTTCTTGCCATCAAATGTTTCTGCCAGCACTTTGGTTGAACCATCGGCTTCAATGCGAGTGACACGGCGACGCACTGGTTCGCAGATAATTAATCGTCCCTGTCGATCGAACATGAGTCCATTCGAGCCGGCGTTTTGACGATAGACGGAGCTTTTTCCGCTCTTGTCGCGGAGATTGATGTTTCCCTCGCCGCTCGTCAAAAGGCCCAATTCCGGATGCCATGCCGGCCCCTCCCCTGCTCCGTGTTCCTGCAGCAGTTCTGGTTGTGAAGTGAAGATTTTCTGAGCCGTCTCTTCGCTTAGTTTGAACGTGGCCGTGACCGGAAAATGATCTGAGAGACCTTCCGTGACCTTGTCTCTCAGGATTTCAGCGGATTCGACAGACCCCAACATACTTCGCGAAACAAAGATGTAGTCAAGTCGTCTGTCTGTCCCATGGTTCTCGTCGCTGACGAGGGGAGACGGAAACGTGCCGACAAATGGGGCCCCGTTGGAACGACGCTGTTGAATCAGGTCCACGTAACCCTCACGCAGAATCGACGAGATGCCGCCATAGTCAATCCGTCCGTTAGTGAGGTTTCGAGCACCCTTGTCGCGTTGGTCCAGCATCTGAAAAAAAGGGACAAGTTTGGGATCTGAGTCATACTGCGGCTTGTCTGCCGGAGAGAACCCATTGAAATCACCAGCCAGAATAATTTTGGGATTCAGTTCGGGAAGCGACTTTACGTCTTTCTGAAGCAGGCGAGCCTCTTCGATCCTTCGCTCAAAGTTCGAGGGGTGAAAGTGGATCACATAAAACCAGACACCCTGAATGCGGCACCGCAATAATCCATGATGCATGCCGTCGCGAATTCGTTTGATATCACTGATGGGATACCGTGAAGTGATGCCTGTGGGAAATCCATCTTGCTTCAGCAGAACAGAATGCTCATGCCCCCATGAGCGTGCATCGGTCGCCAACTTTTCCGGAGTGTACTCGTTCAGTTCCTGCAACGACACAACATCCGGCTTCTGCGCCGCCATCCATTTGAGCCAGTCTGCATGCCGCGGCTCCGCTTTCTTCGTGAAGCCATACCAGACATTATGAGTCACCAGCTTGAGAGTACTCGGCTGATCCTGGCCAAAAGAGGTTGCGGTGATCAAGACGGCGGTCAGGAAACAAAGAGCGCGCAGGTGTAACATGAGAGTCTCATCTACGTGGGAAGATCATGAACGAGAACCGACACGTAGAATGGAATTCATCATCAGAATCGTCAATAGACTCGCTCTTATGGACTGCGGCGGCCTGCTGCAGCTTTGGTGCAGGCAGCCTGCTGCCAAACAAAGCCAAGAAGTTCCTCAGAACTCAGTGTGGCGATCCACAGCAAGCTGTGGATTGCAAAGCGGCAGCAGGCTGCCGCAGTCCAAAGGAAGGAATCTCTCTTTGCCCTACTGCGGCGCGTTGAATTCTCGGATGTTCTGACTCTGCAGGTCCGGGCGGGTGAGATGAGCTTCGCAGAGGAATTCTTCAGCCAGAGACGCGTAGTCGCGAGCATCAGATCTGGCTGAGACGCTGCGACGGCAGGTTTGAGCAAACTGGAGAATGGCTCGCTGTGATTCACGGTCACCTTCGCAGTCTTTCGCGAACATGGCCTGAAGTGCAGGCAGTGATTCCCAGTCTTCCCAGCGGGAAAGATTCGTGATGGCGATTTCTCTCATGGAACTGTTCTGCAGCAGAAGCCGCATTGAAGATTGTATGCGTGCTTTGCTGATTACATCACTTTCGTAACTCCAGATGAACTGCAGAGACTGCACGAATGCATGTCGAGCTGTGTCGGGAACATCCGCGGGCAAAGCAATTGTCTCTTCGAGTTGCTTTAATCCTTCTTCACCAGTCAACAGCAGATAGCCTCCCATCAAGCCTTCCGCCCCGAATCGGAAAGCGCGCTTTGGCGTTGCTTGGCCGACGCCACTCGGAAGTTCTGGTTCGCTTTCCATCATCTGGCTCAGCAGGAACCGAGCATCCTCAGGACCGCCTGATAGCCCCAGCATCATTCCATAAAGTCCCAATCGTTCGGGGCTCATGTCTTTGTCCGCAATCCAGTGACGAAGATCTGCGGGGGACATTAAGTTTCGGACAGCGACTACATCGTCATATGAAGCGTTGCCAAATTCTGCCCAGGCATCGATCGCAACCAACGGATCACGGTGTTCCAGATTTGTCAGGAAGTAAGCCAGGCGAGTCGGCTGTGGGTCTGTTTGCGCTGGCAACTGCTGCAGATAGTTCACCGTGTCTGTGGTGATTGCCAGAGTTTCGTTCCAGGAAATCAATTCAGGGACCAGGAACGACGCCTTTTGAATAACGGCTTCAACTAAAGCATCGGACTTGAGAACTGCCTGAACGACTTTTCCGGCTGCGTTCGCATTGCCCGCATCAGAGTTCGTAGACGTCGATGCGAACGTACTTGCAGATCCCGGCACAGAATACTCTGGCAAAGTTCCGTACATCAGAAAGAGATCACCGGGAGCCCCGGCGGCTTCGCTGGGAATGACGATCGACTGACCAATCGACAGCCGATCCAGTTGAGCGGCGGTTTCCTCACCACGAAGGTATTTGCGAATGCGGAGAGTCGATTCCGGGCGAGTCCCATGGTCATAGACTTCAAATCTCACCAGCTCCGCAATCAGCACGAGATCCGCGCGGGAGATTTGTTCGGCGAGTGTCTGAGGTGGTGACAGGCAAAATGGACACGCCGGTGCATTGCGAAATATGGCGGTCAGCAGCAGAATTACCGCCAGAGCGGCCGACGCAACAGATGACTGGCGATGACGTTCAGTGAATCCATTCACGGTCAGACGTTCCGTTCAAAAACAGAATATGGAGAACTCCGGCATTGTCACAAGCCTGGGGCTTTTCGGGAAGAGGAACGACGATGTTTGTGTATCGCAGAGCCAACATTTCTGATGTCGGCCGAATTACGGAATTCAACTGCCGGTTGGCGCAGGAGACCGAAGGAAAACAACTGGATCCGGCCACTGTGACTCGCGGTGTTTCGCGAGGACTGCTGTTGGCCCCTGAAGTTCTGTACTTTGTTGCCGAAAAAGATGGCGTGGTCGTTGGTCAGGTCATGCTGACTCGGGAATGGAGCGACTGGCGTGACGGCTGGATGCTGTGGATTCAAAGCGTCTACGTTGATGCTGAATGGCGAGGTCTGGGGGTTTTCGGAAAGCTCTTTTCTTTCGCCATCGAGTCTGCCTCATCAGAGGGACACGTGGTCAACGTGCGACTTTATGTCGAGCATGCCAACGAGGCCGCCAAAGCCGTGTATGGAAAGTTGGGATTCCGAAACGCGGGTTACGAAGTCATGGAGATGCCGTATCAGGGTTCGTAGTCTTTGATACAGCGAACTTTGCTGACCGTCATTCGCCTGAACTGCGATTGCGTTCGCGTGGCTGACTCGGGCTGATATGCTTCGCAGCCCACAAGCAATCTCTGCAAACATGCGGAGCTTTCGTTCGAGATTTTCAGTACTCCTG
This sequence comes from uncultured Planctomycetaceae bacterium, assembly GCA_903921605.1. The sequence goes on along the minus strand of CAIXQV010000387.1, from coordinate 12,147 downwards.
ACCAATGCAAAGCAGTCGTTCGAATGAATAATCCGAGATCGGATCAGGTCAATCCCTACACGGCCCCTGAATTGGCTCCACAAGATCTCTTACCGAAGGAGATCGCGGGGAAGGTCTCAACCTTTGCCTGGATCGTCGTTCTGCTGCTTTTTCCGGTTGCCCTGCTGAATTATCTCGACCGGCAAATGTTGGCGGCCATGAAGTCATCGATGGTGGGAGATATTCAGGGGATCGCGAACGAAGCGCAGTGGGGCTTTGTGCTGGGCTCGTTCAAATGGGTCTATGCCTTACTGAGCCCGTTTGGTGGCTACGTCGCGGATCGTTTCAGCCGACGGCTGGTCATTGGATTCAGTTTGCTGGTCTGGTCTGCCGTGACCTGGATGACCGCGTGGGTGAATTCTTATGAAATGCTGATTGCCACTCGTGCGCTGATGGGGATTAGTGAAGCGTTCTACATTCCCGCCGCGCTGGCGCTGATTACGGATTTTCATGTCGGAGCAACTCGTTCCCGGGCCGTGGGACTTCATCAGGCCGGAATCTACTGCGGATTAATCGTAGGAGGCATGGCGGGTTTCGTGGCGGAGTCTCCTGCCTATGGCTGGCGCTGGGCGTTTTCGGCGTGTGGGATTATTGGAGTTCTATATTCGCTGCCGCTGTTCATATTTCTTCGCTCACCGGAACGAAGTGTGGAGAAACAAAATCTGAGCCCTGCTCAGTCGATCAATGAACTTCGGCGCAACCGAAACTTTCTGTTGCTGGTTCTCTATTTCACACTGCCAGCCATCGCAGGCTGGGTTGTGAAAGACTGGATGCCGGCGATCCTGAAGGAGAAGTTTCAGTTGGGTCTTGGCAAGGCAGGACTCGTTGCGACTTTCGTTCATCCGGCTTCAATTGTCGGAGCTGCGATTGGAGGTTACCTGGCGGATCGATGGATGAAGAAAACCAGTCGCGGGAGGATTTTTGTCAGCGCCATCGGCATGGCCATGTTTCTGCCAGCCTTGTTTGGTGTCGGGAATGCGGCGACGGCAGGCGTTGCCGTCGCAGGACTTGTGCTGTTCGGATTCGGCTGGGGATTTTTTGACTGCAACAACATGCCAATTCTGTGCCAGATTGTCCGACCTGAATTGCGCGCGACCGGCTACGGTTTTATGAATCTTGTCAGCATCAGTTGTGGTGGATTCGGAGACTGGGGATTCGGTTACCTTCGCGACCGCCAGGTTCCGTTGAATTTGATTTTTGGTGCATTCGCTGGCGTGGCGGCGTTGTCAATTCTTATCGTGCTGCTGATCAAACCTGCGGAGGCCGACGTAAAGTAGGTACTGCCTGCCGGGCAGGCCTTTCGCCGAAGGCTTACCGCCGCGTGACGCTGTGCAGCTGAATTCGGCTCGCTTTAATCAAACCACGGGCACACAAAGTCGCGGCAAGCCGCGAAGTCTTTTTTGGGAGAAAAGACCTACCTTAGGTCCTTTGCCCAGCACGTGCGTCGGAGGCCTGATAATACCCGGCTTTCCATGAGTTCCGGTTTTAACCTAGAATCCGCAGACACTTTTAAACCTCTGTTTTCGTCTGCACGAGCCTTTTCACTTGGCTGCGCCAACTTCTATAGCCGTTCTCGGGTCTACGGGATCGATCGGAACCAGTTGTCTGGATGTCATCCGGGCTCATTCCGCCAGCCTGCGCGCGGCGGGATTGGTGGCGCATCGAAGTGCCGAGAGATTATGTCAGCAGGTTTCTGAATTTCAGCCTGATTGGGCCGTTTTGGGGGCTCCGGATGCGGCATTGCCGGCTTCGCGTGTCGGAATTTCCGGCGGTTCGACAAAACAAGTTGCGTGGCATCAGGGACTGGAGAAAGTTCCGAAGCTCATCCAGAACGCTGAGATTGACACCGTCGTGTGTGCCATGGTCGGCGCTGCCGGTTTGCCAGCCACTTGGGCTGCAGTGGACGCAGGAAAGCGGGTAGCTCTGGCCAATAAAGAGTCGCTGGTTGTCGCCGGGTCACTGATCATGCGTCGAGCAGTTGAGACCGGAGCGGCCGTAATTCCGGTGGACAGTGAGCATAGTGCGATCTATCAATGCTTGCAGAGCGGGCGTCGTGCGGATGTTCGGCGAGTCATTTTGACGGCCAGCGGCGGGCCTTTTCGAGGCTTTTCGAAGGATCAGTTGCGAGATGTGACTCCTGAGATGGCGTTGAAGCATCCGACGTGGAACATGGGGCCAAAGATTTCCGTCGATTCCGCGACCATGATGAATAAGGCTCTGGAGATCATTGAAGCCAAGTGGTTGTTTGGGCTTGCTCCTGATGAGATTTCTGTTGTGATTCATCCGCAGTCCTATGTTCATTCACTGGTAGAGTTCCGGGATGGTTCAGTGATTTCCCAGATGTCTCCACCGGACATGAGGTTGCCGATACAGTATGCTTTGATGTTTCCGCTGCGGCCGGACGGGCCTGCTCGGAAGCCAGATTGGACTCAGCCTCAGACACTGGAACTGCTGCCGCCTGACTTCGATGCCTTCCCGGCATTGCGATTAGGCTTTGAAGCAGTTCAGCGAGGCGGAACGTGCGGCGCTGTCCTGAATGCCGCCAACGAAGTGGCCGTAGCGCGATTTTTGAATCGTGAACTGCCTTTCTTCCGGATTACTCAGGTTGTTGAAGATGTATTAAACCACCATCAATTCGATGCACAGCCGACGATGGAGCAACTGCTTCAGATCGACAGCTGGGCTCGGGAGGAAGCAGCTCGGTGGAAGACCTAGCTTTTCAATTATTCGCGGCTACTGATTTGAGTGCCGTACTCACCAAGTTTCTGAATATCCTCTCGGTTGTTCTGGGGCTCGGGCTCGTCATCTTCTTTCATGAACTCGGACACTTTGCGGTCGCCAAGTGGTGCGATGTGCATGTGGAACGATTCAGCATCGGGATTGGTCCGATCCTCTGGAGTCGCCAAAAGGGCGAAACGGAGTACGCCCTGTCCGCGCTTCCGTTCGGCGGCTATGTCAAAATGCTTGGGCAGGACGACATGGATCCGAATCAGATGACCAGTTCGGAGATTGCCGAGAACCCTCGTTCCTATTCGGCGAAGACTGTTCCTCAGCGAATGGCCATCATCTCAGCCGGTGTGATCATGAATGTGATCACGGGGTTTATGTTCTTCGCGACCTGCTATTGGTTTGGCGTGTTTGAGCCAGCACCGGTTGTGGGCTCTGTGATTACAGGATTCCCTGCGTGGCAGGCCGATATTCGGCCGGGTGACCGAATTCTGTCGGTGAACGGTGAATCCATTCGCAGCTTCAGCGATCTTCAGGAAGCGGTCATCCTTTCCGCTGGCGATGTGACTTTGGCAGGAACTCATACCGACGGGACCTCATTCAACCATATTCTGACTCCACTGCAATCATCGTCAGTCCGATCCGTGGGGATACGACCTGGAGCAATCGCCCAGATTGCGGATCAGATTGAGAAGCCCGAATTGATTTCCGATGCCGGAATGGCGCTCGAGAAGGCTTCGACGGATTTTCTGCCTGGCGACAAGATCCTGAGTATTCAACCAAAGTTGCGAGAAGGCGAGTCTGTTCCGGTGACAGCCGATAAGGGCGACGCCAGCCCTGCAAAGCCTTTGCCGTTTTCGTTGTTGCGTTACATGACGTCGCGGTATGCCGATCGCGAATTGGTCTACACCGTAGAGCGATCAGAAAAAACGGGCGATGCGGAAAAAACGGGGGCGACGAAGACCGTTGAGATTACAGTGCCGCCATCCGAGATTCGTTCGATCGGCCTTTGGATGGCTATGGGCCCGGTTCTGGCTGTTCAGAAAGATTCAGTTGCCGAAAAGGCTGGCATCAAAGTTCGCGACATCATTGTTTCTGTGGATGATCAGGAACCCGGCAAGACCATTGATCCACTGCAACTGCCTGTCTACTTTGGCGATCGAGGCGGCAAGCCAGTCAAAGTCGTGGTGAAGCGAACGACCCCGAATGGTGATGAACAGGTTGAACTGGAGTTGATTCCTAAAGTCGATGCGCCAGGTTGGCTGGATTCGCCGGATTTCAAAGCCAGTCCGCTTAGTATTCCATCGCTGGGTCTGGGTTATCAGGTTCAACCTCGAATTGCAAAAATTCTGGAAGGCTCAGAGGCTGAGAAGCTGGGTGTCTTCAAGCCGGACATGAAGATTACTCGGATTGATCTGATTCATTCCGATCCGACATCAGACGCCCCCGATGCTTTGGGTGATGCGAAGACTCCAAAGGAACTGGACCTTGCTACCCTGGATGCGAAAGAGCCCGGAACTCTGGAGCAGATTAACTGGGCCTGGGCGTTTGCAGAGATTCAGCGGGTGCCGAACCGACAGATTCGCGTCTATTTTGATGATGGTAAGAATAATGGTTCGGAAGTCTTGAAAACTCACGAAGTTGCCACGGGCTGGTATCGCTGGTTTAGAGGATTCAATGGCAGCATCTGGCAGGACGATCGCGAACTGCAAAAGGGAAAAACGTTTGGCGAAGCGATGTCCTTAGGAGTTCGACGAACTCGCAAGACGGCAAACTCAATCTACATGACCCTGCACTCTTTACTTCGTGGCAGTGTTTCTTTGGATTCGATGAGCGGTCCTGTGGGAATTGCAAAGATCGGTTACATGGTGGCGGAGCGTGGCCTGATTGATCTCATGATGTTTCTTGGATATCTCAGCATCAATCTGGCGATCCTCAACTTCCTGCCGATTCCAATCCTGGACGGTGGTCACATGGTCTTCCTGTTCTGGGAAGGGATCACACGTCGCAAACCAAGTTCTCGCGTGATTGGATGGGCTCACGGTTTTGGATTGCTGTTCATTATTTCTTTGTTCCTCTTTGTCATGTATGTCGACCTGAGTTCATTGATTGGCGGCGGAGATTGAACTGGTGTCGTGGATGAGTTTTGGAGCATGTGATTCGCCGTGTCTATCAGCCCGCTACATCACCTCGATTTCTTGCAGCGTATCGGCCACGAGGTACGCGAGGTGGGTAGAGTTCACTGGTTCAACTGCGGGGCTCGTGTCTTTTCCAGTTTACCATATGACCGAGATGTAGACGCTCATTCGATTGATCTCCGTGAGATCCTGAGATCTGACGGACTGGTTGCCAGATTTGGCTGCCCACTCGATCAGGGTGTGCCAAGTTTTCGAATCGTCTGCGATGCGAAGGACTACGGCTTTCCGCTTCTGCGCAGCCGCACGCGAACGCAGGTTCGACGTGGATTGGAAGTCTGTCATGTGGAAAGAATTGAGTTTCAGCAACTGCAGAAACTGGCGATGTCCCTGAACGCGGATACTCTGATTCGTCAGGGAAGAAAAGTTCCGTCGGATCTGCAGAACTATTGGTCACGGTACTATCAACAAGCGGCGTTGACACAGGGTGCTGAAGCCTGGGCCGCATTTATCGGGGGAGATCTCGCGGCCTATCTGATTTCCTTCATGATAGACGATGTCGCCAATCTCTTGATCGTGCGATCGTCGAGCCAGCATCTGGAATGTTATCCGAATAACGCATTGCTCTTTCAGTTCCTGTCCACGCGACTGAAGGATTCCGATGTCCGCATGGTCAGTTACGGATACGAGTCGATTCAGTCAGATCTGGGTTCGCTGGATCAGTTCAAACTCGGTATGGGATTCCGAAAAGATCCGGTAGGGCAGCGTATTGAGTTTACTCCGTGGCTTAGTCCGTTCATCAACCGCTTTACTGACGCTGTCACTCGGCGAGTTCTGAAGTCGGTGGGACCGAGTGAAACGGTTTCCAAGTTGCAGGGAATGCTGAGTTGGTATCGTGACCAGCCGCCTCTGCAGCCTGGTCGCGATTCTCGTCGGGCCGCCTGACAAGGGCGTGGTCCTCTACTCAACGGAACCTGGTGGTTCGAACTTTGAGATTGCTCATGTTGTTGGCTTGCCAGAAGTGGTAAGCGTCGTGTGAAGATGATTCTGATGTGAGGGTGATTCTGAGCGACAGTTTACCTGTCCATTCCGCGATGCCTTAGTCGCATGATTCTCTGACGTTTCTGACATCCCAATGCGGCGCAGAGATTGGGACAGAATCCTGATCGGGGCCATCATCGACACGCAGAATTCTGGCACCCAGCGAGTTTAGCTTGCGGTCAAACTGCTGGTAGCCTCGATAGAGATGATAAACGCGACGAATCTCTGTAACGCCTTTGGCGGCGATCCCGGCCAATACCAGCGCGGCACTGGCTCGCAGGTCCGACGCCATCACCGGCGCTGCAGAGAGAGCCGGCACACCTCGGATAACGGCAGATTTTCCTCGCACATCAATATCGGCGCCCATTCGAATCAATTCGGCCGCGTGCATGAATCGTTCGGGAAACACGTTGTCGGTGACGCGACTCTCGCCTGGCACAAGGGTCAGCAGAGCCATCAGTTGGGCCTGCACATCAGTGGGAAATCCTGGATAAGGATTGATATCGGCTACTATGGGGGCCAGTTGCCCTGCGGCCGAAACGTGAAGTCCGTCAGATGATTGTTTCAAAACGACGCCGATTTCTCGCAGGATGTCCAGAACCGACTGCATGTGTTCTGTGGGAGCATTCTCTATCAGAATGCTGCCACCGGTGATGGCCGCTGCGATGGCCAGAGTCGCGGCTTCGATACGATCGGCAATAATTGTGTGATGCACAGGACCGAGTTGTTCGACACCCTTGATTTCAATAACAGAAGTCCCCTGCCCTTCGATATTCGCGCCCGCAGAATTCAGAAAGCGTGCAAGGTCCGCGACTTCCGGCTCACGAGCAGCATTGCGAATGACGGTCGTTCCTTGAGCCAGCGCTGCGGCAACCATGACATTGCACGTTCCGGTCACCGTCGGGCCATGACTGCCCAAAAGATCCAGTTCACATCCACGTAACTGCCGGGCGGAGGCAACGATGTTTCCTGATTCAATGCGGATATCCGCCCCGAGTGCAGACAGGCCTTGCAGGTGAAGATCAACGGGACGATGTCCGATTTTGCAACCGCCAGGAAGGGCGACAGTTGCTGTTCCAAATCGAGCCAGCAGCGGGCCCAGCACACAGATTCCCGCGCGCATCTGGCGAACAAGTTCATACGGTGCTATTGTCGACGTAATCTCATTGGAATTCATGACAACCGAGTTGTCGTGTCCACGAGCGATTGAGACGCCCATGCCTTGCAGCAGCGTAGACATGGTCGTCACGTCCTGCAGCTTCGGCACCTGCTCCAGTCGTACATTACCCGTGATTGCCACGCTGGCGGCAAGGATCGGAAGCGCTGCGTTTTTGCTTCCTTCGACACGAATTGAACCTGCCAGACGTGTGCCTCCAGCAATTCGAAACATCTCCATCGTCAGAGACCTTCCCGGCGATGGATGTGCTCCAATAAACGATGATTGTCGACTTCGTAATCGCGGACTGAGATCCCGAACTCACGCAGGACGGATGCACTAATCCGTGGCCATGGTGAAACCAGAGTTCTGCCTGTGGCCGAGTCATTGACAGGGACCCACATCAAGGCCGCCAGTGGCATAATGCTGACTAACAACGCGGCTTTTCCGAACAATTGTTTCGGCTGCTGATTGTTGGACCAATCCAGAGACAGCAAGTGTTCAATCCGACGTTGCAGAATCGAAGGGCCAGCACCACCGAATCCCAGGCCTGCCGCCAGTGCTGAGGTTCGGGACACGCAATAATCTGCCAGTCGTGCCATGCCCCTGAGGAATGCGGTGGCTTGCGTGGCAGAGCGATTGGCTCGCCGATCCGCTGCAAGTTCTCGTTGGAGTGACGCTTCTCGTGAAGTCATCCAAACCAGCGGATGAAACCAGAAAATGATCTCAACGAGTCTTTGGAGAAAGAGTCTCAATGGATGCTTGGCTTCAAGGTGAGCTAGTTCGTGGCGCAGGACGGCATCCAGTTCGGCATCCGGAAATGTACAAAGTGATTCCGGAAGCACGATAACAGGGTGCTGAAGTTGCCAGCAGAAGGGGGTGATCAGATCTTCGCTGGTGAGAACAGTGATGCGGGACGCCGAGAGACGGGCGGCAGTTTCGGGCGAGCATCTCATAGTGTCGCCGCTGGTTTGTAAGGGAAAGTGTTTCGTTCTGCTGACAAGCCGCGAAGTTGTTATCAATGACCAGACCGTTCTGAACGCCAGAACTGATGCGCCAGTGATCCAGAGGAAACGAAGCAATGATGAAAAGGTCTTCGTCAATTCTGATGCAGCGAACGAGGCCAGCAGAATATCGTCATCGCCCGAATGGAGAAGTCGCACATGTGGCAGCAAGACACCCGTCGCCACCAGTAAGAGCACGGCAATATGGCAGATTCCCCAGAGCTTATCAGCCGACTCACTGGAGCTGCATTTTCGGGTCAGTCTCAGACTGATCAGCAGTATGACAGTGCATTGGATGGACAGTGATAAAAAAAACTCCGGAAAAGCAGAGGATGTCACTGAGTCTCCTCCAGCTTTTTCAGAGCATCGCGAAGCACGTCTGCTGTTTTCTGATTCGCTTCATCTTCCGCCATCAGATTCAGAACCATGGTTGGAAGTCGGTTTCCAAACAATACGGATTTCAGGTCACTCAGGATCGAACGGGAAACCTCATCTCGGGAAACAATTGGCTTATAGACGTAGGCTCGTCCGTCCTTCGTTCGGGACAGCACGTTTTTACGAGTTGCCAGCAGGTTCAGGGTTGTCATGACTGTCGTATAGGCAAGCTCGCGAGTGAGATTATCACAGACATCCTGCACTGTGCCTTGACCAATTGTCCACAGCACATTCATGAGCTCGAGTTCATATCGAGTCAGTCGATTTTCAGGCACTCCATATTCTCCCGACGATCAGGCGATGAGCATCATTGCTGTTGGCTGCGCCGCAAGTCTCTTTAGTGCCGGACGCCTATGAACTGTGATGCTTGTAGTAATTCTGAAGGACTGTCGTCGTTTCCGCAGATAAGGTCAAGATTGGCCTCCGTCCGCCCGTCAATTCCTGCCCCAAAATACGACGGCTGCTCACGGTTTAGCAAGGTTTATGACCAACGTCTCAATTTCTGGTCACGGTTTCGTCCAGATTCAGCACCAGGTTGGCAATCATTGTCCATGCTGCTAATTCAGAGGGCGGAGCAATATCCGCGGGAAACGACTCGCCAACCTTGATTGCTTTCTGAGCGGCTTCGCTGTCGGCATCGAAGAGAGCCTTCTGCGATGCATAGGCCGCTTCAATCAGCTCGAGTTCCTGTGGGTTTGGCGGACGAGATACGACGGTGCGGTAGAGGTAGTTGATGCGACTGCCAACAGTTTCTCCTCCCTCGACAATTGTCCTTTCAGCCAGATTCCGCGCGGCTTCGAAATGCTGCACGTCGTTCATCAACTGCAGCGCCTGCAAAGGAGTATTGCTGCGTTCTCGCCGAGTGCAGAACTGCTCGCGATTCGGTCCGTCGAAATTGCTCATAAAGGGCGGCGGTGCAGTTCGCTTCAGGAAGCAGTAAACACTGCGGCGATAAAGCGACGTGCCGTGATCCTGCATGTAGAAGCGAGTATTGCTGTTTTCGTAGCCGACCGGCTCCCAGATGTCGTCCGGCTGGTAAGGCAACACACCGCGACCTCCCATTCTGAGGTCGATTAGTCCGCTGACATACAACGCGTTGTCTCGAAGTTGCTCTGCATCCAGTCGGAAGCGAGGACCGTGAGCCAGGAGGCGGTTCTCGGGGTCTTTCTGGTATCGAACTTCACCGATCTCGGAATGTTGCCGAAACGTCGCTGACGTTAGCAGCATTCGGTAGAACTGTTTTACGTCCCAGCCGCTTTCGCGAAAACTCACGGCCAGCCAGTCCAGTAACTCGGGATGGCTTGGCAGATCGCCACGTGTTCCAAAGTCGTCACTGGTCTTCACCAGCCCTGTTCCAAACACTTGCTGCCAGAGACGATTGACCGTCACGCGAGCCGTCAGTGGATTTTCCGGAGCCAGGAACCATCGCGCGAGATCCAGTCGATTGGCTCGCTGTCCTGCTCCTATTGGCTGTCCGGCAGCATCCTTCAGGATTGGGAACTCTGAAGGAACGTTGGGTTCAACTTTGTCTCCCGGTTTGTCGTACTGTCCACGGAGCATAATGAACGCATCACGAGGCTTCTCCAGATCACTAAACGTAAATGTTCCCGGGATTGAATCGTTGATGACTTGAGTTGCTTCCTGAGCTGAAGCATAGGCTGTGCGGAGATCGGTGACCGTTGATTCCTCAGCTCGCTGAACGTGCTGCAGCCAGAAACGCAGAAGCTTTTCTTTTTGGTCCGCCGGGGTTTCGTCTTTCGGCCCGCCAGTCAACACCGGGCTGAGTTCGCCGCTGATTCCACCAGGGTTGCCACCTTTGCTGTGAGTCCAGAATTGTTGAAATGATGATCGAGGATCTTTCGTGGGATCGGATTTGCCGACGAGACGGACATCATCAATCCAGATCTTTCCGCCGTCCTGGCTGAGAACCACGCTCTTGATACGGCTGCCGGGTTTGCTTTCGAAGCGAGAGAATGGGATCGAAAGTTTTGTCCATTCACCAGGAGTCGGGATGGGGCCCATCTTGATGTCTGAATTCGAGGCACCGTACTTCTCACTTTCTCCCCAGACCGCGCGGTGATTCTTGCCATCGTCGAACTGCAGAGCAAATCCTTTTGGCGGACTGAAGGCATCAACCCTGACCCAGAATTCGATCTGTCCCTCTTCCGGAACGACAACAGGAATCAAAGCCAGTTCTATGGTGACGTCGTACTGCGAACCAAACGCCAATTCCAGAACTCGCCGACCAGACTTTGTGCCAAACTCCGGATCAAGGATCCAGGCCGCATCGTTTCGCGAAGTGTTTCTGGAGCGAGACCCGAAAGGAAATGAATCATCAATGATCTCATCTGAGATCTGTTTGATCGGTGATACGTTGCCAGCCGATAATGCGGGATCTGCGTACTCAATCTTTGTGACGGCCTCTTCCAGCTTCACTCGAGCGGCTGCTTCGGCCGACTGAGCTGCTTCCAGAGCCAGGCGTTGCTCAGCACTTGGGACTTTCAGGAACGGATTTGTGTTGCGGATATTTCCATCCATCGCGGGGTCTGAGGTGGAGTAGAAGAATGCATACATCGAATAGAAATCGCGTTGAGTCACCGGGTCAAATTTGTGATCGTGGCAAACCGCACAACCCGCCGTCAGGCCCATCCATGTCTGCATCGTCGTACTGGTGCGGTCAACGGCATAACGGTAGAGCCATTCATCGGCGATGGCTCCTCCTTCGCTGGTTGTGACGTTGCAGCGGTTGAAACCGGTGGCAACTTTTTGTTCGAGAGTCGGTTCGGGAAGCAGGTCGCCAGCCAATTGCCAGGTCGTAAACTTGTCGAACGAAAGGTTTTGATTGAAGGCACCGATGACCCAGTCACGATAGGCCCACATTTCTCGTTCGTTGTCGAGATGAAGTCCATGAGTGTCCGCGTAACGAGCTACGTCCAGCCAGTAGCGAGCTTGTTCCTCACCGTAACGTGGCGAGTCCAGATATCGGTTGACCATTTTCTCATACGCATCGGGCGATGTGTCCTTGAGAAACATGTCGACTTCTGCGATCTTCGGAGGCAGCCCGGTCAGAGTAAATGCGACTCGACGAATCAGAACTTCACGATCTGCCTCTCGCTGTGGCTTTAGCTTTTCGCGTTCGAGACGGCTCAGGATAAAGGCATCGACCGGATTCTTCACCCACGCAGAATCCGCGACTTCCGGAACAGCAGGCGAGACCGGGCTTTCGAATGCCCAGTGCTTTTGGTACTTCGCACCTTGTTCGATCCAGCGACGAAGCAGATCCTTCTGGGCGGCCGTGAGAGTCTTCTTTGTCGAAGGCGGCGGCATAACCACATCGGCATCGTCGCTCAGGATTCGATTGATCAGTTCGCTGGCGGAAGGATCACCCGGCTTGATCGCAACAACGCCATCATGTTCCAGCGTAGCACCTTCCAAAGTATCGAGCCTCAGATCCCCTTTTCGATGGTTCGCATCGAAACCGTGGCAGTCGAAACAATTGGAAGAGAGGATCGGGCGAATATCGCGATTGAATTCGATGACATCTTGTGCTCTGCAGACACTTGCACAAACCGTCACGGCCAGTAAGGCGAAATTGAGGCGAAGACTGTTG
>CAIXQV010000386.1 GCA_903921605.1 uncultured Planctomycetaceae bacterium | reverse complement strand
CACAAACCAGGTGCTGTGATACGCCGCAACCATTCGTACACACATGCCCCAGACAACAAGAGACGCGCCCATTTGCCAGCCACCAATGGCCCAGCCAGCGGCCAGCAACACAAGTCCGCCGCCCCATAGCCACAGAGCAAATGTCTTCTCGAAGAACTGCAGCAGAGGACGGTCAACGAGTTCAGGAACGTAACGGCGATACAGGATTCGAGAAGACTCGGTAGTACGTTTTGGGAACAACCAAAGAATATGTGACCAGGCCCCATTGACGATGATCGGTGAATGCGGATCGCCGTTCTGGTCGGACTTCTGATGATGCAGGCGATGAGTGGCTGCCCAGGTCAGCGGAGAGCCTTCTCCTGACAAACATCCGCAAGCCATCGTAACAAATTCCGCGGGTGCTCGCAGTTTCATCGATTTGTGGGCAAGGTAGCGATGATAACCGAGGCAAATTCCGATGCTGCAGGTGGCCCAATGCAGAGCCAGACAGACTGCCACGCCAGTCCAACTGAAAAACATCGGCATGAATGCGAATAACGCACCGACGTGGACTCCGATCAGGAACAGAGTCACAACCCAGTCAACATTGCTGAGCTTCAATTGATCCTTGTTAAATGCGGCAACAAGTTGGTCCGTGTCCGCCTGAAATTTAAGACGCTTGATCTCCGCAGGAGAAAGGCCACGATCCGATGGCTGCTCGTCGACAGGCATAGCGAGTGGTGTTGCTGTTGACATGTGATATTTCGTTGTAGAAGTCATTTAACTGTTGTTTTCAGCGCCGCCGGATGGCCTCAGTACGACCAAAGAGCTTGCTGGCTCCCCCACGATAGGCCCATTGTCGACCTGCAGCAACAGCATCGTGTTTTGCCGCCGTCATGACTGTGTCAAAACTTCGTCAACGTCGCAACCCATTGCGGTAAAGTGACTTACGACGCGTGGGGCGACTGGAAACTCGCTTCTGAAGAACGGGAAAGCGTCCGAATGACACTCGCAACCTCGCAAAAGGATTCCCAGCTCCCGAAGCAGGTTGTGGGCCTCGGCTGACACCGTGACGTCTCGCTGGTAGGCAAATGCCTGTTTTCCGAGGGGTAACATTCATGAGTCGGACGGAATTTCTATCTCGCCCCGCGTGCGTCACAATGTGCCCCAACGGACTCTCTATTTTTTTTGCAATGACAGATAATCAGGCCAAGCAAGGGTATCCCAACACAGGCAACCCGAAGTCGACCATTTTGTGCGACGCCAGATTTGCGTCGATAGTCTAAATGACGAACCGGGTCGACAGATCTTCTTCCCAGTGAACCGCATCAGGTAAGCCAGTCCCGTGTGGGATTCGCCCTATACGATCTCTCGCCATAATTTCATGGGGCAGCACAGGCTGACGATTGGGAAACATCGCAAGGAGATCTTCATTTGTCAGGCCCCGGGCGACGGCCCCATTCGAATCTTCAATGGTGATTTCCTATCTGATGCTGATCATCTGCTGGCGTACCTATGGACATGTGTGTTTATCGCCATTAGGATAGTTGCTGGATCTGCACGAGATCTCTGTTTTTTCGGACTGCATGCACCATGCCCACTTCTTCTGCCCTGAAGCATCTCACCGCAGTTCTGCAGCTTCTGGCAGGCCCGCAGGCCGTTCCTCGCGCTGACCAGCTCGCCGCAGTCGACGCAGTTCTTCAACCAGCCGCTCGCGTCCTTGTGGTCCAGGCCACCGGCTGGGGTAAAAGCGCCGTCTATTGGGCGGCAACCACCGCGCTGCGAAAGGCTGGCGGTGGAACAACACTTGTTATCTCCCCCCTGCTGGCACTTATGCGCGATCAGGTGACCGCCGCTGGCAAAGCGGGCCTCAAGGCCGAGAGCATTAACAGCACCAACATTGACGATTGGGATCCTATCTTTCAGGCACTCAAGAACAACCAGCTCGACGTGCTGCTTGTTTCACCCGAACGACTTGGTAATCCTGCCTTCGCGGCACGACTCCCCCAACTGCTGGCTCAAACATCCCTGATTGTTATTGATGAAGCCCACTGCATCAGTGATTGGGGATTTGATTTTCGTCCCGATTATCAGCGACTCGCTCGCTCCCTCCTCGCTGCACCAAACGCCGCCGTGCTCGCCACCACAGCGACTGCTAACGAACGAGTCACTGATGACGTCCGCAGACAACTGGGTAATGGCACCGCCGTCTTTCGTGGCACTCTCGCCCGAACATCCCTCCGACTCTCCGTCATACCCGGACTCTCCGCCGTCGAGCGATTCGCATGGATCGCGGACGCGCTACAAACTCTGCCGGGTTCAGGCATCATCTACACGCTCACCGTTGCTGAAGCCGAGCGTTTGGCGGGCTATCTCCGTCAATGCGGCTTTGATGTTCCGGCTTACACCGGCCAGACGGAAACAGCCGACCGCCTGCACATTGAACAGCAACTGCGGAAAAATGAACTCAAGGCCGTCGTCGCCACTTCTGCACTCGGTATGGGCTATGACAAGCCTGACCTTGGATTTTGCCTCCATCTCGGCTCACCCGGGACTCCCGTTGCGTACTATCAGCAGATCGGCCGCGCTGGTCGTGCCCTCGCACACGCAGAAGCCATTCTTCTTCCTGGCAGCGGTGATGAAGCGATCTGGGAGTACTTTGCAACGGCCAACATTCCCAGTCAGGAAAACGCCGACCGTGTTCTTAAATCGCTCTCAGAACGGCCTCAGTCGGTCATCGATCTTGAAGGCGCAACGGCCATTCGCCGCGGACGACTCGAAGCACTTCTTCGGATTCTTGCTGTCGATGACGCCGTCGAAAAGGATGGAAGCAAATGGACCGCCACCGGTCGACCTTGGATGCTCGACTCACGTAAATGGGACGCTCTCCTTGCGGGACGCCGTGAAGAAGCGGACCTCATGCGCAACTATGCCCATGGGCGTGGCTGTCTCATGGCCTACCTTCAGCAGGCACTCAGCGATCCCAATCCGGCCCCCTGCGGCAAATGCTCTGTGTGTACGGGACAACTGCCAGAGCCGGGACTTAACCCCTCCGCCAGCGCAATCAACGAAGCCCGCCGCTTTCTCCGCCAGCAGGACGTGATCTTCGAACCGAGGAAAATCTGGCCCAAGGGCTGCACTCGCAAAGGGGCCATCTCCGCAAAGCTCGCCGCCCGCGCTGTTGCCTTTGCGGACGATCCTGGCTGGACTGAAGAGCTGGAAGCACTCGCGCGAAGTGGCATGACAATCGTCCCCTCTGGTCTGCTTGATGGCGCAGTCAGCCTGCTGCAGCGCTGGAAGAACGACTGGGAGCAACGCCCGGCGCTGGTTATGCCAGCCCCCGCTCCCGGCTCTGAAATGCAGAGTAACCGGCAACTGGCCAATCATATCTCGACGATCGGGCGACTGACCCTGTTCGATGCCTTTTCATGGCACGGTCCAGCTTGCCCGGAAAACCAGCCCAGTGCATCACACGTGAAGCATCTGGAGAAAGCCATTCGCCTCCAGAAGCTCACCAACCTTCCTGCCGGCCCTGTTCTTCTTTGCGCCACCAGCGCTCGCACCTGCTGGACAATGACGCTCGCCGCAGCTCTGCTTTCAGAAGCTGGCGTCAAAAGCGTTGTGGCGATCGTGCTGCACCGACAACCTTAGACTCGGGCCCCCCTCAAAGAAGTCACATTTAGCGGGAGGGAATCCTCTTCTGGTGGCTAACGACAGCCGTTGAACTTCTCCGTATCAGCCGGCCGTGCATTTCGTCGAAATGCAGAGGAATCCAGCAGTCCATCACCCTGCAAAGACCTGCGTTTGCAGTTCAACGCACGATTGACATCGAGCTGGCGGTCATCAAGAGGACATCCTCTGAATCGAACTGGCCGGTGCCTTCAATGACAAGCAGTTCGAAATCCTTGACTTCGAAAAGCTCCCGAGCATCCATGGCGATAGTTTTGCCGGCTTCATCGTGGAACTCCACCAGCGCCATCATGCTCTTGACGTCGCGGCGGCAAAACGGACATTCGTGTGGGTCATGAGACTCATCCCCGTCATGTCCCGTGGCATCGGTGACAAAGAACTTCGCAGAGCCATTGACAAATGGCGGAAACTCACCGGCATTGATACGGACTCGAACCTTAAAAGGCGTGCCGGGTTTTAGTTCGCCCGACTTTAACGAAGCGCGGATTTCTGAGACGGGTGTTTCCTTCGTTTCGGTGGATACGTTCAGAAAACGATTCCGTATCTCAACCACTTCGGGATCTATTGTCTCCCCACAGCCCGGCATGACGAGCAGGAGCACCAGCATGGCAACGAAACTGTAAGTCATCAGTCGTCGACTGTGCCTGAGTGTTTGGAAATCAGAAGTCAGATTCGTCATGACGTGCTCCGTGGCGTTCAAGCCGGGTGTTTAGTTCGGGTTAGCTGCCGGAGGAGCCTCAGCAGGAGATGTTGTTTCTACGGCTGGCGTTGCCGATGCTGGTTTATCTGGTGTCGCTGCGTCAGGCTTCGGAGTTTCAGCTGGATTCAGCAGCGATTCAAGTTCCAGCACCGCCGCATCAATCGTTGCGGATTCCTCAGCATAGGTTGATCCTTCCTGACCATGCATCGTTTTGTCAACGCGACCGAAGGCGTCCATTAAAGTGTCGACAGCCTTCTGAATGGAGGCTTGTTTTTTGGAATCGATGTTTTCCTTTTTGGTCAGTTCCGGTATCGCCAACAAGACGTCGCCTACCTCGTGCAAAGGATCATGAGCGGTATCCATGTCGTTCGCCGCAAATGCATCACGAATCGTATTTCGCAGCGACGTGAGTTCAGCCAGCCCTTCACCAGATGTCGTCGGCGCATGACTATGGTCGTGATTATGTTTTGCAGCCGCGCCGCCGCCCTTCGCATCGTGCTGCCCGACATCGTCGGTGCAGCCTGCGAATAACGTCACAATCGACAGTAAGACGAGTTTCGAAGTAGGACTGCCTGAACCGTGCATCGCGCTGACCTTGTTTGGAAGAATGAAGAGCATTGGAGTTTGGACGACAGTGACCAGGGAACTCAAATTGTTCCGTGGATGTTGGTGTTTTCATTCGTACAGATCAATGCTTATGTTCTGGCGCACCAATGGCGACAATCGCTCCTGGTGTTCCTCCGACAATGGATTTTGCACGGATTGTCAGATCCTTCAGGCTTAAGACCCAGATAGAGCCTTCGCCGGGATTGGTAAAGCAGGCGATTCGGCCTTCTGAATCAAATCCGATCGCGTGGTGTCCATTATGGCCGTCAACCTTGCTGGCCCCGACGGGAAGAGTTTTCGAGATTGCAGCGTCCGAGAAGTTTCGATCGCCATTTGGATCCAGGTCAATGATTGTCAACTTCTCCTGTTTGTCGCCTTCTTTCTTATCGTGAAACAGGAAAGCGTAACGTTTCCCACCAGCAGCCAGAACGACTTCCGGCGTTGTTAAAGTAAGTCCCTCTTCGACTGCAATGGGAAGTTTAACGATCCTTGGCGGTGTTGCATTGGCCTCCATGAGGCAAAGGCTGGACTTGCTTTCTCCGCCTCCGGTCGTGAATAAAACCCAGTTGCGATGATTCACGAAAGCGCCGGTGCGATTGGGTTTCTCCGCGCCTTCATCTTTTCCCAGCGAGAGATGATTCACCATCACAGTCTCTGCTGTCTTTGACAATGAAGTATCCGCATCAACCCAGCAGACACCATCTGCTGGTGCAAAGAAGACTCGTCCGGAGTTTGCCGTCGCTCCGTGGATAACTCCCGTCGGCAGATTGAATGAGTAGGCAGTTTTGTCGCCCTCCGCCTTCTTAAGATTGACGACGTCAACTCGCCCCATATTCGGTCCGCCACCGTCAATCCATGTGGAATAACAAACAGCGTTATCAACAGCCGCCATCGTGATATGGTTTCCACCACCGGCAAAGAAGTTCCCGCACTCTTTGGCTGGCTTTGAGAGAATGTCTTTGGGATTCAGGTGAGTGAACCCGTTCTTCTTATCATTTGCCATGTAGAAGTGACCGTTATAAAGATACATATGGGCCGGGTTCCCCTGCTCTGTGTCAAGTCGACTGCCTCTGACGGCTGGCAATCCCACAAACTTCCAGTGGGAATGATCGCCGTGTGGCTCTTCACGGACACCAGTGTCGACGGCGATCCATCCGCTCTGGAATTTTCCTTCCTCGTTATCACGGACGCCCACGAGCAGGTGTCCCTCGGCATGCTCCATTTGCACCAGATCCTGCTTCTCGCGATCAAGCTTTGGGAAGTCTTTCACCGGCGATGCGGAAACAATCCACTGCTCACCGCCATGGACTTCTCCCCACATCAAAGTGTCTTTATCCCGATCCTGCCAAAGGACTCGAGCAATACGAGGCCCGCGATCTCCGGCATCACAAGCCTGTGAAAAGAATGTCAAACCAAGTCCCAAAGCGACAGCGGTCCTTAGCCGTCGCACAGCACGCGAATGAAATGTCATATTGAACTCCCTTATTTGTTTTGATGATTTTGATGCAATACTCGCTGCATGCACGGCAGTCATTGTGAAACCCGCTGGATTCTCGGGCCGTCCGCATCATTTCACAAAAGGACTGCCAGTGCCTTCTGACGTTCGAAACTTTCCGCCCACGAAGTGAATGCAGGACCATGCCAGAGCGTCCGGGGTTCCTCGAAACCAATAGAATCTTCGATCAGATTTTCCGGTCACCAGAATCTGTGGTGAGCCTTCAAAGTCGGTGCTTCCCTGAAAGCTGGTGTGAATCTGGAAAAACTTCATCAGCACCTCTTCGTCCGATTTGTTAAGTGACGTCTGGTGAGTCCATGTCTTTCCGTCAGCGGCCCATGATTCCGGGACCGCGACGCTCGCCGGCTGTAAGGCCTCAGCCGACGTCTGGCCACAGCCTGCGAGAGTTACGGCAGAAAGAGCGACGAGCAATAAAACTATTCTCATTGTTTGAGACCTTTAGTCTTTCTGAGATAAGGTTGTGTCTTGATTGGGATGTCGACTGAAGCCTATTCGCCACGAACGCAGAAAAGGCGAGTTCCCGTTCGGATCAAAAGCGCTCCATCAGCTGCTGCAACGCCATAGACAATCGGATCACGAGCGGAGTCCTTCGACCCTTCACGACGTTTGCGAAAGCTTTCCTCCATGGCTTTCAATTCTTCGGCATCCAGGAACTTGTCTTTGTTCAGGTCGATTCGCCCCATCATTTCTCGAAAGTCGGGCGACAGTTCTTCCTCGGAGATTTTTCCATCACCGTTTGCATCGCTCTTCATTAATGTGGCCATCATTCCGCCACCGGGGCCGCCAGTTCGTCCAGAACCCTCGCTTTTCCTGGGGCTTGTTTCCGGCGTCTCAACTGCCCCGTTCTGCTTTTCCTGAGCAACAGGAGCGTTCGCGGCATTCGCCTTCTGCTTGCTGTCGTCTGCAGAGGAACCATGTCCATGCCCGGAGCTCTGATGTTCCTTGTAGAACTCAGGAGCGGGAGCATTGAGGGGATCCCAAAGCAGATTGGTGGCCACTTTGGAAAACACCGGGCCGCTTTGGATGACTACCGTCTTGCCATCTTTTCCGAAGAAGTAAACGTTGTCACCCGCCACAACGGGAGTTGCCCAGCATGTCGTTCCCAGCCGTTCGGTGTATTGAGTTTCTCCGGTCAGACTGTCAACACAGTAGAGCACTCCCACATTGTTCAGGTAATACGCACAGTCGCCATGGATAACAGGGCTGGCGTAATCGCAGACCGCTTTTTTTGCTCGCCAAAGCACTTCATTCTGAGGGTTCTCAGAAGAGTCCAGACGCAGGCAAAGGTTAGACTGGGAAGCTGCTTCTGCTGATCCGAACTCTGGGATGCGGGCTCCAATGTACAGATACGGTCCAGCTGCTGTCGGTGAAGGGACTGAGTTCCCGGAAATTCCGTCGACGGACCACAGTTGTTTGCCGTCGACAGTGCTGTAACCGCTTACCGATCCACCGGAGCTGACGACAACCTGCTCTTTTCCCTCCTGCTGAACCACGATGGGAGAAGTCCAGGAACTTCCGGAGGGGCGATCAACCTTCCATCGTGTTTCGCCCGTCTGCTTGTCGATCGCCAACAGATAGGAGGGCCCTTTGTGCTCTATGTTGACGATAACCAGTTCGGCTGTCTGAGTCGGTGAGCTTCCCAGGCCGTGGTTGTTGTCAAACTTTCCGAATTCGTCGGTCAGGCTTCTGGACCATCTCAAATTTCCATCAGGATTGATGGCAACAAAATCACCGCTCTCAAAGAAAGCATAAACGCCGTTCGCATCTACTAAAGGTGTTGGTGCGGCTCGCGACGCCATGTAATTTGACGCTGCGCGAGAAGTCGCTTCTTTCTTCCACTCCCAGACTTGCTCACCGGTTTTTAAGTCGAGACAAATGATCTGACATTCGTCTTTCATGGGGCCGACAACAGACGTGAAAAATACCCGTCCGTTGAAGATCACCGGGCAGGATTGACCATATCCGTTGAGTTCTTTTTGCCACGCAATGCCACTTTCTGGTGACCAGGTTAACGGCATCGATCCCGATGAAACAGAGGAGCCCCCATTTCGAAATTCGGTCCATGCTGATGGAGACAAATCTCCGCCACAGCACATGGCCATGTTCAATAAACAAATTGCGATTGCAGTCGATCGCATGGATAACGTCCTGAAAGAAGACGGCTTGGCGCAAAAGAGCAGTCGCTGGCTGAGATTGCTCAACCAGCGCTGCGACAGGTTAATGATCAGATATTGATCAGCAGGCCGGATCGATTTCGGCGCGAATTACTCCGCGCACGGTTACGACTGAGACTCAATACGATCGGGTGTCCCGCGAACACATTGGCCGCAACTTCCACCAGATCCGGGATCAGCTCAAAATTCGCCTAGCACCTGTCCGTCGTTGCGAGCGAATACATTGCGGAATAAAGCCAGGTTGACGTTCTCGGAAACGAAGCGAACACTGCCGTCACAGAGCGACAACTGCGCTCCCCCGACGTGCAGGCTTCGTGGGCCGGACACAACTTCTCCGTGATTACCGAAGTCCGGGCTTTTTGAATTCGGTGGATAGTAGCCCTGAATCAGGGTGTGAAATCCCGTTGATGAAATCCAGATTCCAGCCCGGTTTCCGGTGAAGTTCGTGGACGCAGTTGATTCCATGGCTTCAGCCGTCGCCACGCATGACGCTCCAAGATTGACTCGCTTCATCTGGCGTTGAGGATTGACCAGAGTTGTTGTCGCCGCCTGCCTGTTACCAAACAACGTCTCCGCCATGAATGCGGTGTTGCTGGTTCCATCGGTGATGTCACGAAACTTGATGCTCGAACCGCGCCAGAAGAGTCCATCATTATTGCCAGAACAGTAGTTCAACTGTGTTCCTGACCCACCATTCACAAGATAGTTGCCGCCAGCCCAGGCAAATCCAAACGAATCAGTGAACATCGGATTCCCAGAGTCGCTGGGGCACATCAGCACAGAAATGCGAGTTCCGGCCACAGCAGCAATCGCAGGGTTCACTTGCGGATTCCACGCCAGCCCGATTGTCAGCGGTTGATTAAAATTGATGAGACTATGCAGGCTGCCCTGTTCATGAAATGGCAGCAACTGAGCCTGAGCTGAATAGCCATACAAGGATGCGCCAGCTTGAAGTGGAAACGAGCTGTGCGTGTCAGCGTAGTTGTGAGCAGCGAGTGCTAATTGCTTCAGATTGTTTTTGCACTGCGTTCTTCTCGCTGCTTCGCGAGCCTGCTGGACGGCGGGCAACAACAGTGCGATCAGAATTGCGATGATTGCGATAACAACCAGCAATTCGATCAGGGTAAATCCGCGTTTACGTACGGAAGCGATTTGAGAGTTTAACATCTAAGATTTTCCTAATGGAGATTTAATTTAATGAGTAAGCAGAAGGGTCTGAGTTTGGGCGTTGTCAGCAGGGGGTGATGCCCGATTCTGTCGTGCAATCTGCGCAACTCGAGCCTGGTCCGCCGATCATGAATCGTGGCTATAGGGCCAGATCAGGAATGCGAATGGAAGTTGCTCGGCAGCGAAGAAATGCGCACTGCTGCTGCACTTGCAGATCGAAGCGGCGTCGCAGTTCTGCATGCGCGCCCTCGTCAACGCAAAGGATACGAGTGCATCACGCGAGCCCATTTCGAGGTGCAACGGTTGCAGTTCTGTTAAGAAGAGCCATCAGGCAACGGCATCACATCTACTTGAGTTGACAGCTCAAGCCTTGATGGATTCTGTTGTTTCTGGCACGAATCACGGAGAACTGCGATGTGAGGCGCTCAAGCCGCAGGCGGAGCGCGACAATTCGGCGGCAGGCCAAATCCCAGCATTGGATCTGCGGAGGCCGGCACAATAAGAGGCACGATCTGCTCAGGAGCTGCCGAGAGTTCAACGACAGATGCCAGAATTCTTGGAGCGGCGATCGCCTGGCAAATTGCGCAATGGGCACAATCATGAGGGGTTTGCTGATCAGGCTGGCCAGGGTCTGATGAGTGGGGTGCTGAGCCGGCACTGTCATTGCCATGGTCGTGGCAACATCCGGCGAGGCAGCGAGGCAACGGACGCTGTGTCGGGCTGGCTGACGAGGAATGGGATTCCTGAGTCGACGTGCAGCACTGCACGCCACCACAATCGACAAACGAATGCAGCCACGGGGCGATCGCTGGAATCAGGAGTTGCAGCGCAACCTGAAGCAAAATAAGAATTTGAAAGCGACGCGTATGCATGCTCTCTGGGCCAAGTAGTATTGAACAACCAACTTAGAGCCCGACCAGTGCCGGACATTCTAATGACTTGTGCGATTTGTCAATTGGTATTGCGGGAGCATTTCTTTGGAAATCACAAGTGGGGGTGAGATCCGTACTCCGTACACGCTCTTACTTTCGCTTCGCGCGTTCCACAGTCAACGTGATCTCGTTGGACGCTGTGGCTTGAACGAGCGCGGTCAGCGGAGATGACGAATAGGAGCTGTAAAGCGGATCGATCGGATCGCCATGATCCATCGAATGTCTGGGGAGACCATCACTTACAATCATCTGCATGACGATCGCTTTGTGTGTTCCTTCAACAGCGCCGTCATTACTGGCGAATGTGCCAAGGGTGAAGGTGCCATCAGGCTGAATCGATCCCTGAGCGTTCATTGCTCCAGCTTCGGAAAGCAGTTCAACTGTCCCCAGCATCACGGGTTTGCCATCTGAAAAGATAACTCGTCCTTTGACTGGATAGGTCGTTGGTTGCTTTTCACCGCATCCATTGGATGTGATGATCAGAACAATCGCGGCAGCGAGGATGGGGCGACGGCCAGTGAAAAGGCTTGAAAGGACTGTCATGAGCGGGTTCTTAAAAGCCAGCAACCTGAACACCGTCAGATCGATGACATAGTCTGGCAAGAATTTGTGTGCTGATGTTGGAGTTGATGGCTCTTGCACTACCGTCGGCAAAAGCGAACTGGCACATTCCAATATGAGCACTGCCGAAGGAGTAAACGGAGGCTCGCTGATCGCTGGGGTGATGCGCGATCGGAACTCCAGGGCCGCCGATTCTGGCAAAATGAGTGAGATGCCGACCCATATAAGCGGGGCCATTCCATGGGCTCTGTGAGAGCTTGTCGGGCGGTATGTGAGGTTCACCCACTAGGATTGTCTGGCTCGTTCCGTCTTTTAAATCACTCATGGAGACGGTATCGAGCCAGCGACGTTTTAAAACAATCTCTCCTCCAACAGACTTTGCTTCGTCAATTTCCGGCGTACTGGAAATCAGGACCCCTGTGCCATAACCACCCCAGTAAAAATCGGTAGGCAGGCCGGCTGCTCCCGGGGAATTGTCTCCATGATTTGCGACATAATCCGCGACAGCTCCGCCGGGGATTGACTGGATTCCTCCTTTGCAGCCGCAGGGAAATCGAATCTCAACCTGCACGTCCTGGGTCACTGCATCAGAAGCAGAATGCCTTTCCGGGCACAGATAAGTGGAAACCACAGACGAACGGGCCTCGGAGGAATGCAGACCGTAAGGCTTATAGACGTCCCACTGACTGAATAACGCTGATTGCTCAAGGTGAGGCAGAATATGAATCAGCCAAGTCGGTTCATCAAGTCCCGCGTCGGTGCCGTCACTGCTATTTGATGCTCGATTGGAATTCAGGATCAGCCGAGCCGGAGGGAACATTCGATTGGCATCGTGAAAGTTATGGATCGCCAACCCGAGTTGTTTGAGGTTACTCAGGCATTGCGTTCTTCGAGCGGCAGCGCGAGCCGCCTGGACAGCCGGCAGCAGGATCGCCACAAGGACTCCGATGATGGCAATAACCACCAGGAGTTCAATCAGCGTGAAGCCCGATCGGACATTCGATTTCGCAGGGGCAAATTCAAAACTATGCGAACGGGATTTCATTCTGGTCGACCTTGAGCGGCAGTTGAAGTGGCTTCGACGCGATGACACTCCCATGACACTGAATCAATGTCAGTGCATGAGCCTGCTTATCGGTCTTGCGAAGACGAACTGTTTCCGACCAGAAAAACACGTTCGCGGCACATCGCATCAACAGATTAACGGCAGAGTAGACTCCAGAGAACGCCGATTTTTCAAAAATGCATGCAATCCAATTGCTCTGGACAGACCGTGGCCCGGATATGCAGTCAATCCGCAGTGGCGGGGCCCGCAGCAGCGCGAATGCGTGTCAGCAATGGACCCAGCGAGTTCAGGGGTTTTCCAAGTTTTTTTGCCACTTGTCGATAGCTGAGGCCGTCAAGATAAATCCACTTCAGGACCTTTGCCGCTTCCTGAGGAAGTCGAGAAAACAAACTTTCCACGTGATCTCTCTGTTCAAGCTGACGGCCCGGCGGAGCGTCGTTGGAGGCATAGTCGACAGCCGCCTGATGAGCATTGACGTGTCCCATCGCCTGCAAATAACGGTGTTGAGTCAGCTTGCGGACGACGGCTCTGCGAGTAATCACTGACAGATAAGTCGCCAGAGAGCTACGTCCCCGAAACGATCTCAGGGCGGCCATGTCGCGCAAAAGCAGTTCGGCAAATGTCTCTGCGCAGAGATCTTCGATGTCGTCGGCATTCAATTTCAGGCTGTGAGCCTGAGCGGAATGCTTGATGACCTGAATGATCAGACCCGTAAAGCGGTCGACGAAGAGTCTCCACGCACCACTCTGGCCTGCCAGGAGGTCATTCAGAAGTTTTCGATCAATGTCTGTTAGTGGCACGGCAAAAGCTCAATTCGTGTGGTCGCAGCCTCGCCGAAAAATCGCGCGAAGCCGGAGATCAGAAGCCATGTAGTCACGTAGAAGACTCGTGGAGCCAGGAAACACCACAGAAACCTGTGTTTCGAGGTCACGTGAGAGTAGGGGGCGCAAGATTTGAAGAATGTCACATCAAGCACAAACTGTGATTCAGTCAGGATAAGGGTCAATAACGATGCTTTGTCGCCGGGGGATGAACTCCGTCCAACGGATTCTCTTTGATCGGAACAGCCACCATGCCCGATTTCTCTGGCAATGCTTTTTCATCAGCGAAGATTGTGCCACTCCATTTAAACACCGACAACACTGGATTCGCTCCGCAAAGAACAATCTTTGATAAGCGTTCCGATTGGGAAAACCTGAGAAGACTTCCGGAGGTGATCAGAGGGACGGAAGACCGTTTTCCGCCGGACTTCGATTAGAGACTCCGTCTCAATTTGAACTCTGTCGGATTGCCTGTCTAACAAGTCTGGAAATTGCCGAAACACATGTCATAAAACTCAGCTAAAGAACTGGCCGAAACTGGCCATGACTGAACCTGGTGTTTGATTTCTGTACTTGTGCATCAATTCGCCTCATGTTGGGCGTTGTCATTTGTAAGTGACCAGATCTTCTGGTGGGAAAGGATATTCAATGACCCATGTCGTCGCCGAACCATGCTTCAATTGCAAATACACTGACTGCGTGGTCGTATGTCCAGTAGAGTGCTTTTACGAAGGTGAAGCCATTCTGTTCATCCATCCGGATGAATGCATCGACTGCGAAGCTTGCGTTCCAGAATGCCCAGTCGCTGCGATTTTCCATGAGGACAATCTGCCGGCTGAGTGGTCAGCTTACAAGGAATTGAATGCCGAGATGGCTTCTCAATGTCCGGGGATCACAGAGCAGAAAACATCTATGGCCGACACTCACGGCTCTTGCACCGCTCCAAAGCGATAAGTGCAGACGCGTTTGCAGAACAGAATAACTCCGGTCCTGGATCAGGACCGGAGTTTTTTTACGCGCTGAACGAGGCTTTGATTGCGAGTCGCCAGGGATCTGCTGAGGTCCCGTCTTATGGGAGAAAGCTGATCGCCAGCCCGCGCCGCTACAAATGCCGGCTCCGCTCCGAAAGATTGAGCAGGCTTGAGCAGACTTCATCCGGAAAGATGATGCGAGTCATAGCGGATGGAGCCCCGCTTCAAACCTCCGCTGGCAATTCTATTCGCGAACTGATTTCTTCCAGTTCCAGAAGCATGGCATCAATAGTAGCGTCATCACGTTCTTCGGCAGCGAGCTGTAGCTTGCGCGATGGTTCTGTGAAGGCAGCGAAGCCCACTGTTCCTCCCGTGCCTTTCAGGCGATGAGCGATCTCGCGGATTTCCTGATAATCCATTCTGACCTGAGCCGCCCGCAGGCTCAGCATTGTGTCATCCATACACCCAACGAACGACTCGACGATCTCGCGGAACTCCGGAATGTCCAGTGGCAGAGTGGAGTGAATTGGTCTGCGGACCCTATCGCGAAACTCTCTTCCTGACTCTGAATCCCGGGGCTGGTTTCGATCGAGACCTCGGATCCCGGCGACTCCCGGCAACTGATCGAGAATCTCATCCAGCGAATTCCCGGCAATGGATGTTGAGGCAGACGGAGTTGCTGCGACTTTTGCAATGCGGTTGTTCGATGCAGGATGCTCGAGCGGTACGGGAAGTTCAGGTGGCGCATCGGTTGTTTCGAGGTATTCCGCGATAGTGCTCAACAGCAAATCGATGTTGATTGGTTTCGTCAGGAATCCGGAGCAGCCCGCTTCGACACAGCGCTGGCGATCCTGTTCCATGACGTTGGCCGTGAATGCCAGAATTGGCGTTGTGAGCCCATGGTCACGCAGCGTGCGGGTCGCCGTAAAGCCGTCCATCACCGGCATCTGCATGTCCATCAACAAGAGGTCATAAGTGCCGCGGCTGGCTTTTTCGACCGCAATGGCACCGTTCTCGGCTTCGTCGACGGTCAGTCCGGCTTTTCGCAGAACGAGACCAGCCAGTTGACGGTTGGCCTGCGTATCGTCCGTTATCAAAACTCGTGCCGGCTTGAAGTAGACTCTCAGGCCATGTTGTTTGCTTCGGGATGAAGACCGGAATTTTTCGGAGGCCTGCTCAGTGTCCAGCATCGGAACACCAGACAGATCGCCAGTCGCGATAGAGAAGTGGAAGGTGCTTCCCACGCCTGGTTCACTTTGGACTGCAATTTGTCCCCCCATTGCCTCGGTCAGACGTTTGCTGATGGCAAGCCCCAGCCCTGTTCCGCCGAAGCGACGAGTAACCGAGGAGTCTGCCTGCATGAATTCCTGGAAGAGTCGACCTATCTGTTCCTGGGTCATGCCGATACCGGTGTCGGTGACTTCAAACCGCAGAAAGGGCTGGCCGTTCTTTTCTTCCATACTGGCCACAATCCGGACACCGCCTTCAGCCGTGAACTTAATGGCGTTGCCCACCAGATTCATCAGGATCTGACGCAGGCGAGTCGGGTCAGCCTGAATTGTTTCCGGGATGGCACCACGCAGGTTGATCGAAAGGCTCAATGACTGTTGCTCGGCCTTCATTCGCAGGACATTGACGACTTCATTCATTAGTTGATAAGGACTGCATTCACGAATTTCCAGTTCCAGTTTGCCGGCTTCGATCTTGGAGAAGTCAAGGATATCATTGATCAGCTCAACGAGGTGAGTACCGCTGGCGTGAATCGTGTCGAGATACGTTGTTCGTATGGATTCAGAATCTTCAAGACCACGGCGAAGGATGTCTGTGAAACCGACGATCGCATTCATCGGGTTTCGAATCTCATGGCTCATATTGGCAAGGAAGTCACCTTTCGCCTTATTTGCAGCGTCAGCTTCTTCCTTGGCAAGCTTCAGATCGATTTTATTCTTTTCAAGTTGAGTCACATCGTCCAGTGACACCATGACCCCACGGATCTTGCCTTCATTGCCGAACAGCGGAGAGCAGTTGACTTTGAAGATCCTTTTTTCGCCGGATGGATCAACAAAATCCATCGTGACTCCTGAGACGGGTCGTTCTGCAAGGCCGCACTCAGTCCAGGGCATTGTTGTCGAATTGTCTGTTCGCTTCAGGCTCATCTCACTTGTTTTGCGGCCCACGAGTGAATCTGCTGAGCATCGAGCTGTTCTTGACAGGGCATTGTTGGCGAGCAGGATTCGGTCGTCGAGGCTGACGATCATCAGTCCTTCATTCAGAATGTCCAGGGCTTCTCGCACGCGTCTCGGGACGGCACGCGAGGGATCCAGATTCTTAAGCACGAATCGCAGAAACAGACGGAACGAGAAGAACCCGGAAACAGCAACGAACATCAGTAACTGCAGTTGAGCATTTTCGGCGAAAGCGTACCAGCGGCCGGAGTCGAGCGGCAGGAAGCTGACTTCCAGTTTACCCCAGGTACCTTCGGAGGTGTGGGACAAAGGAACCTGCATGAAAGTTGCATTGGAATTGTCGCTCATAGTTGCAGGCCACAAGGTGTTATGATCTCCCACAGCCACAACCACGACGCCGTCGGCACGCCGAACACCGATACTACGGACCTGCTTTTGGCGAGTCGCCACATTCCGCAGGATCTGCTCGATGCCGGTTCGGTCATTGTTGGACAACAGTAAGGATGTGCTGAAAGCCAGCGACTCCGTAAGCTGCGCGCGTCCCTGAGTGATCACGACATTCTGGTCGGGAAGCAGGCCCAGAAAGTTGGCTGTGATCAATATCCCGACCATCGAACACACGAGGCCGATTGTAATTCTTGAAGCAGCAGTCAGGTTTTTCATATTCAGAACTTCTGGTACCAGAAAGTAATGTCGTTCTCAGGAGCCATCATCAGCCAGGACAATTCATCACAGCGCAACTTGGTTGGAGATCTCAGGTTTTTTGTGGCGGTGATGCCTTGTTCAAACGAGCTTGTTCGCGATCCATAATCGTTTGCAGAGATTCCTTGTCGTCGTCCTTCCCTTCACCATCAATCACCATGAGAGGGTCAAGCATGGTCCAGGCGGGGATTTGAGAAAGTACGCCCGACAGCAACATGCCGCCTCGAACTGCCCAGATCAAATAGCCGACCGAGAAGCCCGTTGTCACAACACCCACAGAACCGACAACTCGCCCATCCATGCTGACGTTGCGACTGAGCTTCTTTTCGAACGAGTCAATCTGTTCTTCCGTACGAGCCGCAAGCTCCCGGTAGAACTCCTGACGCTGGAGTTCCAGCGGTGTTAGAGCCGTATGAACATCCCAACGTTGCGACATGGATCCTGATGCACCAGGGTACGCTTCACCGAAAGAATATCGTCGTCCAGCATCCCTGTCGGTCGCCGTCTGGCTGACGGGTGCAGAGGTTGCAAGCGTTCTGCCGGCGTCACCTTCTTGAATTTGCAGCTGCGGAACAAATCCTGCCATATGTTCGTCGTCTGATTTAGCAGCGGCAGAAACTCCGATGGCCAACAGTTCATTGTCCTCTTCGGAAGTGCTGTAAGCTGCGATTGCATTTCCTGCAGGTGCCCCCGTTGTATTGCTGGTCCCGCTGGAACTTGAAGCCGTCGATGTGGTCGAAGAAGTGCCCGAGGTCGAATTGGTGGTCGCCGTCCCGGATGAGGTGGTCGTTGTGCCTGAACTATTGCCGGAAGACGACCCGCCGGAAGTACTACCTCCCACAAGAGGTGCCTGCACAAAGAGGCTCGCTGTCATTGTTGCTCCGGTAGTCTGACCATCAGAGCCTGCAAACCGAAAGCTGTCTGAGCCGAAGTAGCCTGTTGCGGGCGTGTACGTGAAGCTTCCATCAGGCCTTATCGTGACCGTACCTTGAGACGGCCCCTGGATCAGAACTACCGAAATGGAAGAGTCGTCCACATCGGTCGCTCCCAACAGAAGACCCGGAGTCGTTGCTGTCAGGGGCTGACCGGAAAACGTTTCGCCGCTGTAATTCAGCAAGACGGGAGCATCATTGACCGCGATGACGCTGTGTGTGAACTGCGAAGAGACGGTTGCACCAGCAGCATCTGTAGCCGTCACCCTGAGCACAGCGGTTCCGAAAGCATTCGTTTTTGCCTGCACTGAAAGGACTCCGGTGTTGGCATTGATACTGACGGAGTCCAATAGTCCTGTCGTCTGGCTTACGGTCGTCACGGTATAGGTCAGAGATTCCAGATCCGGATCGTGGAAACTGGCTGCTGTGGTGATTAACTGAAGACCGGCGTCTTCATTGGTGGAAGTGTTCAGGATTCCGGACGTAATCGGACCTTCATTCACATTGGTAATGCCAAAAGCCACGTTTCGAACATTGTCCGGATCACCGGCAATGGTGGAATCATTGACCTGCCCTGTCACCAGAAAACTCCGACGAGTCTCGTAATCAAGGCTGACACCGGCCTTGAGATACAGCACATTGGCTCCATCCAGTTCAAAGAATGTCGCATCAACTCCAGCAAGTGAAATGCTGTTAGTGCCAATGCCATCGTCGGTCACTACGAACTGCCCGATTCGCAATCGACTGTTGAGCACCGTGTTCTCGGCGATCGACACTCTGGTTCGCACAAAGTCCAGCGTGGCTGGTTGGTTAACGGTCAGCGTCACGGTCACCGGTGCGCTGTTCGATTCTCCATCATTGACGAAGTACGTGAATGTGTCGACTCCCGAGAATCCCGCCCTCGCCCGATACCAGAACGTGCCATTCGCGTTCATCCCGAAAGCGGCGGCATTGGCAGGGCCGGACTGGATCATGGCTGTCAAAGAATCATTCTCCGGATCCGAATCATTGTTCAGAACTCCGGACGACGGACTGGAAACGGATAACTGCTGAGTTCCGTCGACCGCGTAGGAATCTGCCGCTCCCTGAGCCACGCGATTCACAGTCAGCACAAACCCAGCCGTACTGCTGGCACCATTCAGGTCTGTGACCGTGATGTTAATCGGAACGGTATTCTCGGAGGCGTAGTTCAACGATTGTCCGCTGCGGAGCCGCAACTCGCCATTGACAACTTCAAAGCGAGTATCGTCGACAGTGGCGGTATGTCGATCACCGAAATCGACGTCCGTAAATGTTAACCAGGCAACGGAAGCTCCTGAGAGTCCTTCCGTCACACGCAGGTCCGACAGAGCCAGGTTATTCGGCGCGGAGTTGTTGACCGCAACCACGAACGGCCCGCCGGTCATCGGGTGAGTCCCGTCTTCATCAGTTCCGGACACAGTGATGGATCGTGTTCCGCCAGGAGTCGCGTAGACGTGCGACACTGAGCTGAAATTTCCCGCGACCGTTTCTGAAGGAGTACCGTCGCCCCAGTTAATGGTCCATGACGTGATCGTGTCCTGCCCCGGATCTGTTGACGACAAATTCAGAGTGTAAGTCGTCCCGCTATTGACGGTCGCATCTCCGGTCACTGTGACAATCGGCGGCGTGTTAGTGACGGTCAGTGTCGTTGTCACAATCGTTGACAGTCCTTCAGCATCTGTCACTCTCAGCCGGACGTTGCGAATTCCATCATCGTTGACACCCGGGGCATCCGTGATCAATTGAGCCCATGTTCGCGTGGGATTAATTCCGATTGCATCGTCGAAGACACTGTCACCATCGAGATCCCACTCGTAGGTCAAAACGTCACCGTCGGGGTCACTGGATCCGTTCGCGTTGATCGTCAGATCCTGCCCTTCCGCAATGACATAAGGGCCGTCCATGACCGCAATGGGAGCTTCGTTGACGTTGGTCACGGTCACCGAGAAAGTGACAGTCCCATCCGGGCTTCCCCCGACGTCGGTGTCATCAATCTGAAGATCCACCGTCAGAAACGTCTGACTTTCGAAGTCCAGCAGTGTCGAAGTGTTGATGTAGAGACCATCTCCAACGATAGAAAACCTGGACGCATCGGCCCCCACCAGCGTCAGCGGATTGCTACCGATCGCATCGTCAATGATTGTGAGATCCGCCACGCGAACAAACGTGCTGGAGTTCGCGTTCTCCGCAATCGAGGCCATTAGCGGAGTTATGGCGATCGAAGGTGCTTCATTCACATCCGTGATTGCAAGCGAAAACACTTTTGCGTCATCTGGAGATCCTGCATACGCCGGGTCATCGACTTCAATCGTCACGCCGACTGTTGCGGTCGTTTCATGATCAAAGATCGCTCCCGCTCTCAGGTAGAGTTCCTGCCCGATCAACTCAAAGAGACCAGCATTTACACCACTCAAACTCAGGTTGTTTGTGCCAATACCGTCATCACTGATCGAAATTGAAGCAAGGTGAACTGCTGTTCCGACGGGTGTGTTTTCGGTCACAGATGACGTGATTGTGGTGATAGAAAGTGCTGGCGAAGTATTGATATCGATCGTAGTCAGAGTTGTTGTGACAAGTCTGCCGGCTCCGCTGGAGTCAGTCGCCACGAGATCCATGGTAACGGTCGGTTCGGAAATCGGATTGATCTGCACGCCTGACTTAAGTTTCAATTGTCCGGAAACGATTTCGAAGCGGGTATCGCTGACCGTGATCGTGTGAGTATCTCCCGCATCGGGATCAGTGACGGTGATATTTCCGACGACCGCGGCATTCGTGTATCCCGCGAAAGAACTACTGGAAACACTCACGGCCGTTGGTGCATTGTTAACAGATTGCACGGTCAAAGTCACCGTCACTGGTGCCTGGACGTTGGTGCCGTCCGTGAGACGATAAGCAAACGTATCGGTCCCGTGAAAATTTGCCTGCGGTGTATAGGAGAACGTGCCATCGCTGTTCATCGTGAAAGCTTGACTGCGAGTCGGATTCGTCCAGGAAGCAACGGAGAGTGTATCTCCATCCGGATCACTGTCGTTTCTCAGAACTCCGGTGGGGCCAGCTTCTGCCGAGCCGATCGTCATGAATGTGCCCATCATGGATTGATAGTCAGCCAGCACCTGCGCGGCCGTCACTGACGTTCGCGAAGCTCGGAATTCATCAATGGCTCCATCAAATGTCCGAGTCGTTGCGGACGCATGGTTGCCAATCGTGAGTTGCAGGGACGAATCATTCAGCATCGAGCCCGATGGCGTGTAGATTTCGCTGACCGCAAACTGAACACCATTGATGAAAATCTTCGGATCGGTCGTCGGTGTCCCCGCGTTGTAAACCACAGTGATTTGGTACCAGCCACCGCTCAATGCGATGACTCCATTATTGGTTTTCCATTCTCCCTGAGTTGTCCCGAATCCATGATCGAACAAAACCGCTCCGGCGGAAGTGACCTGCAGACCCCAGCCCGCTTCTCCTCCCGCGTTTGCCAGATGCGTGGCTGCTTTGTCGGCAATTCGACCGTATCCGCCTTCTCCCCAGCCATCCGGATTGATCCACGCCGAGATTGTTCCACCACTGGCAAAGATGTTGTTCAGATCTGTCGACGATCCCAGCTTGATGTTGTCATCCACTCCGTCAAAATCTCTGGCCGAGGCACTGATGCCGCCGCTGATCGCTGTCGCTCCCGAGGTTGTGACAGTCAGTGCATTAGACGAGGAATCAACGGGCGTGCCGTTCATGTGCAGAACGGCTTCCTGGTTGGTCCAGACGGCTCCGGAATTCTGAACATTCGCGGCTCCGGAATTTCCATAGTACATCCAGACGAAGTCCGTATTGGATGCCGCATCGATCTGAGGAACTCGTACCCAGACTCGCGAAGTGCCTGATTCGTCCCATGACTCGATTTCATAATCCAGTAACGTTCCATCGCCGTCGACGAATCGAAGATCCCGGCCGTTGTTCAACGTCTTCGAGTAATCAATTCTCGTGGCATCCAGTGTCACAAGGACTGCCTGATTGGTCAGCGCTGTGCCCGCCCCATTGTTGAACGTCAGTCTCTGACGCGTCGTCCATTGGTTGTTGAACCAGCCGGGAACTCCGGTTGAGAGTGTCGTATCCTCAAGCAGCGTATAGCTATCAGATGTCGCTGTCGGAGCGAGATTCACTCGATTCAGGCTCAACGTGGCAGTATCAGAATTCGTGCTCCAGGCCGTTGTGCCGCCTCGACCTGTGACTCCCAGATCAACCTTGGCCCCGGCCGTTCCGGTTGACTGATCCCACGCGACGTAACTCATCGTCGCTGTGCCGGCGGCTGTTCCACTTCCCGCAAAGCGAATTTGATCCGTGGATCGCAGCAGCAACGAACTGTTGGCAGAAACAGAACCGAAATTCACCCAGGTCGTGCCGTTGGTTGAGTATTGCCAGATGCCAGTCCCGGTCGCGGCTGTGACGGAGATTCCTCTCAGCGCACCTGTATCAACATCTGTCACGGAAGTCCCCAACAGACTGCTCACCGTGGTGGCCGCCGAATTTTCGTTGGCAATGATGGTGCCCAGCGTTGGGGATACTGCGGTCAATACCGGTGCATCGTTCACACCGGTAATCGTCACGGTGACTCGAGCCGTGTCTGAGTTTCCGTTGCCATCGAACACGGTGTAACGAAACGAATCTGTTGTGGTTGCCCCTGCCGCGAGAGATTCAAATTGTCCATTGGGGTTGTATGAAACAGAACCGTTCGCTCCCACAGCTGCAGTTCCCCGAGTTGAATCCGTCGTCGTGTCTGTTGATGTGACGGTGATCCCAGCCTGAGTTCCCGCGACAGCATTAAAGTTGTTCAGAGCCTGAGTGCCCGACAACGCCGTATCGTAGAACCGGAAGAGTGCCATTTCACCGGCGAACGGATCCGCTCCAGCAACGGAGAAAACAGTGGCCGATCCATCAATATTGCCAAGTGCAAAGTTCTCTGTGATGTCAGACCATGACGTGAAGCCAGAGTCCGAATCGGTGCCGACAGAAACGCCGTTGACAAACATTTCGATCGAGGCTGCTCCGGCGTTGAGACGCACTGTCCCCGCAAACTGCACGAAATCTCCGGTGGCTAACTGAGCACTGATGTCCGAAGTCACGACGACTAATGCTGCCCCGGAATAGACAGAATACTCAAGCTGTGTCCCATTGAGTCGCAGTGACAAACCACTGCCAGGCAGTGCAGTTCCGGAATCGATCAGAATATACTTCTTCGTGAATTCATCCGGACGGAACCAGAGTTCGAATGTTCCGGCACCATCTGTGGGATTGCCAGGAAGTGACGCCACCGGCGCACTACTATAGGCCCCGG
Source organism: uncultured Planctomycetaceae bacterium (assembly GCA_903921605.1). Next base: position 11,188 of record CAIXQV010000386.1, on the reverse strand, counting down.
AAGTTGCTGATCCGTTGAAGTCAAAGGACGACAGAATGCCATAATGATGGCTCGGTGTAACTGCGCTACGAGTCACTCCCGTGCCAAGATTCAGCCCGAAACCGGTGTTGGCTGTCGAGTTCTGCCAGATTGTGTCGCCGTTGGTGTCCTGAGCCGCATTAAAGTCCAGCACAGCCCCCGAGGTGATTGCACCTGCAGGGACATCATCGTTCGAGAGTACTCCCGGGGCTGCAACGGTCAGAATCGTATTTTCAGTTGTTGAACCGGCGTTGTTTCGAGCGACGATCGGCCCATTTCCTACGGTCAATACCAAGGCTCGCGTCAGCTCATTGCCGGCGAGATCCCTCGCAGTAATGCTCATCGAAACCGACGTCTCGGTGTCTCTGTTTACCGACTGCCCCGCCTTCAGTTTCAACTGGCCTGAAACGACCTCAAAACGATTGTCGGTGCCTGTATAGGTATGAATATCTCCAGTGGTGGAGTCCGTCGTTGTTAAGGTCCCCACGACAGTGCCAGCCTGTGCTCCCGGAATTATGTAGTTGCTCAGAGAAAGTGCAGTCGGAGCCGCATTCGCGGATATTTGCAGCGTCGTGATGGCCATGGTCTCACCACCACGTGAATCCGTCACTTTCAGTGCAAGACTGTTGGTGCCAACCTGTGTTCCACCGGCCTGAAGTTCGGCCCATGTTTTTGAGATCGTAATTCCGGTCGCGTCAGAGCTGAACGTGACGCCATCGTAATTGAGGTCCCATTCGTAGGTTAGCGTGTCGTTATTGAGATCGCTTGTTCCTGAGCCGCTGAATGTGACTGGCAGTCCGACGCTCGATTGATAGGGACCATTGATGGAAACGACCGGCGAAGCATTCTGGACTGTTACATAAACCGTTGCTGTCGACTGTGTCGAACCGGCCGAAGGCGAGTTCCCCGTATTCAATGCCCCGACTTCAGACACGGTCAATGCTCGATCGATAATTCTGACCGAGTCCAGTTGTCCTCCGAAGTATCGCGCCGAGTTCAGGTCCGATCGGACTCCAAGATAGAGATCCCCTGAAGGATTAAACGCATCGCCGCCTCGAGTTGCTGCAGAGACACGCTGGACGCCGTCAATATAGACCTGAGTTCCCGTGGCCTTGTCAACAACCAGAGTATAAGTGTGCCACTGGCCGTCGCCGATCAGTGAAGCGATATTCGTGTTGAGTGCACTCGTACTATAGGCGTCATTCGTGTCGCCAAAATAGGTTCTGAGCACGTTCGCATCCGAACCTGTTCCCGTTTCTCCCACCAAAACCTGCAGTGAGTTTGACGCGTTCCATGGTCCGTGGCTATAAAGATATTGATACACTGAGCCGGTATTGTTGTCGATCTTGAAATCGAACGAGACTGTAAACGACGGTGTGTACGTGAAGTCCGGAATGCGAACGTAGTCAGACGACTTATTGAATTGTAAAGCCGTTCCAAAGCTGCCGGCGACAGTCGTTGTGCCGTTCAGGATGCCGTCAGCACTGCCGACAGAATCAACCGCGTTGCCTCCAAGGCTCCAGTAGTGAGATGTCCCGTCTTCGCCATCTGAGAGCAGATACGAGAGCGAGTCATCGCCGGCATAAGCTGTGTTCGGGGTATAGGAGATTGTTCCGTCCGTCGCTACCGCGGCTGTCCCGTTCAGCGGATCAGAAACATCCAGAAGAATGGCAACTCCCTCAGCAGAGCGTGAGTCGTTACCAAGTGGATCAATGCTGATACTCGTGTTCGTGGCCGTTGTGACATAATCGTTCTGCGCTTGCAGGATCTTCGCAACACCCGTTCCGTATTGGCGACTGGAGATCCCGGACGTGTCTGTGGCGGATACTCCCGACCAGACCACAACAAAGTTGCCCGGATCGATCATCGTCAACGACGACTGATTCTGATTCCCGGTCGTGTATTGATTGACCTGGAACGCGGCTCCATTTGCGGAACCGTTGGCGAGGTATTTCCTCGCGTAAATTCCTGTTCCATCACCATCGCCCGTGTTCTGCCAGCTCAAAATAAACTGGCCGTCGGCGGCCATCGCCATGGAGGGACTCGTTGCAGATCCACTGGCGGCCTGAAACCATGAATATTTTTGTGTTCCGTTCGCATTAAATCCACGCACCCAGATGCCAGGCAGAATGGTCTGCTCGCGATAGGCAACTGTGAAGTTTCCGGCGGCGTCCATCGCAAGCGCCGGAGCATCACTGGTCGACAGTGTACTGTCGATCTGAACTCTGGAAGTGCTCCACGTTCCGGACGTGCCATTGATGTCACTTTCGGAAGTCAGAATCCTCTGGAAATAGAGCTTTGCTGTGTCCTGCCAGAGCACCACAATGTTACCGATCCCGTCGATCGCAACTCCAGGATTGATCTGCGTGCCGGTCGATGAAGCGTTTGCTCTCTTGTCCGTCGTATCGATGGCGGATCCATTCGCGGCATAGCGACGGAAGAAGACACCGGAACTGTCGCCAGGGCCTTCTCCCTGCCAAGCGATTACGAATTGGCCAGCGGAGTTCATAGAGATGGTGGAGTTCTTCTGAACGCCGGTTGCGGTGGTGTTGACTAGAAACTCACCACTCAGAGCAACCCCTGCTGCAGAATAGCGTCGTGCATAAACGCCCTGAGCTGTTCCATCCTGATTAGTGCTGGTCCAGGTAACAACAAAGTTGCCATTGCGATCAGCCGCAACGCCGGCCCATTGCTGATTGTCTGACGTTACGCTGTTGATAAGAAACTCTCCGCTCAGCGGCTGCCCACTTGCATCAAAGCGACGCCCATAGACACCCCAGCCGGAACCATCCTGCGCGTTACTGCTCCAAACGACGACATAGTTCCCGGCGTGGTCGCGAGCAATCGCGTTCTGACTTCCTCGCGTCTCGGCCGATGTCACCTGATCCGCACTCGTGGTGGAATTCACGCTGAATTGACTGGTCGTCAGAAAGACTCGATCAAACTCATAGGCCCCGATATCCGCGGTCAGATCACGTGCAAACCCGCGCTGGTCGAGTGCAGGTGCGGCGGCTGAAGAGCCTGCATCAAGGGCGACACTGTTGGACGCCAAAGCATGTGTCTGCGTGAATCCGCCATTGTTCGCGAGCGGCTGCAGAAGCGGATTCACTCCGGAAAGATCCGACGACTGATTCAGGGCTGCTGTGCCATCGCTGTCCAGATTGTTTCCTAATGAAGTAACAGAACCGGAGACGTTGACAGACGTTCCATTAGCTAACTTATTGCCAGACAACAGTGTATTGCGAACCGTAAATGAGCCCACAGAGGAATGAACAAAAATCCCCGCCCCGGTCGCTGTGGCTTCATTGTTGGCTATCGTCACGTTCAGCAATGACGCATCTCGTCCCGCATAAATGCCGCCACCCTGAGTCGTCGCGGTATTGCCACTGACCGTCACGCTTGTCATCTCAAGCGTGCTGCCCGCTCCAGCATGATGCAGACCACCTCCACGATTCGCCGTATTGCCCGCAATGGTCACGTTCGTGAGGTCAAGGGCTCCTGAATTGTCGATGCCCCCGCCGTCTGAACCGGAGTGGTTTCCGACGATCGACACATCGGTCAGAGTCGCGGTACCGTCATTAAAGAGTCCTCCGGCCTTCCTGGTAGTCGAGTTTCCTGACACAACCGCCTGGCTCAGTGTCAGCACCGCATTCTTCGTGACACGCAGCCCTCCACCGTCTTCCGTTGTATTGCCGCCGGTAATCGTCACGCCGATCACTGTCGCGGACGCATTGCCGCGAAGGTCAAAGACTCGATCGATTGAACCGCCATTGATAATCGTCGTGCTTGAGCCAGCTCCGCGAATCGTGACGCCTTCTGCGATATCAAAGTCGCCTTTGAGCCCGGAGTCGTCTTTGCCTGTGATCTGGATACGATACTCACCGGCCGTAAGCAGAATCTCATCCACATCACTGTTGGCATTGGCCGCAAGGATGGCTTCGCGCAGTGAAATTCTGCCATCGGCGCCTTTATTCGCGATCAATGCCGCAATCGAAGTCACAGTGCCATCCACCACGTCGTTTGTGGTAGTGACCGTGACTGTTCCGCCTACAGCCAAACTATGCTGCCAGCGATCCATCACGGTGGCAGAGAAAATTCCCGGCTGATCGATCTCACCAATGTTGTATTCAAGAATCCAGTCAGCAGCCCTGATCGATCCTCCGGTCGCGTCTGAACTCGCTGCGAGATCCGCGCCGGTCAATGCACTGAGCGAATCCAGAAAATCCTGCCCTTCCACCGATTCTGCGACTTCGCAGCCATAAATCAGCAGGTCCGCGTTGGCCGTAAAAGTATGCTGCCACGCCAGTAGTTCCGGCGCATGCTGGGACAGTGTCGTGGCATTCAGGTGTGTTGAACCGAGCAGAATTTCTCCGTCCCGCCCGTGGGTCAACAAGTGGATGGCAGAAACATTTCCAATCTGCTCCACCTTATTGGTGATCTGACTGAGACCCTCAAAGTCCGCATCCAGCCGCAGCAGCCGAACATCTCGGCCATCGCGCAGCAGACCTTCCAGAAGCGTATCCGCATCCTGAACGCGGTAGTCAATCACAATCAGTTCGGGGCCAGAGGCCTCGTTGGAATCGAGAGCCCCGGCTTCAGAATTCGGATCGAGCAGATTCCCCGCGTCTGATGAGATCGCGCTGTATCCCTCTTCATTGATGCCCTCGGACGCAATGTTTTCGTCAACAATCCCATCAAAGACAACGTCGGATCCTGTCGAGGAATCAACGCGTGTTTCCATCACAGCCACACTGGCGTCGACCGCCTGAACTGCGCCTTCTGCGACGACAGCCATCGGCGAAGCGCTCATCAGGATTCGTTCTTCCAGGCGCGCAGCCTGAACCGCAGAAGGACGGTGCTGCTGAAATCCGGACTGTGTTTCCCTCTGCAACATATGCAGAACTTCATCCACAACAGTCTGGACTCGATCAGTCAATTTGCGGCGACGGAATACCATTGAGACAATCCGAAATCTTTGACATTTTCAGGTTGCCGGCGGGAAGCGTGCTTTCCACAGGACGCGCAGCACCGGCCTGACCCGGCGCTATACGGCATTCTCAAACCTAGATCACAGACTGCAGAGTCCACCAGACTCCTTCATGATTCCCAAAATGAACCTCGCGGCACGATCGGTGTGATCATCCTGCTGGTAATAACCACTGCAGACAGCGGGAATGCCGATTCGATGCACAAAGAAAAACCGGCAGAATCGGCTGCAGGAAAACCTTTCCTGTTCAACGAGGTAAGGCAGGCAGGATTGTCGGCTCGTGTCGAATAGTCCTCGGAATCCGAGTGTACAGATTCGCATTTGGCTGGATGGATTTTGACGCCTGTGACGATTCCTTCAGACGCCGACATTGTGCGGGCACGCAAACGAGTGCCCGTAATTCCAGGTCGATCATCTGATTCGGATCTGAAACCGTCCATGTCTCATACATTGCTGGAAAACCGCAACCTCGAAGCCACTCCCCGGTGCTCGACACTGGTGACATGGCTTCGCAAATGCCTGGAAGAGCGCAGAACAGCAACGATTCTTGCCTCGGCCGCCATTGCAACAATGGTGACTACAGCCCTGTTGCCAGCCCGGATGGAGTTGTCCGCTGCTCAGGTTCTACCGGATTCGTACGCGACGTCCTCAACGACGGGCCTTCAAGAGTCCAATGCAGGCATGCCCAGCGCAGGCATGACCAATGCAGGAAACTCCAACACTGATTTGCCTGGCTCGTATCAAGCGGCCGCAGCTAACACCAGCGACGATTCAGGGATAGTGATTAGCCCCCGTGGAAAAGACTCAGCCGTTCAATCCATTCCTTTTCGGCCCATGGTTGCTCCTCCTGTTCGACGTAGTCCTGCCTCCGCATCTTTGGCTCCTGCGAACTCTGCAAAGGCCGGCCAACGTGGAGTTTTGCAGGCTCCCGTCTTCGGAGCTTCTGGCCGCGGCGTTCCTGTCAACGGCGCAGCAAGCACATCCGCTGCTGGAGATACTTCTGGTAGTCATAGTTCGACCATGCCAGCACTTCGCGCCGGGCATTCCGGTCTCGCCGGCGGTGCATCGAATAGCCGTCAGGGACAAGGCTACAACTATGTCGGGGCGTCTGATGTCGCCTCTTTACCACACAGCGGAAGTTCACAGCGAGGTTCTGTCAGCGCGGCGGTGCCTGGAACTTCAGGGAGTACGCCGGGACGAGCGACTCGTCTCGCAGGAATGCAGGATGCCGCGAACATCCAGAACGCCGCTCCATCAGATCTGACGATTCCAAACGGGTCTGATGTGGACTCAAGGCCATCGACACCCGTTCCAACCGCACCGTCAGCCAGCGGTTCAGAGGCTCATGTCGAACTGTCACCCGGCTCGACGGCTGTACCTGTTCAGGGATCGACCAAGGCAACGCCCGCGCCGCGAGGTTCCGGCCGAGGACCAGCTCCGGGCACTTCAGGCTTCCGAGCCACCGTCGAATCTGATGCTCCAAACTGGATCGGTCCGTACATGGGCCGCACGGGAATGCTGCCGGCTGGCGTGGAACAATCGCCAACTCCCGCTCCTTCCGTCGTGGTTCCGGAAAACTTCAGTGCGTGGTGGGATAGTCTGGTTCAACAGCGAGCTGGAATCGCGCCACGTTCAATTTCAGTCGATGTGACGACGCTGGTTCAGCAGGCTCTGATTTATTCCTCGCAGGTTCAGGTGCTTCAGGCGGATCCAGAAGTCCAGCATCGAATTGTGAAGCAGGAAGAAGCGACCTTCGATTGGCGAACATTCCTGAATGCCAAATACGACGACCTGAACGATCCCATTGGAAACACGCTGACAACTGGTAATAACGATAGTCGTTTCGAGGATCATCATACCGTTTCGTCTGGCGGGTTGAAACGCCGAACGACGGCGGGCGGTGAAGTGAAGTTGTCACAACAATTCGGATATCAGGACAACAACTCTCGCTTCCTGCTTCCTAATCCGCAGTCCACATCACGACTCGAACTCAGCTTCCGACAACCGTTGATGAGTCAGTCGGGCGTTGCGTACAACCAGAGCCAAATTGTTCTCGCTCGTATCAATGCCAGTTCATCGGGTGATGAAACACTCGAAGAATTGCAGCGACATCTGTACGGTGTTGCCGAAGCGTATTGGAAACTCTACAGAGCCCGTGCAGAATTCTTCCAACGTCAGAAGCTGCTTTCGTCTGCTCAGAAGGTTCTGCAGACACTGGAAGGACGTCACGGCGTCGACACGATTCCGCGTCAGATCCTGCGTGCTCGTGCGGCCGTTGCTCGTGCCGAATCCAGAATGCAGCGAGCAGTCACAGATATTCGCAACGCGGAATCTCAGTTGCGTCTGCTAGTGAATGATCCCGAAATGCTGAATGGCGGTGCTGTCGAATTCACTCCGATGGAAGCCCCGAGCATGGTTCCATTGCCAGTGGGGTTGCGTGAATCTCTGCAGGAAGCTCTGGTCAATCGTCCGGATATTTCTCATGCGATTCGACAGATGCGGGCATCCGGTGTTCGCATGGGAGTCAGCAAGAGCGAAATGCTGCCCAAGCTGGACTTTATCGTCAGTTCCTACGTGGCCGGACTGGAGAACAAAGCTCAGTTCGTCGACTCGTTCAACAATCAGTTTACTCAGGGACGACCGGGTTATACCGTCGGGATGGAATTCGAAGTTCCGCTTGGAAACCGCGCGGCGAAGGCCAAGGTTGAACAACGTCAGTGGGAACTCAAACGCGCAATTAACAGCTTCAAGGCGACCGTCGAAACGTCGCTGACAGAGGTCGAAATCGCCAGTCGTGAAGTTGACACGGCCTGGCGTGAGTTGCTGGGCAAGTATCAGGCGATGGTGGCGGCTCAGAATGAAGTGAGCTATCTTCAGGATCGGTTCGATGTTCTGCCCAATGTCGAAGAATCATCCATCCTGCTGCTCGAAGACCTGCTGGATGGCTACGAACGTCTGGCCGATGAAGAGGCGGCTTTTGCTCAGGCACAAACGTCTTACTCGCTGTCGATTATTCAACTCCGACGTTCGACCGGGACAATGCTGCGGTCGCGATATGATGCTCCGGAGCTGGAGAACAGCGAAACAGAATGGATGACGTCCCGCGCTGAACAGACCGCGAACGAAATGAATGCTCGACAAACGCGAGTTGCGACTCTGCCTGCTGCCGAAGAACTGGCTCTGCCTACAGAAGCGGCCAGTAATCAGCTTCCGGTTTCATGGACTCAACCGGTTGGCGAACGTCCCAAATCGGTAAAACCAGCTTCGCAAAAGCCAGCCAACCGTGTAGGCGGACATTCCTTCGGAAATGGATTCTGAGTTATGTTCAGGCGAACTGCGAAGGCAGTCGAATCGTCCGGGAACGCACTCGCCGAAAGCCGCGTTGCCAGATCTCTGGCGAATGCAAATTCCAGCGAACTGATCCCGCATATCCGCGCGCTGGCGAAATCACTGGAGTCCGCTTCGGAATCGCAGTTGATTGGCGAAGTTGGCGAAGTACGTAGAGAGCTGGCGCGGGGGCATCGTCCATCCGAACCTCATTTGCTGGTTGCGGGGCTGGCTCTGGCTTACGAAGCACTCCGGCGATCGAAGGGAATCTGCCTCTACGATGTGCAGTTGATCGCGGCCATGGCGATGTCTCGTCGCTGTATCGCTCAAATGCAGACCGGTGAAGGCAAGACCTTTGTGGCGCTGACGGCCGCGATCCACCTTGCGATGGCTGGGCGAGGTGTCCATGTAATCACGCCGAACACCTATCTGGCGGAACGCGATGAACGGCTTGCGGCTTCTGTGGCGGTGAGGCTGGGATTGACCGTGGCGTTGTTGCCTGAACGAACAGATGCCGTCAAGAAGACGCCGGCCTACGATGCTGATATCACGTACGGAACGGGCCATGAATTCGGCTTCGATTATCTGCGTGATCAGCTCACGCTGCGACAGCAGGCTCAGGAACGCCCGGGAGAACGGTTACTGCGGCAGCTTGATCCGGCGTCCTCTTCGCAACGACTGACGATGCAACGTGGTCTGATTTATGCGGTCGTGGACGAAGCGGACAGCGTTCTCATCGACGATGCGAGTTCTCCGCTGGTGCTGAGCTTCGGTTCCAATGACCGCGCGCCGGATGCGGATGCTCATCTGACAGCGAAGGCTCTGGCGGAGCAATTAAAACAGGGCGAAGAATTCCTGTTGGAGACTTCTACAGGTCGCATTGCTCTGACTGAAGCCGGAGTGCGGCGATGTTATGCCGAGGATGTGGCGATTCCGGTTCTGCAACTGGTTCGACCATGGACGGAGTATGTGCAGCAGGCCCTGCGTGCCAGTTATCTGTTTCGTCGAGATGTGCATTATGTCGTTCAGAACGGCGAGGTTCGAATTGTCGATGAGACGACCGGACGCATCTTTGAAGATCGATCGTGGCAGGACGGTTTGCATCAGGCGATTGAGGCATCTCAGGACCTGAAGATCGTGGCCGAGAAATACTCGGTCGCGCAGGTGACTCGCCAGCGATTCTTTCGTCTCTACGAGAATCTGTCCGGCATGACGGGTACGGCAGTCGGTTGTGAACGAGAACTTCACGATGTCTACAGTCTGCAGGTGGAAGAAATCCCGCTGCGTGTGCCTTCACAGCGAGTTGTTTATTCGACGCGATTCTTCGCGAATGCCGCTGCAAAGAATGCAGCTGTGATCGAAGCGGCGATCTCGTGTCGCAACCAGGGGCGCGCTGTCCTGATCGGAACTCGTTCGATCTCTGACAGCGAGATCCTGGCGCGTGGGCTGGAATCGCACAATGTTCCTTTTGAATTGCTGAACGGAATTCAGAACGCGGACGAAGCGGAAATCGTCAGCAAGGCCGGGCACACAGGGGCCATCACGATCGCTACCAATCTGGCAGGACGCGGTACAGATATCGAACTGCATGACGACGTGCGACAGCGCGGTGGTTTGCATGTGATTGTGACTGAATGCCAGACCTCGGGACGTATGGATCGGCAGCTCATTGGCCGCTGTGCACGACAGGGAGATCCGGGGTCAGCGGAGATATTGGTCTCGGCCGAAGACACGCTGGTGGCTCAATACGGTCCGTGGCTGGCGAATGCTTTATGCCGTGAAGCCGACCAGAACGCAGAAGTTCATGCGGATTTCAGTTCGCAACTGTACAGAATTCAGGCGGCGGCCGAGCGTCAGCAATATGCGGCTCGCGTTAACATGCTTCGGCGAGATATTGCTCGTGACTCCTTGCTTCGCAGCGTAAGATAACCAATGTTGCCCGGGATGGGGCTTCGAGAATCGACAGTGTTCGGGAGAAGGTGCGGAGTTCGTGGCAAGCGTAAATGATCGAATCGTGACTGATCCAGCTCTGACTCCGACTTCGACAGCGAACGAGGAACCTCAGCGACCTCGTTTTGTGGCCGGGATTGACCTTGGCACGACGAACTCAGCGCTCTGTTACGTTGACACTCAATCTCCGAACTGGCGGATTGAAACGTTCGCGATTCCTCAGATCGTCGGTCCGGGACAAGTTGAGAATCTCGAGACGTTGCCCTCGTTTTACTACGAAGCGCTTCCGGAAGAACGGTCGACCGGAGCAACTCGTCTGCCGTGGTCCGGTGCTGAGACTGCTCCGACCTCTCTCGTCGGCCAGTTTGCCAGAGATCACGGCCGCACGATTCCTGGTCGCATGATCGAATCGGCGAAGTCATGGCTGTGCCATAACGGAGTCGATCGCAAAGCCGCGTTGTTACCGTGGCATGGGGCCGCCGACGTGCAACGCATGTCGCCAGTAGAAGTCAGTGCCAGTTATTTGCGGCATCTGCGTGAGGCATGGAACTCAAAATATCCGGCCCATCCACTGGAGCAGCAGGATGTCGTTCTGACTATCCCTGCGTCTTTCGATGAAGTCGCGCGGGAACTGACCGTGGCGTCCGCACGTCTGGCGGGACTTCCGCGAGTAGTCCTGTTGGAAGAACCGCAGGCTGCATTTTATTCGTGGGTGGATGCGCATCGTGACGAATGGGAGCAGTCGGTTTCTCCAGGGCAGAAGATTCTGGTTTGTGATATTGGCGGCGGCACTTCGGACTTCAGTCTGATCCATGTTCGAGCCGGCGACGAAGGGCGTCTGCAGTTTCATCGAGTTGCCGTAGGCGATCATTTGCTATTGGGAGGTGACAACCTCGATCTGGCCCT
>CAIXQV010000385.1 GCA_903921605.1 uncultured Planctomycetaceae bacterium | reverse complement strand
GATGATTTGTCGCGACGATATCGTGGCAAGGATTCTGGTCCGGTAGATTCGAACCGAGTGCTTGAGTTCGGAAATCCGAATCTGGTTTTGATGGATCGCATTGCCGATCCTCCTGCTGTGGCTTTTCTTGATCACCATGCAGAATGGAGTCGACTGTATAGCGACGGTCGCTCCGTGTTGTGGGGACGCAAATCCGTATTCGATGATCCAGCGTCGCCAGCTTTTATGCCATCGCATCGTCGACGGTTCAGTGATGAAATGCCGAACGGGATTGCTCAGTGGCCTGGCTTTCCCGGACGAGCTGGGCGCGATGCCTTTTCTCCGGACGTTGCTGCTGCGGTCTCCACTGCTCGAGCGAATTCGACGAAGCTGACTTCGGCTGACGCGGAGAAGAATTGAAATGGAGCGATGGAGCGATGTCTTTGATCGATGCTTTCAGAACGATGCTTTCAGAACGATGTTGTCATCCATAACTCTGACCAATTTCTTTTTCCGTTATCGACTCGTTGACTGCCATACGTTGGGCCTCTAGGCTTTCAGTTTGTAGGTGCAGGAGTTGCTCCAGCCTGAACGATGTCGATCGAATGTGTTGGACGAGAACTCATGGTGACACGGAAGAGACGACATCAATGGTTGTTTCGCGGCTTTTATGCCGTCTATTTGTTGGTACTCCTGGTTGTTGTCTATCGCGGCTTTCTGTGGTGGAATTATTCCGTGCCACCAACAGATCTGACAAATCGAGTCGATGCCTGCCAATTGCACTACGGTGAGCTTTTTACGCGAGGGATCCTGGAATCTCGGCGTTCTTCAGGTGAGCTGCACATCCTGCTTCTTGGCGCTTCGGTTGCGGAACAAACCGGAAAAATACTGGAGTCGAAACTCACGGCAGCGGCCGGAATCCCTGTGCATGTGCACAATGCGGCTGTTTCAGCTCATACGACTCAGGATAGTCTGAACAAGTTGGAATGTCTGATGGAGCGTGGTGCTGAGTTTGATCGGATCATCATTTATCACGCGATCAATGATGTCCGCATGAACTGTGTTGCTGCGGAAGATTTTCGCAACGACTACACGCATTGTGCCTGGTATGCATCTTTCAATCGAAAGAAACAAACGGGGGTAATGTCCGTCAAGGAAACCGTATCTGATTCGCTCGACAAGCTGATTGGACTGGGCGAGCCCGATGCGTCTCATCTTGCATTCGGCGACGACATCAAGACCGGGCCGGCGTTTCGTCTCCATCTGGAGCAGATGCTGAGAATTGCCAAAGACGCGAAGACGCCTGTCACTCTCATGACATTCGCCACGCATTTTGTCGAGGGTTATACCAAAGAAGCGTTTGATGCGAAGAAGTTGGGATATTCGGCGGGACAGTATGAGCTTGCTACGGAACTATGGGGAAAGCCGATCAACGTGTCTCGTGGTGTTGCGATTCATAATGAGGTGATCCGTCAGCTTTCCTCCGAACATCCAGATCTTGTTTTTGTCGACATGGAAAGTGAGCTAAAAGACATCAAGTACTTTACCGACGTCTGTCATCTGTCTGCAGCTGGGCTGGATCGGTTTGCAGACGTTGTTGCAGAACAGCTCAAGGCAGCACTGATAGCGAATGACGGCGGTGATCTCCGGCAGGAATAGTGACTGTTTCTTCCGCGTTCCGGCAGACACACAAAAAATTTGCTGTGCCGTCTGGCATGCCTTATCTACGGTGGCTGCGAGCCTTTGTCCGTCGCACGAGCAGCAGCGAGCTGTCTTTCTGTAGCCGGATTCGTGGGAATTCGGGGAGCCCACCGGGAACTTCACCGAATTCTCACGAATCCGGCTATCTTCAATGTAAGCCACTTGAAGTAGCGCCGCCATGGACTTCTTGTGGCTTGCTGCATCCGAATGCTCGATCCGGCCGTGTCTCCGTGAGCGATCAGGTTTTGAGCGTGCTAAGACAGCATCCTGGGATTTGATGATTGGAGCTTGAGCGATATGTTCCATGCTGTAATCAGCTTTTCGCCAAGGCATTCAAAGTACTGGTGGTTTGAGATCTCATGAGTTCGATGGGGTCAGGTTCGATGCAATGCCTTATTCGTGCGATATGTCATGCGACTATTCCAGTGCCGAGACGGTCAGTTGATTGAGTCGTTTAACGGCAAGCCGCTGGCGTTGCTGCTGGATTTTGCCTACGCCTGCGGCTCGCCGTTAAACGAAAGCGATCAATACACGATTAAATCAACACCCCGGAAAGAGACCGGTTGAAGGCATGTCCTCCGGCTTTGATCACACTGCAAGTCGTGGAAGCAGCGTCGCCGGAGAATCCGAATTCCGTCGATAAAATCTCGCAGGATTTCTTCCGCACTGCTCTGGCCATTCTCGTGGCGCCGCGTCTGGTCCCTCGTATTTCGCAAGCTCTATCTTGACGGTCAACAGAGCAGTCACCTTTCGCATCGCTACTCACATCGGTCAGAAATCGCTTTCGACTCTGGTGCAGGGGCTTTGCGTAAAAGCATTATTGAACCGAAGTAAAACCTTGGACGCGATCAAAGACGCTCACGTCTTTCCGGTCAGCGATTCCAGGCTGTAGTGTGTCACGAGTTCAAGCGTTTCGGTCGGTGTGTTCCACATGAGCAGATCGAGAATTGATAGTCCGGGAGTGAATGCTGAGTGACCCTGGCGATAAACCGACAGGTGCGGTTCGAGGATCTGCAGTTCAATTTTGGCCTCTGAAAACTGCTCGGGAGAAAACAGGTCGCGTCCTCCTGGAGCATTGATGTAGGTCTCTGCTCCCAGCAGTCGAGCAACCTCGAGGGCCCACTCGCCCGCAGGCATTTCCATCGGCAAAGGCAAATTCATCTGGCTGAAAATCTGACATGGGAATGGCAGGTTGATCCGGCTGCATGTGTCCTGCAACAACGTGATCAGCATTCGAGAGAAATCGCCTGGCCCGTTGATGTCATGGGCTTTGTACAGAGATGTTCGCAGCCAGTCGATGACATCCGAATAATGTGGTGCACGGCGCTGACGATAAATTTGCAGCTGATCAATCAATTGATCAATCCAGATCTGAGTGCCATCGATCCGGATCTCGCAGATCCTGGTTTCTCTTGGAGAGTGGATGACCGGGATACGAATGTAACTCCAGCCTTCTTTGTTGTCCGACAGCATGCGATTTCGATTCACCCACGCGCGGCGGCGGTACTGCGCGGTGTCGAAGACAACCCAGCGGTCGGTGGCGTGAATCAGAGAGAAGTACCCCACGTATGGAAAGAAGTAGGGTTGCATCATTCCCAGTCGCATTCAGGACTCGCTTTCTGAGAATGGCTGGTGATATCGGGGCATCATCAGATCAGCTCGCTGTTAATGGTTGCGTGAAGGTGTTGGTTTCATCTGGAGTTTCGTCCGAGATCGCGCAAGAAAAAAGGCCGGGGAGGAACCCCGGCCTTGTGTAACAGCATTTTTTTCGGTGGTGCCCGATCAGTTGATAGGGATCGCCACGTCGGATGTTTCTTTTGGCTTGCTGGAGAAGTCGCAAAGTTCTTCACGAACGATGTTCATGTTCTTTGGGGCTTCAATCCCGATTCTTACTGAGTTGGGGCCGATTCGGACAATCGTAATTGCGATGTCGTCGCCAATCAGAATTCGCTCACTCGTCTTTCTGGACAGTACCAACATGTTTCTCTCCCTGTGTTCTGCTGCATCGGTCTTCCCTGAGTCCGTCCTGAGCTGATCATGCACATGATGTGACAGCTCACATTGCCGCCCCGCCCCCTGCTCCGGCAGAATCTGCCTGACATCAGTTTGATTGCGACGTCATAACGATAACACTCGGCAAACTCGTTGCCAACAGTAAAACCTGCAAAATCAACACTGCCCAAAAAGCAGGCATGATCGGCATGCTTAAAAGTTGAGCACTGGGGTTTGTGGGGCTGGTGTGTGATGGCTGCCATTGTGGCGGATTTGCGTTAGTTGCTTGAGTTTTGCGGTCTGGCGCGGTGAAATCCGGGTGAACCCGGTTCTGGTCGGTTCGACGATTTAAATTGT
>CAIXQV010000384.1 GCA_903921605.1 uncultured Planctomycetaceae bacterium | reverse complement strand
TGACATCATGGTGTCTTCAAAACCTGCGCGAGATTTCAAGCTGGAGATCTTCCGAACAGGATACTACGGCGGCCGCGGTGCTCGATTGATGCAGACGATTGATCGCGTCAAAGGCGCGACTCAGCCGGAACCAGTCATCGGCGAGAAAGATCTGCACGAATGCCAATGGGAGCCATCGGTGACGCTCACGATTCCATCTGACTGGATCAGCGGCGTCTACCTTGGACGCATGACGACGATTCCGGAAGGCAATGAACCTTACTGGCAGAGCTACGTCATTTTTATCGTACGCGATGAACGACCGGCTGATGTCTTGTTTCAATGCTCGGATAACACATGGCAAGCTTACAACGTCTGGCCCAGCCATTACTCTGTTTACACGCATCCCAAAGGCGGTCAGGGACCATGGGCCGATGTCAGTTTCGATCGTCCCTATGGCCGTGAATCACAGTATACTTCCGTCGTCAATGACCCTCTGACGGTCGGCTCGGGTGAGTTTATTCCTTATGAATTTCCGATGACATATTGGCTGGAACAGAACGGCTACGACGTTGCTTACTGCTCTAACAGCGACATGATAACTCCCGATCGTGGCCTGAAATGCAAATCATTTATCAGCATTGGTCATGATGAGTACTGGGATATTCGCCAGTTCAACAGCGTGACAAAAATGCGTGATGAAGGCGTCGATCTGCTGTTTCTCTCCGGTAACAGTGTGTGCTGGGTGACACCACTAACGGCATCCTCAACTGGAAATCCCAATCGTATCTTCTTCCGCGGCGGCCCGTATGGCGCAGAAAATGATTACGCAGTGGGTCGCGAAAAAGACAACGGACCATTTCCTCATCGTGGACCTGACGAAGGACTGCTTATGGGGGCTCGCAATATTGAACCCGTCAATGGTGGCGGTGACTGGGTTGTCACAAAAGCCGACCACTGGATGTTCAAAGATGCGGGTGTTAAAAACGGAGAGTTTATCCCGGGACTGATTGGCTGGGAGTATCACGGTCAGCCGGCTGAGATTCCTGGTCTGGAAATAGTCGCCGCCGGAACAGCATGGCAGGGCGGCGTGAATCCTCAGCAATGGACCGCCACGATCTATCCCGGTCCGAAGAAGAACTTCGTCTTCAACGCGGCGACTATCTGGTGGGCTCAGGCTCTGGGAGATCCTCCGGGGCATACGTTGCCATGGTCACATCACAGTCGGCCTCATGGTCCTGATGAACGAGTTCAGAAGATGACAGCGAATCTATTGCAGCGAGCAATCGCGAATTAACTGAGCGATCGTTTCGATCGATCAGAGTCTCGAACCTGCGCTGCTGATAAGTCCGATTCCCAGTGAAGAACGCTCAATGTTTGTCCATCAGTGTCGTCTGCCACACGTTCTGAAGCCGTCTCTGTACTTCTGCCCTGAGCAGCATCAGAAGGAAATCGACGTTCTGTTTCGACCGTCGTGGCAGGCCGTGGGCAGCTTGAGCGATCTTCCCGCGGACGGTGACTTTTTGACTCGGGAGCTGTTTGGAACTCCGATCATTATTCGTAACTTCGGGGGCACAATCCGAGCGTTTCTGAATGTCTGTCCGCATCGCCATTGTCTGTTGAGTCATGAGAAAAGTGGTCACTCAAAAGAGATGACCTGCCAATACCACGGCTGGCAGTTTAACTCTGATGGTCGCACCGGAAAGATTCCATTCGCGCAGAATTTTCGGCCGATGCCTGGGGGGCCTGAGTGCCTGAAATCATTTCGCACGGAAGTGCGTGGCCCCATGATTTTTGTGACACTGAATGACGATGCTCCGGTATTAGGTGACATCCCGGGACCTCTGATTCCTGTCTGTGACGAGTTCCCTGCGGATCGATGGCAACAAGCGGACACGTGGAGCTATGACTTCAACGCCAGTTGGAAAGTAGTCGTGGAGAATACTGTGGAGGCATACCATGTTCCCACGGTGCATCCAAAGACGCTGGTCAGTTTCGGGACCGAAGAAGAAATCGAACACGTGATTACTCCGGATGGAACAATCATGCGATCACCCATCGCTTCACCCGAGTTGTATCGCCGCGTCGCCAATCGCCTTCTCTCCCTGCTGGAGCCCGGATGCACTCATCAATATCGACTGCATCATACCTTCCCCAACATCTTCATCATGCGCATTGATGCAATGTTGCAGGTGATGTCTGTTTTCCCCACGTCACCAGAGTCGTGCCATATGACTGTGCACGTGTTTGCGCTGAAAGCGGTCAAGGAAACGTTTGGATCGCGACTAATGACAAAGCTTTGGGGCAAATCCAAAGTGGCTCTTATCAAGCAGGTTCTTGCCGAGGACGCTCGCCTATATCCCGACCTTCAACGAGGCATGAAGCACAGTCCGTTTCACGGCACGATCAGTACTCTTGAAGAACTTGTCTGGGCGTTTCAGGATTACGTGCGTCGCAAATGCGGAATCGAGGATGGAGAGCAATGACTCAGATGGGATCAAAATCAGATGAATGCTGAAGGTAAAGCGGACTATCTCGTTTAACGGCAAGCCGCAGGCGTCGCTGTAAGCAACGGCAGTCGCCTGCGGCTTACCGTTAAACGAAATCGCCATAGCAGGGGTGAGGTCAGAAGCGCGCCGGCGCGAGCCGGAAGACCCACATCAAAGGCATGAGCAACATCGACGTATATCAAGTCCCCATAACACCGAGCGTTTCGCCTCGCAATAATCCAAACAACACATGGCTAACTCCGATCAACTGCTGAAACAACTGGAACTTGCACGACGAGATTTGCTGGAACTGACAACCACTAATCGCTTGCTCTCGATGCCTCGCGACAGGAATCCCGGCGCGGCGATCGGTGTTTATGACGAATCAGCGGCTGACGTCTTTCGCATGCTGGTCCATGAAGGCACTGCGTTGCGCTTTGAGGAAGGCCCACTCGCTGAGAATGCGTCGACTGGTAATTCCCGTCTCAATCCCGATTCAGAACTCACCCCGCATCAGAATTTCGTACCCGCGTCGGGAAAACACAACGCCGGCGTAATCTCTGCTACGGATGATATGTTGCAAACCAGATTGACTCCGGAAGAGCTGGATCGTCGCCTTCAGGCCCTGATGGACGACAGCGCCACGCTGATGCAGGAGCAGGGCGTCAACGTGCTGTACCTGGCACTGGGATTCCTGAAGTGGTTTGAACTCGACGCCCCTGAAGCACCACGTTATGCACCACTGTTGCTGGTCCCCGTTGTGCTTGAGAAAGGTCGCTCGGGCAAACGTTACTCGTTGTCCTGGAACGACGGCGAAATTGAGACCAACCTGACTCTGAAGGTGCGACTCAAAAGTGACTTCGGGATTAATCTTCCTGACGTCCCCAACACAGACGATCTCTCACCCGCCACTTACTTTCAGGATGTGACGGAGGTCATTGCCGACCAGCGCGGGTGGGAAGTGCGAGCTGACGATATCGTGCTGTGGTGCTTCTCGTTTACTCGCCTTTTAATGTATCGAGATCTTGATCCCAATAACTGGCCGGCTGCCCGCCCCCTGCAGGATCAACCTTTAATCACTGGACTCCTGCGAGATGGCTTTCCACCCGTGGAACCTGTCTGCCGAAGCAATGAGAATATCGATCGGTTGTTCGATGCGGCCAAGACTCGGCACGTGATCGATTGCGACAGCTCTCAGTCGCTTGTGATTGAAGAAGCCGCTCGCGGAAGAAATCTGGTGATTCAGGGGCCTCCAGGAACCGGCAAGTCACAGACGATTACAAATCTGATTGCGGCGGCCGTGAGTTCCGGTAAGACGATTCTGTTTGTCTCGGAAAAGATGGCAGCTCTGGAAGTCGTCAAGCGACGATTGGATAACATCGGACTCGGCGAATTATGCCTCGAACTGCATTCTCGAAAGTCCAATAAGCGTATTGTTCTTCGAGAAGTCGATCGCACTCTGAAAATGGGGGCTCCCGTTCTTCCAGACGATTTGTCAGACACCATTCGACGACTCAAAGATCGTCAACAGAAGCTGAATGACTATGCGACGACGCTGCATACTCGTTTTGCCAGCAGCGGTCTGACACCTTATCAAATTCTTGGAGAACTAATCGATTTGCGAGCCGCTGCGACTCCGCTGCCCGATTTTCAGTTACCAGAAGCCGCAGACTGGGACTCCGACGAATACGCCCTGAAGCTGGAAGCCGTTACGGACCTTGCACGAGTCATCTCCGATATTGGCGATCCTAATCAGCATCCCTGGCGCGGCTCGACGCTGGATCATATCCTGCCGTTGGATCTCGAGCGCCTGCTGACCACCGCGCCGCAGCGGATGGCAGATCTTGATGGATTGACTGATGCAGTAACTGCACTCAGCCTGAAGCTTTCTGACGATGTGCCGACATCCTTGAGTTCCATTCGTAGACTCCTGCGAACCGTCGATGCACTGCTTGTTGCGCCCGAGATCGATCAGCACGCGGCGGCAAATCTGATCTGGACCGATCATCGCTACGCCATTAAAGAACTGGCCGACCACGCTCGCGCGATTCTTGAAGCGAATGAGAAGCTGCGGGGCAAGGTGACTGAGTCCGCCTGGGATCTTGATGTTGCCGAAGAC
>CAIXQV010000383.1 GCA_903921605.1 uncultured Planctomycetaceae bacterium | reverse complement strand
GGCACGGTGCGTTTGCCTGGGACAGAACATGATGCGATCAAGTCGACGCCGACATTGGCTTCGACGCTAAGCTATAATCCATTGAAGGAAGAACCCCACGGACCTCATCCAGCACTGCCGTGGATTCATTCGGTTCGAATTGAAGGGCTCAAGCCTTCCACCGAATACAAGTACACAGTGACTCAGGGAAACGAAACTCACTCATCTGCCTTTCGAGTCTCGCCCGACAAGGACGCACCTGTCAGGCTGATCGTGTATTCTGATTCGGAAACCGAGCCTGAATCATCGACCACAGATCCTGTCGCGTGGCCAGTATCGACCGGGAGTAATCGTCCTGACGGTATCAAGAACTATCTCGTCAACCAAACCGCTGGTTACATCGCTAATTGCAACTTGATGGCCGAACGAAAGCCCGACCTGATTCTGCTGGTTGGTGATCTTGTCGAGGCCGGTGGCGAACAGCGAGACTGGGACGAGTTCTGGCGTCACAATGCCGGGCGATACAGCGCATTGGCCAGCAGCATTCCCATAATGCCGTCTTTGGGCAATCACGAGAATTATGGTGGCCCAGGTGGAGGATACGAAGCGGCGGCTGCAGATCTGGCAACAGACAAGTATCTCACGTACTTCGAAGTACCCGACAATGGGGCGACCAACCCAAAGCATAAAGGGCGGTACTACCGGCTTGATTATGGTCCACTGACTCTGATCTCGCTGGACTCCAGTGACGGGTTGCCTCACAAATCGGCATCCGATACGAACCATAATCTGGAAGGCAGCAACGCTCCTGACTTCAACCCGGGATCAGAACAGTACCGGTGGCTGGAAATGCAGCTGGCCGACGCCCAGAAGACGAGTCACTTTACCTTCGTGCAGTTTCATCACACGATGTTTGGCTCTGGTCCGCACAGCGTTCGCTTTGGCCAGGATGGATTTTCCGGGCAGGGCGGAATTCCGATGCGAGTTCTGTTGCCGCTGCTCATGAAGTATGGGGTTGATCTGGTCTTCTCCGGCCATGATGAAATGCTGGAGCGTTCTTTAGTGCAGGGAGAAGAATTGCAGGCCGACGGCACCATGCATGCACACTCCATTCATTTCTATGACGCGGGGATCGGTGGTGATGGACTGCGAGGTCCCTCAAATGGCTTCGACAACCCGCATCGTCAGTTTCTGGCTCACGAAAACTCGCCGGAAGTCTGGGAGAACGGAAAGTTGATCTCGGGCGGCAAACATTACGGACATCTGGAAGTCAATGTGCAGCCGGGGGCCGATGGCAAGTGGAACATTGAAGCCACGCCGGTGCATGCCTTTCCGAAGATCGACGAGCAAGGCAAGGTTACCTGGGAACGCAGAGCCTACGCTGATGTTGTGCGAATCAGCAAATGAATGTCGAGGCCGCATGCGAAATCAGCAGGACGCTGGCGAGTCGTGCCCTGATAAGACAGAATCTTCAGGGTTTGCCTCATTGGCGATGGACTCTGTGGGTTTGCAGATTGCTCATGAAGCGGACTCTGGCTCAATCTTTGGCCGGCATTTTCCCCCACCGACGTTGTAAGGGATGGATCCGTGTTGCGAGACTGCTTGCTGTGCCTTTCCTTTCTGACTCTTGGCTGCACGTGGGTCCGGGCCGACGAACCGGCTGAGTCACCCCGACTGACTCCGCTTGTCAAAGTCATTCAGAGTATCGAACCGGCGGTAGTTGCCTTATTTACCCCGGTGGGTGATCAAATTATTTCGGGAAGCGGGACCATCATCCATGAAGATGGTTACGTGCTTACAAATAATCACGTGCTGCCGGCAACGGAAGGCTTCGCGCTGTTGCCGAATTCGCGGCCGATTCGATTTCGAGTTGTCGGGCGAGTGCCGGAATCGGACATCGCCATTATTCGACTCATCACGATCAAGACTCCGATGGCTATTGTTCCGCTCGGGCGCAGTGCGGATCTGATGAACGGGGAAACGGTTGTTGTGGCCGGAAATCCTGGTGGCCGTGGAACTGTCTATACATCCGGGATTGTCAGTTCGAAGTCCGTGCTGGAAGGCGGCCCGAATGCATTGGTGATGACGAACTACGAGAACTCGCGACGCGATGACTTCATTCAATTTGATGCGGCAAGTAACCGAGGCAACTCGGGAGGGCCATTGGTGAATATGGATGGTCGAGTCATCGGGATCGTCTCTGCAGTCGTGAATGGAGAACAGAATGTGGGCCTGGCGATACCGATCGATCGCGTGCTCCGACAGTTCGAGCAGATGCTGGAGCCCGAACTGTTTCATCAGAAATCGACGGGGCTGAAGATCCAGCCACTGGCCAGTGGAGTTATCGTGGAGGCTGTTCAGGAGGGATCCGCTGCAGCCACGGCCGGATTGCTCTCAGGGGATGTCATTCAGTCGGTCAATGGGACTTCTCTGCGACATGTTGCTGACTGGATTCTTTCTCTGGACGAACTGCTGCCCGCCTCAGAGCCGTTAAATTTGGTTGTGCAACGTGGAGCCGAAAACGTCACAGTCAAAGTGCAGCCTCTGGAAATGCCGCCGCTGCCGGCAGTCGAAGTGAAGTCGGTCGAGCCCGGCTTGAAGTATTCATTCCATCATGGCAAGTTTAATCAGGTTCCGGATTTCTCATCGATTCCCACGGAACGCAGCGGTGTAATTCCTTCACTGGGAGGACTCATGAAGGAGATCAATCAGACGCGTGAAGATTATTTTGCAATCCGGTTTGAGGGCTACCTGAAGATTAAGTCCGACGGGTTGTATCGTCTCATTCTTGTTTCCGACGACGGCAGTCGCCTGTTTCTGCACGACAAACTGACGATCGATCATGACGGAAATCATCCCCCCAAACCTGCCAGTCGTGTTGTGCGTTTGAAAAGTGGTCTGCATCCTTTGACCATTGAGTTCTTCCAGGGAAACGGAGACAAGCGGCTGGAACTGTTTATTGAAGAGTGCGACAGCCGCGAGTCCGTGTCACTCAGGCCAATTCGAGAAGTCACGGCCGATGAGTTCCTGCATGACGCCGCAGAGAAGTGATTGCAAGTTCAACATTTCCCATCAAACGTTCAGATTGCTGCCCGTGTCGCTTTGAGGCTTGCGGGAGTTTGCTCAGAATCTCGCACTCGATGTCTGCGGCCGTGCTGCAGGACGTCGCGCCAATCTCTCGCCTGCAACAGTGATTGGAACAGAGGTCATTCAGCCTGCGTTCTTTGCTCAGGCGGAATCGCGAAAACCGATCACGACAAGTTATCGCCCACGAATTATCTGACCGTGAGAGTCATTGACGATGCAAAATCAGGCCCCTGTTGTGGAAATCCATGAACTCTCCAAGCACTACGGAGAATTCGTCGCTCTGGACAATCTGTCGCTGACTTTGAATCGAGGCAGTATCCTTGGGTTCATCGGTCCGAACGGAGCTGGCAAGACAACCACGATTCGCATTCT
>CAIXQV010000382.1 GCA_903921605.1 uncultured Planctomycetaceae bacterium | reverse complement strand
TGAGGAACGCAGAGGAAAGTCAGGTCTTGCTTTGCTCTACGATTCCTCTCTGTGACCTCTGTGGTGAAACAAATCGTTCAACATGTCGTGATCACTCGGAGGGCTGACGCCCTGCCGTTGGGCTTCAGACTTAGTAAGAGCTGTTGTCGTAAGAGCTGTTGCTGCCCTTTTCGCCCTGAGCCGGGCTGTTGCAGGTGATGTCACAGCTGTTGTCGCATTCGTCCTGGAAGTCCAGATTTGTACTGCCGACAACTTCGCCCTTCTTGCCACTTCCCAGCGTGAAGTAGTAGGTCTGGTTGATGCTGCCGACGGCAGAGCCCAGGTCTTCCAGTTCTTCGTTCACGCCGTAGGACAGTTCTGTCAGGCCGACGATCATGCCGAGCACACAGATGGTGCCGACGAGAACCAGTTCAGCAGAAACTACGAAGCCGTTTTCATCATTCTTCAGAGCGGTGATCAAGTTCATCGAAGTTACTCCAGGCTATTAATTTGGTTATTTGGAATCAGAGAATCAGGATTTGAGATCTCAAATTTGAAATTTGGAATACACAGTTCAGTTTTCAGTATCAGATGTTTCCAGCGACGAGCTTCTCGCCGCTAGCATCTCGCTGCTTACTTCTCACCCTGAGCTGGGGAGTCGCAGTTGATGTCGCAGCTGTTGTCGCATTCGTCCTGGAAGTCGAGATTTGTGCTTCCGACGACTTCACCCTTTTTGCCGCTGGCGAGTGTGTAGTAGTAGGTCTGGTTGATATTGCCGATGGCGGAACCGACGTCTTCAAGTTCCTGGTTGACGTTGAAGCTCAGTTCGCTCAGTCCGACGATCATGCCGAGTACGCAGATGGTTCCGACCAGAACCAGTTCCGCAGAAACTACAAAGCCGTTTTCGTCGTTCTTCAGTGCATTCAGAATGTTCATGGTGCGTCTCCTGTGTCGTTGTCGTGAAACTCAGTTTCGGATGAGTTTCACTCTTGTCTGTATTGGCTGGTCACTTTGATCAGCGTTGATGCAGGAGATGTAAAGCAGCCTGTATGCCAAACCCCCTTGGCGCGCAAAGAAAATTGTATTTGTTGTTGTTCTGATCGGATCTAAACACAAATGTGGTATTGTGTTACGCAGATTCTTCAATCTTTGCGTTGGGGTTTACAGATCGTAAAGGCAAGGTCCGAACGATGTTGCCTGAAATCAACGAGGGGAATGGATTCCCCTCACGAAGGCGTCGCAACTCAGGCTCTCAACAGCATTTCGGCGCAGGCAACACGAAATGATTCAAATGGTGCCGATCGGCAACGCCTGAATAATCGGAGGAGCATTGAGGAACTGAGCTTGTCCAGGTGAGCCGGAGCGACATGTTTCCGGAAGAATACAGAAACGTCACATGCAGAGTAATGACCGGCATTGTCTGCTCTACATGCAGGTCCTGGTGGCAGGGTCAGCGGTTTCGAGGATCCAGGCCGTCCGGTGCAATGCTTGTTTCACCTGTGTCTGAAGTTGAGTCGCCTCGACGCGACTTTCGGCAACAACGAAAACGGTTGAGCCGCTACCGGACATGAAGACCGGACGACCGGCAAGTCTATGAAGGCGCACCATCAGTTCGGCCATCTCAGGGTTTGTTTTCTTAGCCGCACTGGTGAGTCGATTAAAGACAACATCCTGGAAACGTTGGGAGCCCTGCCCGCTCAAGACGGATACCACAGCGGAAGAGTTGAGGCATTGATCCGGCATGTCGGTGGCCCGAAACACGGCGGCCGTGCTGTTCCCGGACTTCGGTCGGACCGCAACAAAGAATAGCTTTCGAGCAAGCGGGAACGGCTCAATCAATTCCCCACGGCCACGACAGATTGCTGCTGGCACGCCACTCAGCAGAAAATTGATATCGCTTCCGAGACCGGCTGCAAGTCCATGGAGGTCAGCATTCGAGAGTGACGACATCCCGGGTGATAGCTGCCAGATCTGGCGGCAAAGCAAGAGTGCCGCGGCTGCATTACTGGAACCACCAGCCAATCCGGATTCGGGAGGAATCCGCTTGTGAAGAATGAACACGGCACCATCGCGCGTTCCCAGTTTTTCTCTTACAGCAGCGGCGGCTTTGAGGATCAGATTGCTTTCGTCGAGCGGTACACCTTTTCGGTTTTCTGCAGCAGTTGCATCGCTGAAACGAAGAGTCAACTGCGGGGAAAGTGTTGGCCGAGCTGTCAGCTGATCAGAGAACTGAGTTCTTAGCATCACTGTTTCGAGTTCATGATACCCGTCGGGGCGTTTTCCGAGGACCTCCAAAAACACATTGAGTTTCGCCGGGCAAGCCATCGTAATCGAGTTTTCAGAGCCCGATTTGTAACCACACCCCATCGTTATGGGAGTCGAGGCTAATAAGTTCCCGCATTCTGTCATTGGGGGTCTCTTTACGATTCTGTTTCCCCGCGATGCGCGGCCGAACACTCGTTCATCTCGAGATCAGGCTGGTATCAGGAGATGTCTGTTGAGCATGTTCCTGCATATCTTTCAGCACTTGCTCGATCGTAACAGACTCAACGCCATCAAATGATGGACGCACTGGCGGTGAAGTCAATTGATGAGTTCTGGTGCCCCGGAAGATGTTATCGGACATCTGGAATTGCCAGATCAGCAGCAGGACTCCAATGCCGACGATAATTCCCACCCACATCAGCCACGGATTCATCTCGTCTGCCCGAGTGACAAGGCTGCGTGGCGGCAGATAACGTAACCGACCCGCTAGAATCAACGGTGCCAGTGCAAGGTCGCCTTGTCCGTCGACACCTTTGGCCGCATAGCCTTCACGCTTGAAAAAGTATCCCGCTAACTCAACATCGGGGCCATTGGAACCGAGTTCCTCGCGGAGAGGCAAACCAGAATCGGCGCTCAGAGCAACCACATGCAGAAGTTGATTTCCGGAATCACGAGTTGAGATCCATGCATCGTACGCAGCACGCACTCCGTAGGTCTCCGCGCTTTTAGGAAGAGGAGCTTTTACCAGTCGTCGCAGGCGACCCTGAATCGTGAACGCCTTGCCGCGGCAGGACTGTGGGGCATCCATGAAGAGAGCAAACTGTCCCTCCGGAATGCGGGATCGCTGTTCGCTGGTGATTTTCTGAGCCATTCGCAGCGTTCCAAACCACGCGTCGCTCTCTGTTGAAAGCACTCCAAGAACATCGTCGCGAATTGTTCGTGTCAGATTATAAGGAACGTTATTAACGCCATTCGTGTTCTCCGGGAGAGTCGCTTCCATTTGAGCAGCGCCGGCCCGATCGATCATGGAAGCGTAGTCATTCGCTGCCGCAGGCGATTCGGTCGGCACGAACTCGACTTCATCAGGTCGCAATTCCGTGTTTCCCATCAAGGCTTCAGAAACAGGCTGCTTTTTTTTCTGTGCTGATGCCGGATCTGAGAACAACTGGGTGAACCAGGCCGATTTCCCCGAAATGACCAGGATCATGATCAGCAAGCCCACGCCCACAATCATCAGCGTGATACGACGTTGCTCTCGAGCCAGAATTTGCCCTCGCGGTTTTCCTTTGGATCGAAATCTCATTGTGGTTCTCCTGATGACTGGGAATTGGCACATTTTTTGGGGTTCGAACCTGACAGAGGACAGGTTGGCCAACTCCATTCCTGCCGCCAGTGTAAGGCCATTCGCACTGATGACTCAAGTGATTCTGCCCAGTCGCCGCAATTCTTCTGGTCTGCGTAGTTCGTTGATGTGTCCGAAGTTGAAGCGGATTCCGGATTCCAGGTTGATCTGCGATACTAGGCGCGTCGTCTACAGCCTTTGAAAGAATGGCTGGGAAACGGGTGGGACAAAATCGGCTCAGGGTTGAGTATGTCTGGAACAGGGCGAGTGAATGGCTGACAAGGGACGTAAACATCATCGACCGCAGGAAGGAAAAAAGCACCGTGTCGACATCCGTCGGAACAAGCAGACACGTACGCGGCAGCAGAACCTGACTCAGGATATGCAGAGCAGCGACGAAACTGTGGAAGACGTTTCGCGCGGCGAACGAGTAACTGCTCGCGGTGACCTTTCGCGTCGTCGAACACTGGTTGGAATCGAGTCGCACGGGGATCAGTTATTGCGAGTTGTCGATGAATCCGGTTGCCGCAGCGGGCGTGTCTCCAGTTTCATTGGGCTGCACGTGATGGTGCTGGACGATGCTGATGGCAAAGAGTACGCCTGTTCTATTCGCGGCATCCTGCGTTCGCTGGCTCGTGATTCCCGCAATGTCGTCGTCACTGGCGATCGAGTTTTGTTTCGTCAGGAAGGTGATGTCAGTCAGGCCGTCATTGAACGAGTTGAGCCGAGACGCGGGATTTTGTCTCGGGGTAGTCAGGGACGCGAGCATGTTCTGGTCGCCAATATTGATCAGGTGTTGATTGTCGGGACCGCAGCGGATCCGGACTTCAAGCCGCAGTTGATAGACCGCTATCTGGTCAGTGCGGAGCGACGAGGAATTCAGCCAATTATTTGCATCAATAAGATCGACCTTGTTGATCCTCGTTCGCTGCTTGTCCACCTTCGCGCTTATGGTCGCGCGGGGTATACGGTCGTCTTGACGTGTACTCGAGATGGTCGAGGAATTGATCAGTTGCGAGGATTACTGGCCAATCGTCAGACGGCCGTCAGTGGACAAAGCGGAGTCGGCAAGTCGTCTCTGTTGAACTGTGTGGATAACGAATTGGGACTTCGCACGGCAGATGTCAGCGACTGGACTCGTAAGGGAACTCATACAACTCGCCGCGCCAGGCTGGTGCCGTTGACCTTCGGAGGCTGGGTCTGTGATACGCCCGGCATTCGGCAGTTTGAGTTGTGGGATATCTCCATCGAAGAAGTGGACGGGTACTATGTCGAGTTCCGTCCGTTTATTTCTTATTGTCGTTATCAGGACTGTACTCACACGCACGAAGATGGCTGTGGAGTGAAAGACGCTGTCGCACAGACGTTGATTTCAGAATCTCGATACAATAGCTATCTGCGACTGCGAGAGGACGATATCTGGACCTGGAAGAACCCTGCTCGGGGTCATGTGAAACAGTGATATTGTCCTGTACAGTTGTTGCCGTGCTGTCTCGATGGTAAATCTGAATCCAGAGTAAAATGCTGGGGCGTCTGGTACATTGGGCGTTCGCAGCCAGCTTTCATGCAGGTTGGCAAGCCAGGGGAGCCTCCGGGCTGATTGTTGATCTCGAGTGCGGCGCGAGCACCAGCGGCGGGGCGATGGTTTGGAAAACGACTTCTTCCGAACAGTCCCGAGAAGACAGCAGTTTCATGATTCGTTGTGAGGCCGTTTCCAGGGTTATCTCGGGGGCCGGCAATCCGATTTTCGAGTTCGAACTCTGCCCCGGATGCTCATATCCCACGCTTTCTTGATCGTTGTCCGTCGTGCGGATAGGCGCTGGTGGTCATTTCCGGGATCTTTTTCACCGAGTCTTCCGCCGAAGTACTTTGGGTTGGTTTGTTGCGGCATGGGCAAGGAATCCCGTCGGATGCTTCTCAGAACGGTTTTCTCCGGTAATACTTCCGGAGGTCTGGAGCATTCACAACCATCATTTAGCAGAGGACACTCGGAAATGGGTCAGGGGAAAGCCACTGACGTGCAGGTCAAGGAAGTCAGTGTGTCATTTGAGCCGGTTCAATTCCGTGCTCCGCTGAAGTTCGGTGGCCGGATCGTTAGTTCGTCGTATCTGATCAATGCCGAAGTCACGGTCGAATCGCATAGCGGAAAGCATGCAACCGGACATGGAAGCATGCCTGTTGGAAATGTCTGGGCCTGGCCTTCAGCAACACTGGAGCCTCACCAGACCGAGCAACTCATGATGGCTTATTCCAGGTCCGTCGTGGATCTGTTTGATACGTATCCCGGGTTCGGCCATCCTCTTGAGATTGAGTTCGAAGTCTCCACAGAGTACGAACATCAGGCGAGACGGCTTTGCGAGTCAAAAGGTGTTAGTGAAACGATTCCACCTTTGGCTCGGATGGTTTGCGCCAGTGCGATCGATGCGGCCGTGCACGACGCGTATGGTCGAATGCTCAAACTGAACAGTTTCAATACTTTGTCGAAAGAGTTCTGCAAGACGGACCTGGGCGAGTTTCTCGACAGTCAGTTTGCCGGTGAGTATCTCGATAAATACACGTCGCGTGAACCAGTGCCGACATTGCCACTGTATCATCTTGTTGGGGCGATGGATCCCTTGACGGAAGCCGACGTGAAAGATCGTCCGGCTGATAAACTACCGGTGACACTTGGCGAGTGGATCAAGGCAGACACTTTGACTCACCTGAAGATCAAGCTGGCCGGTGATCAGCTTGACTGGGATGTGGATCGAGTTCTGGCCATTGAAAAAGTAACAGCACAGGCTCAGGCGGAGCGGGGGTGTGCAGCCTGGTTTTATTCCTGTGACTTCAATGAAAAGTGCCAGTCGGCAGACTATGTCATCGAGTTCCTGAATCGGATTCGAAAATCGAGTCCTGGGGCATTTGATCGCATTCAGTACATTGAACAGCCGACGAGCAGGAATCTGGACGCGGAAAACGCCCCGAAGATGCATGAGGTGGCTAAAATCAAGCCGGTCGTGATCGACGAGGCTCTGGTTTCCTATGAGTCTCTGCTGCAAGCTCGGGAGCTGGGTTACTCGGGTATTGCGTTAAAAGCCTGCAAGGGACAGACCGAGTCCTTACTGATGGCGGCTGCGGCTCAGAAGTTCGGCATGTTTTTGTGCGTGCAGGATTTAACCTGCCCGGGAGCATCGTTCCTTCACTCGTGCAGCCTTGCTGCCAGGATCCCAGGTGTCGCCGCTATTGAAGGAAACGCTCGGCAATACTGTCCATCGGCGAACCAGAAATGGGCCAAGAAGCTTCCGACGCTGTTTAATGTCAAAAATGGCACAATCGACACAAGCCGACTTGCGGGCCCGGGCCTGGGTTTCCAATAAACTCTGTTTTGGGGCTGAGCGGTCGTTTTTTGTCCCCCCGAATGTGCCGAAGCTGCGATGTGGACCGGAAGTTTTGGCCAACGATGCACTTTCGGACAGGTCAATTCTGGAGTTCGCTTTTCTGTTGCTGGTACCATGGACGATGTCAGCGATCGGAGATCCTGCTTGGTTTTCTACCCCGCGGAGGGGAGCAGAGTGGTTTTTCCGACTTGTGAAGACTTCTGGTTAGTGACGACAGACCCGGTCAGGATGCCTGTCTGGTTGTGTTGTTTTTGACTGATCAGGTTGCCTCGCCAATTTTTGCTTGGGTGTGGCTGTTCCTTTTTGATTCGTCTACGTATCGCAAATTGCGGAATCACGGACAATGAACTCTTCGCTCCGAACAATATTGCTTCGAAACTCAGTCCTGCTTCGAACAACAGCCTCGCTCATAATTTTGGGATGGGGAGGGGTTGAGTCTATATCGGCACAGGACGACGCTGCGGCAGTGGCCCCGGTGGAGGACAGTGTTCTTCCGTCTGTGGTTGTTGATGAATCGGAACCAATTACGATCTACAATTTGCCCAGTCTGAAGCTGCATTGGGAAGCTCAGGCAGTAATCAACAAGGGGCGTGATAAGGTTGCCCATATCGCTTTGGATGAAGAGGTCGTTTTTGTGCAGTCCTCGGCCGGGGTTGTTACGGCACTGAATTCAGAAAGTGGACGGCGCTTTTGGTCTGCTCAGGTTGGGCGAAACGACGAAGTGGCAATGAAAGCCACGACCGACAGTCAGATGGTGGCTGTTGTAGTAGGGCCCGTTGTTCATGCATTTGACAAGTTTAGTGGCCAAAAGCTCTTTGCGTTCCGGCTTGATAATGCCGCCAGTGGAGCCCCACTGATTACGCGTCGTGAGATTGCTGTCGGGAATCGTATTGATGTCATTCGACACATCTTTGTTCCAACCTCGGATCAGGCATTAGTGGCCTACGACGTTGAGCAGTTACAGTACCTTGGCACTCATGGAACTTTGAAGCCGGGTGTTATTCGAGCACTTGACTGGCGTTTTACGACCGCTCAGAACATTCGATTTGCGCCTGTTGCCGGACAAGAGCGGCTCGCTTTTGCCACGGATGTCGGCAACATCTATGTAATGGATATGACAGGGAATGTAAAAGGGAATACTCGTTTTGAGTTCCTCATGAACAGTGCTACCACTGCCCCACTGACCGTAGTGACACGCGACGATAACGAATACCTATTGGCCGCGTGCGAGAACAATCGGCTGTTCTGTATTGCTCTCAAAACCGACGGAAATATGGTCTGGACAATCCCGATGTCGCATCCGGTGACGCATCCGATTTCGGTCGTGGGAGATGATGTTTATGTCGTTTCCAGCAACCGTGAGCTTCTAAAGTTCAATCTCCGCACTGGTCAGCCATCAAAGATTTCCAATGGTGTGATTGGAGTGGCAAGTCAGACTGAGGGAGATGAAGGGGGACTCCCTGTGTTTGGGGCCTCTGTGGTAGCGGATTGCAATGGTTTGCTGGCTCATGAGCCTGTTCGCATCACAAACAAGTCGACTGGGCAAATGGTGAATTCAATTGTTCTGGACCTCACCAAATCGAAACAGGCTGTGACATTTGTCGCTGACGAAAACGGAAAGCCCATCATTAGTGTCTCAGATGAAGATCGGGCGACAACCGGAATGAGTGAGGCGAAGGTAAGTGAAGATGGTAAGGTGATGACCATTGAATTCACGGATTTCCATCCAGCCGAAACATTTCGCTTCTACCCGGATGTAGTGCATCCGGAAGTTCCATCGTGGAAGTTGACACACAGTGTTTTCTCAGGCTGTGATTTCAAATCGCTTGTATCACCTATTCGAGCGGCTGCTGCGAGTGTTGCCGAAGAGGTACGGCCGTTTCCACCAAGAGAAGTCGTTGGTGGATTCGTTGATGTTGCGGTACCGTGGCGAGTGGCGGGTGTTAAGTCTCTGGTAGCCATTTCCGAAAACACGGCCTACTTCGTTGACCTGAATGATCGAGTTGTTTCAGTGAGTCGAGAACATGGAGGAAGTCCAATTGTTACTCCAACTCGTGACTATACGATCCATATCAATAACTCGCTCACAGACCGGGTTTACTTGAGCACGGCATCGGGCCGCGTTGCATGCTTCACTGAAAGCCGCATTGAGGTTAGTGCAATGCCAGTGCCGATTTTTGGTGCACCGACATGGATGATTTATCCGTTGCAGGAGTTGTCTCCAGAGTTTGCGTCATACCATCAGAACCCCGGCGCTCGCCCCATTATGCCAGACGTTCTTAAGAAGGATCCTGCTGTCGATCCTGCACCTGAAGACGCGAGCGAGTGAGATTTTTGCCTGTTGCAGCCCCTTAGGGCAGTTGGATGCAGGACCTCATTATCGTGTTGTTGCTGTCTGATAAGGATCCAGCGGGACATGTGACCTTGACGTCTCTGTCAGGCTGAGTTGCGTGATACTTGATGATCCTCGCTCTGGCCGTTCAATGACACTGCTGAACGGCCTGGGGACGGCTGACAGCAAGTGCATTGTCATCGCTTGAAATCGCAGTTGTCTGTCATTACTGCTGTGGCGGGGATGGCGAACGCCAGAATCGGATTTTCATGAAGCACAATGTTTCGTAACAATTGGCCTGGAGCCAGCCCCCCATTCCGTGCGTGAAACTCCACAAAACTGCAGCATCAGGTCGAGGCTGCTCCGCTTTGGCTGCGGATGGTGTCGACGTTCGTGCTGCCATTTGTTGGTGCTGTCTGCCTGGCTCTGCGTTGGTCTTTACACTCCTATTAGCGTCCAGAAGAATCACGTTATAGGCGGTCCATGTATCGTCTCGCTCGGTGATGTGGGGCAATGCATCTGCTGACCCGATTTCGAGCAGGACAGCTGGACGGGCGATCAAATGTGTGTTGTTGGTGTTTGCGATTGCCTGAATTTGATTCAAAAAGTCGCAGGTCCTGTACAGTGTTTCTCGCATCGATCGATCTGATGTGGTGCAATTCGTCGGCGCTGTTCAGTGCAGCATTCAAGTCAAACGGATTTCGTTTCAGGGGTTATCTCGATGTCTCTTCGCGACCTCGAAGAATCGATTGGTTTTGTGTCGCATCAGTCAAGCCAGGAGCTTGCTGAATCCCGTCAAAGCATCACGCGTTATATCGTGCTCAAGCTGTTGGCGAATGGCTTGCCGATACCCCGCTGCTTTGAGGATCATGATCGCCTTGGGGCTCCACGTCTGCTAAGTACGTATCATCATCGATTAAAGCGGCTGGACTCAATTCACTGTCCTGCAGACGCTCGTATTGAAGCGTTTTTGCGCCGGTACTTTGATCGTGTGAAGGGCTGCAGCGCGATGCGGCTTCCGGATCTGACTGTGATCCTCGATCGCCATAGTATTGCACGCGAACTGTCGTTGCCGCACGATGGTGATCAATACACGAATCGCTACGGGGCCTCATACCGAGTACGGAATGGTGTACTGCACAACCCGGCCAATGATCGTCGGACGACTGTCGGTACATTTCATGTCACCGAAGGCGGTTTGCCAATTCCTCGAGACAAAAAAGTTGTGCCGAAGGTAACATTCGCCGCGTTGTTTCGGCACGCGATGAATCCGCCGCAGGAACTTCTCCAGTTGCCATTCACGCATCATGAATCGGAACCCGCCAGTGCATTTGTATCGCTTCTGATCCGGCCATTGCTTTGTCCAGAGGTGGCGGGGTTCTGTAAACGACAGACGATGGAGATACGATTCTTTGCTCCCGGTGCACTCGTCAGCAATCTGGACTTTGTCGAATCGATCTTTGGCAATGCCGGCGATCCGTTTCTGCCTGTGAATGATGCCGCTTTGGATGTGGATCACTGGAGTGGTCACACCGGTTGCGTGATTCTTGCTCCGCATCTGGTTGATATTACCAAGAAGGACTGTGGCCTGCCGCATTATGATGATGCTAGCCAACGTCAGCGCGAAGATGGCATGTGCTGGAAATCAGAGGACGAAAAATACAACGATGGCGTTCCGTTTAAGATTACATGTCGCGATGAAGAAGGCGTGATTGTCACGCTGATTGCGGACAACTACTACGGCTATTGCAAGAAGGAAGTGAAGACACAGCTGAGCTATGCAGCCAATCTGACGGGGCAGGTCGAAGAAGAGCATGCCGGCGGAGCAATGGCGTTTGCGAGCTTCAATCTGGGTGAGGAATTCGCTGCCGACAGCAGGAAGTATAACAATCGGACGTTTGCCGATGTCGTTCGCGACTATGGTTCAGAAATGGATTTCAGGCCGGAAGGATATGCAGTTGACAAGCTGCATCCGACCGTCATTTACGTTTCGGAGAACGCAAAGTTTACTGTCAGCGATCAGCGTGTTTCATGGCACTACAACAGCCAGCCACATCACATTCCATTGCGTCCCGGCTACATCTACATGACGCCATCGGGTTACAAGGTCCGGCTGGAGAAACATCCGGCTGCTCCGTCATGGCGATTGATTGGAACCTTGTTTGAAGGTGCGTTTTGTCACAAACCCTGCACGGTGAGCGGTGGAGGCAAGAGCGAGATCAGCAAGTCGATTACCGACTATCTGCTGCATGGGCCGATCTTTATTGCGGAAGCCGAGAAAGACCTGGATATGGTTCAGGAGATCTTTGATCGGGATTACACAGATCGATGGCAGCCTGATGGATCAGTGAAGCCGGATTATGCTCGCGTTGCCAGCCGCAGGATTCTGGACAAAGGCCGCTCATTGGGGAGCGTGATCAAGTTGTTGACGCCATCTCCTGACTATACCGATTCGTATAACGAATGGCTGGAACAGATCCCGGACCACATTTATGCGATCGTGTTCATCATTAAGCGAATGCATTCGGGTGATCCTGCTGAATGGAGAAAACACTTTTCGGTCGATATTGTAAATGGGCATCCGGGTCATGAACTGAAGTTTGGTGACCGCAAGCTTGTGGGTACCTATCTGAGAGTGGGGCTGCTGGGTGAAAACACGTGGCGAACCTACAAATTGCGGCAGGACTTTGCACCCGCTCAAAAGGTTCAGACTGAAGACGACATCAGTGCGTCCGTCGTGGTTCCTCGCCGTGTATTGCAGCATCTGGGCAATGTTCTGACGGAAGAAGTGAGCTACAAGTTTGTGCGAAATTGCGAGTACCGATTGTTTCAGCGTCCTGATGATGCCATTCATCGAGGACTCGATAAGCAAACTGAGGCTGATCTGGCCCGCTACGATAATTTTATCGTGAACTTTGAACCGCTGGCCCTTCGGCAGGTCAATGAAATCTGTGACCGTCCAGTGGATCTCAGCCAGTTTACGTTGCCTATGCAGCGGTTGCTGCATGAGATGCAGGAAGCGGACGACAGCTTTGTTGTCTGCTCAAACACTCCTCGACTTGTGAATGGCGTTCCCAGCAAGAATCCTCGCTACCTGCAGCCACGTCCTGACTTGATTGATCCGGTGAATCGGTATGTGGGAGAGATGGGAATTCGTTTGTCGCGCGCTGTTCCATTGGACAAGCCGGTGCACTCGCCTGTTCAGGCCGTGCTCATCGGACGTCGAAATAACCCGCCGGAATTCGCTCGTGGTATTCGATCTTTGGCGGTCTATAATCCGATTCATTATCAGGAGCTGCCAGAACTTTTCATGGACTTCATCAGTGCCTTATCCGGGAAGAGTCCATCGACAACCGGTGCCGGCAGTGAAGGCGCACTGACGAAAGGGCCGTTCAATTGTCTGCGGCCGATTACAGATCTCAATAATGCTCTGGTCAGCTATTTGCTAACCGGGTTGGCTGGCTTTTCTACTCCGGCTGGTCACATCGGGAGCGCCGTTCGCGTTGATCATGACGTGAGCTTGTTGATTCCGGAGATCTGGTGTCGCTTGAGTCCTCAGGAGCGAGATCCGAAGTTTCTGATTTCTGAACAACTGCTGGAGAAACTGGAAGACTTTACCTTTGAAGGCAAGTTGATACCGGCCAGTCGACTTGGGTGGAGGATCACGTCCCGGTTTATTCGACGATTTGCGGGACGCGTGTTCGATAATCCCAATAAAGTATTTGACGCAGCAATCCTTAAGCCTGAATCTCAGGATGAAGCCGCATTCGCAGATGGGATATTGTTTATTGCAGAAGCTCAGGAACGCATTGCCCGAACTTACTTTGAAGACGGCTCAGTTGATCTTGCCTGCCCGCCACTGAAGGCACTGCTGCACATTATGGT
Organism: uncultured Planctomycetaceae bacterium; assembly: GCA_903921605.1. Next base: position 19,018 of record CAIXQV010000382.1, on the reverse strand, counting down.
GAACGGGACTTTTGAAGGGCGAACCATCAGTGATCCTGAGATTCGCCACATGTTTACGCAGGAAGCCATGCTCGCTTCAGAGTGGTATGCAGATCGACTCCGTCGCCGCCAGCAGCGCGAGCAGGAATTGTGGCAGCGTCATGTTCAGGCACTGGAAACATTCCAGAACAGCAATGAGTATGCAGAAGAAAAAATTGCAATGAATATCAATGACCGACTGGAGTCGGCTCGACTTCAACTGACCAAAGTCCTGGCTCCGGAATACCTCGCGGAACTGCAGGGGACTCTTGGAGCCGATGCGTTATAGAGTCTTCTGGACATCCGTTTCTCGTGGCTTCGTTCCGGACATGATTACTTCGATGTCCTTCGGGATGGAGCTCAATCTGGAGCGATCCGCGTAAAAAAAGACATCAGAGATGACCAACGCGGTCTGGTCCTCTGATGTCTTTTTTGAATGGCCACGGTGTTCAGGCATTTGCCCAGCGACAGCGATTCTGGCGTGCCCTAATAGTAGAGCCCGCCAAACATTCGAACGCCGGCATAGTAACGAAATGCCCGGACTCGACAGAGAAATGGATGCCGGGAACTTTCGCAGGCACAGTTCATGCTGTTGTAGAATGCACGGTCACATTCGCGGCGTGATCGACCAGAGGCAAGGCAGGCGTCGTGAGTCGCGCAGGACGGACGAAAGTCAGCACCGAAACCGCCCTGAGGTAAGAATCGATTTCCACCAAATGAATTTCCCGGACCGCACGGCCGCCATGGAGGACAACCGCCTGGACCAGCAGCCTGCAAATCTGACATGCTCGTAACAAATGCCACGACAGACAGGAGCACAATTCGCACGATTGTTTTCATAGACATCAATCCCCGGTAAGTGGAATGGCATCTTGCCGTGAAGAAACCTTGCTGTCCGTATGGTCCACAAGGTAGCAAGTATTGCTTGGGTAGTCTAACTGAATTGCGTCGATTGCGCTGTTCGGGATTTGTGGGGATTATGGGTGAATGTCTGCTGTTTTGAGCAAGTTTTGTGGCGTAGCGTGAGGCTCTTTAACTCCTGACTGAGTCAGGAGTTTTTGGATCAGGGCCAATGTTCGCGGTATGTAAGGGGAGGGCGAACGTCTGAATCGAATCTGATCGCAGCTGAACTTTTAGACCTTAGCACTGAGCTGTGACTATTTTCCTATGGCGACAGTCCCTGCTTTTCTCACACCGGAGCCACGCTGTTTACCATCTCCAAGCTCGGATCGTGCCTGGTTTGCCAGGGTAATCAACTGCTTGACGACTTCTGAGTGTTGGTCTGCAACATTCTGCGTTTCCCCCGGATCATCCTCGAGATTGAACAGCGACTGTTCAATCGTCAGGTTTTGGTACTTTGCAGGAACTCCTTCTTTGCCGCCGGGTTCTCCATTCAGACTTCGGTAAGCATGAGCGAAGTGAAGTTTCCATGGGCCGCTGCGGACGGCGTGAAGTTCATTTCCCCAGTAAAAGTAGTACGCTTCCTGAGGTGATTTCGCGTCCACTTCATTTGCCATCAATGGCCAGATATCGCGTCCATCAATTGGATGTTGGGGCAGACTGGCATCGATGAGTTTTGCAATTGTTGGAAGCACATCAATCGTCATCGCTGGAACATTACAGACTGTATTCGATGGAATTCTGCCGGGCCATCGCATCAGACACGGCACGCGACATCCGCCGTCGAACATCGTGCCTTTGCCTTCGCGCAGGTTCCCTGCTGAGCCTGCGTGATCGCCGTAACTAAGCCATGGACCATTATCGGAAGTGAAGATGACGAGGGTATTCTCATCAAGACGGTTCCGCTTCAAGGCCTGCAGGATCTGGCCGACAGACCAATCGACTTCCATAACGACATCGCCAAACAGCCCTGCTCCGCTCTTTCCTTTGAAACGTTCGGAAACGTAAAGCGGGACGTGGACCATAGAATGGGGGACGTAGAGGAAGAACGGCTTTTCAGCGTTTCGATCAATAAACGAAACGGCTCGCTCTGTGTACCACGTCGTGAGCTGTGTCTGCTCGGTATCAGTGACTTCGCTCGTGACAACATCATTGCCATCAATTAATGGCAGGTGCGGCCAATGCTTGAGACGCTGTTCCATCGGCAGGTGGCGAACTTCTGGATGAAAGGGCCACATGTCATTGCTGTAAGGCAGTCCAAAGTATTCGTCAAAGCCATTCTGCTGAGGGAGAAACTGGTGATGATGTCCCAGATGCCACTTGCCGAAACAGGCGGTGGCGTATCCTTTCTGTTGGCAAATTTCTCCCAGAGTCATCTCGTCCGGATGAATGCCCTGATTGGAGTTTGGCCCCAGCGCGCCAAGGATTCCGAGCCGCACGTTGTAGCAACCTGTCAACAAACTGGCACGAGACGCAGAGCATACGGCCTGCGAAACGTAGAAGCTTGTAAACTTCCGGCCCTCTGCAGCCATTTGATTCAGGTGCGGAGTTAACGCCGGGTTTCCTCCGAATGGACCAATGTCTGCGTGCCCCATATCGTCGATGTAGATCACCACAACGTTGGGCGGCTTCGGCTCTGCATTGACCTTCGGCTGACAGGAAATCAGCAGTGCGAACAGCCCGGCATGAATCGCTAATGACCTCATCGCGAAGAACTCCGAAAACTCAGGGTAGACCGATGTTTTGCGGGCGTTGTTCTAATCTCGCGACAAGCCAGAAGCAATTGGGGCGGAGTCTCAACGGCACTATTCGTTCGTCAGATGCGATGGCTTCCAGCCGCTGTCCATCTGGAATGAGGAATCCAGTGACTTCGAAGATTCTTTGCCAGACGTTGAAGACTGCGTTGTCGTGCGTTTCTTGGGTGGAGTCGCTTTGACTTCCTCATCGTCGAAGGGGTTCGCGAACGGGTTTGATGCTCCGCTGCTTCGCTTGGAAGGAGCTTGCTCAAACTCGAATTCCGCTTCTTCTTCTTCCGAAGTTGCAGGAGCTGGAGAGTATCGTTTGAGAAGTGGTCGAGCCGTAGCTGCTTCGTCGAATTCAGGCGTTTCGAACTCTGTCACGACGTCATCAGCCGCCTTGCGAATTTGCCCCGACGTTGATTCTACCCGTTTCTTTGCCGCTGCTGGTGCCGTTGAAACTGCGGCTGCGGCGTTGCTGCCTTCCTGAGTCCACTTCTGCTTTTCCTGAGAAGCCCAGGAGTTGAAATCTTCGGCTGATTGTTCTGTCTCCTGAACCTTGCTCGCAGCTTGCTTCGCCCTTGAGGTGACAGAGTCAGTACCCTTCTGAAGAAAGTTATCGAACCCCGCCGCCTCTTCACTCAGGTCTGGAATCGCAGCAGCTCTGGCGGCCGGAGAAATGGCACTTGCCGGATTCTTTGCAACTTCTGACGCTGTTCGAGTGACCGCATTGGCTTTGTCGGCTGCAGCAGTCACCGACTCCGTTTGTTTGCGGCTGAGGAAATCAGACAACGCTGGTCCCTGGTAGGAACGCACAGCGGGATTTGTTGTGGTCCCACCGGGTTGTGTGGGTGATCCGGCTACTGCAGTTTTCTCCGGATAGGAAGCGTTGGCAATACGGCCCACTCTGGCAACCCCGTCTTCGGAAGCTCCGGTTTGAAGAACCGACTTTGGTGGTGAGCCCGGTGACAACTCAGATTTGGCGACAGAACCAGTGGAACTTGCCGTCCCGCCCATTTTGGCGCGCCCCGCGCTGTCCCGGGATCCTTCTGACGCTGGCGATTCATCGTTTGACGCAACCGCTTCAGTTTCCATGAACGGATCCTGAATTTCCGAATAGTCTTTTCGCGAGAACCAGCGATTCTTTGCGGCGCAGCCCGTGGAGAACAACAGGCCACAGGCCAAAGTCAGCAGGATAGGTTTCTTCATCATCGCAGGATCCTCCGCCAATGACTCTCTGGGGAAACTGAGGGTCTGGTGGTGTCGCAGAATTTGAAATTGAATTGCAAAGTTTTCGAATCACCGATCAATCACGGACATGACCTGTTGAACCGTGGAACTCAGCATTCGCTCCACGAATCGGGGCTGTACCCCTGAAAGTGCTCAATCCCGGCTTAGACCTTCATTGGTTTCGCTGGGTGTCGTTTGTATGTCTTTCAGTGTCTGGTCAGAGTTTTCAGTTCTTTTGGACTTCTGAAACTGTTGATTGAATTTTGAAGGGTCGAAAGCATCACGAGCATTTGCGCGGGAAGCTTTCTGGAGAAATCGAACATCCGTTTCTGTCGTGGTCAGCACTCGCCCGTGAGGTGCCATCGTGCTCTCATCAGTTGCAGAGTCGGATTCAGGTTCCTGAGTCTTTGACATTGACGCAAGCTGGATCTGCTCCTGTCGCTCACGTACCTCTTCGTTTAACTCGGGAGCGATGTCATTGGAGACCGCTCCGACCCAATCTCGAAGAGTTTTCATCTGGACTGCACCACTGCGCCCACGAAAAATTGGCGTCGTCGAATCTGCATGATTGCCCTCCAGTGTCGTCAACAGCGGGCTGGACGATGGTCGAGTCAGATCAATTTGTTTCATGACGGATGCGAGGTTTCTCTCGGCGATCGACACACTCGTTCCGCGATGAGGGGGTGTCAGCTGAAACGACGAAATGGATCGGACTCCATGGCAACCTGCGTTGGCGCACTTGTTCATTAAGATTGGCTGAACGTGACGAGTGAAATCCTGTGCGACGGAACGAGACAATCCTGCCAGAGAACGTGCTTCCGGGGCAGGACCAGATGGCCTCGCCAGCGAAGGGAACTCAGTGAGGCCACTTCCACCTGGAGCTTTCGATGTCCCTTCGTTCTGCTGTACCAGACTTTGGAGAAGCCGTTGCGCATCAACTCGATTCGGATCTTTGTGGAGAGCGTCGAGCACTTCTCGGCGAGCCAGATCTGTGCGTTTGTTGGTCAGGCACCAGCGTGCCAGTTCCATATGACTTTGGGGTGTTAGTTCGGAGAACGAGGATCGCATTCTTTGATGAGCGTCGTCGAGATCCTTAGCGATGAATCGCACTCGTTCCGATTCGATAAACATGCGTCCGCCCTGCACTTCGACCTCATATCCGTCGGGTCTCGGGAGGAACCGTCCATTCATGACTTTGCCGTCGGCCAGAACTAATATGCCGGAGGAATTATCATTCGGCGTCGCGCGCAGTCCTGTGCCGCCATCCTGAGCGATGCAGAGTCCCTGCATCAGCCCGGAGAGAAACATCGAAAGAAATGTGCAGCGCCCATCCATGAGCAATTTGTTTCCCAGGCAAACCAATTGGGCTCCTGAGCAGACTCTGCGCAGGAGTGCGCCCATTGAAAATGCCATCGGGGAGTATCCGACGGGCGGTTTTTGGGGTCAATACGAGGTCTCAGTCAGAATGCCACATATGGCCAGCCGAACGACAAAATATTTGGAATCACCGCACTTTTTCGACCGTCTGAGCCTCGCATCGGCGAAATCTGCCGATGTTTGATTAGGGGTAACGTGAGGGGTAAGGATGTTAAACTCGGGGTGAGTGGTGATCTGGCCGGTTGTTACCCTTTGCTCGGATCTCTCTCCAGCAAATAAAATGCACTGTCAGCTCGCAGATTGGAACCCCAAAGCTGATCGACGGAGCGACCCTTGATGATCGGACTTTCTTTAACTATCCGCAATCCAATGCCGTCCATCAGATCGCGAAAGTCACGCATCGACATAAAGTGGACGTTTGGCGTCTCGTACCATTCGTAGGGCAGCGCCTGAGTGATGGGCGTTCTGCCGCGTCGCAGGACTTCCATACGAACACGCCAATGTCCGAAATTGGGTACGACGACAAGGGCTCTGCGAGCAACTCGCAGCATCTCCAGCAGCAGACGTTTAGGGTTTCGTACCTGTTGCAAAGTTTGACTGAGAACTGCGAAGTCAAAACTATCGTTCGGTATGTCGACGAGACCTTCATTCAGGTCAGCGGCAATTGCCGGAAGTCCACGCTGGATAATGGCAACGATGTTGGATTGTTCGACCTCCACCCCCATGACCTCGCAGCCCATTTCGTCATGAAGTCGCTGCATCAGACGACCATCCCCGCATCCAAGATCTATCACTCGGCTATTGCGATCAATATGGTGCATGATCAGCTCATCGGTGAGCTGAATCGATGGGTCTGGCATCTGGTAACGATTGGAAGTTGGCATTGCGAAGAAGTCACGATCCGAAAGATCTGCTAAGGACTGGTGGATTCAAATGTTCGTTCAAGAAATGGAGACACTAAAGCCGCCAGAGGATCAATATCGATTAAGAATGAATCATGTCCAAACGGACATCGCAGCTCAATAAATGACACATGACGCCGGACATGCAGCAGAGCAGACACGAGCTCTCGGCTCTGACTTGTCGGAAACAGCCAGTCCGTATCGTAAGAGGCAACAAGGAACCGAGCTTTTGTCTGAGCGAGAGCCGCTTCCAGAGAAGGAAACCCTTCGGACAGGTCAAAGTAGTCCATCATGCGAGTCAGATACAGATAGCTGTTCGCATCGAATCGCTGCACAAATCGTTTTCCCTGATAATGCAGGTAGCTTTCGATCTGAAACTCAGTTTCTTTCTGCATGCTGTAGGCGAAGCGATCGCTGTCCTGAAGTCGTCGGCCAAACTTCAGCTCGATGGAGTCCTCAGACAGATAGGTAATATGAGCCACCATGCGAGCCAGTGCGAGACCGTAACGTGGACCTTCGGAGTCGTAGTAATCTCCATTCGCAAAACCCGGATCGGCATAGATCGCTCGACGGCCAACAGCGTTGAAGGCGATTCCCTGTGCCGACAGCTTCGGTGCTGATGCCAGGACAACGGCCGCCTTCAGTTGATCAGGAAATAGAATAGCCCATTCCAGAACCTGCATACCTCCAAGGCTTCCTCCAACGACCGCCAGAAGCTGTTTGATTCCAAGATGGCGGGCAAGTTCAGAGTGAACCGTCACTACGTCTCTGACTGTCAGGAATGGAAAGTTGAGGCAGAAGCGAGTTCCCGTGACAGGGTTCACGCATCCCGGGCCCGTCGTTCCCTGGCACCCGCCCAGAACATTCGCGCAGATGACGTAGTACTTATTGGTATCAATGCCTTTGCCTGGACCGATAAAGCCGTCCCACCAGCCCGGTTTCCGGTCAGATGTGGAATGAACTCCGGCCGCATGAGCATCACCGGTCAGAGCATGGCAGATGAAGATGGCGTTCGAGGCATCTTTGTTGAGAACGCCATAGGTCTCGTACGCGACTCTTACCGGCCCCAATGTTTCACCGCTGGCGAACGTCAGCAGATGCGGCGGCTGGAAGAGATCCACATACTGCGTCTGCACGATTTCGTCAGATCGGTCGTTTGAGCTGTCCTGATCTGTATCTTGAGCTGACATTCCGAAGTTGCAGTCTGAGAAGTCTTAAGCGGGGACGAGGACGATATCAACGCTTGCAATGTCGTTAGGACATTCTTGTCCAAAAGTGTGTCGAAGAGCAGGAATGAGCACCCTGCCCGCCAAAAAAATCAAGCGTTACCACAGTACGACGGTTCCGCGACTTTTGACGTCGCGAAGATGCTGGCAGTGTAGCATCGTAGATAAGCAGTGACGAGTATCAGCCGTGTCTTTGGGGAGAGGTAGTGATCACCAGATTCTGGGCAGAATCTCGGCCCAGAAGACGAGCATGGCTAATGCGGAGTAAAAAACTCCGCAGGCGGCAATGCCGACTCGCTGATACCAGCGCGGACGCAGTGGCTCGGGTAGCAGCCGGCAGTTGATCCAGAGGATATGAAATGAGGTGATGGCGAGTGCTGCGTTATTGACGTTGGCGATAATGTAGGTCATGACCTTGGGCGAATCCACAACGGTCAGGAACAGCGTTGCCACGATAAATGACCAGACGGTGTAGACGCCCAGAATTGCGTAGTACAAATAGTGGACTTGATTGGTGCGAAGTCGGTTCTGAACTCGACGACTGCCTGACCACAGAATGTCGGTCCATCGTCTGGCAAAGTCATCGACGATAGACATCTGACTGGGAAGAAACACGAGCAAACCCACGATCAGCGACGCTGTCCAAAGTAAAGGAGCCCAGGTTCCCAGTGCCTCGCTGTGTCGGATTCCGTCTGCCGTGATGAGCGGCTGAGAATAAGTCACGCTTTTTCCATACATCGGTGAAAGGCGAGAAAACTGAATCGACATCAATGCCGGAAGAGCCATCCCCATAAAACAACCTGGAACCCAGACCAGAATTTGGTCGGCCAGAATGTATTTCCACCAGCCCCGCCAGCGATGCATATTCTCTTCAGTGAGTGGAAAGACTTTACCAACATGGCTGAGCGTCACATTTCGTCCGCCCACTGCGCTGGGAATCGCGCCGACTTCATGTCCCATGCCCCAGCCTTTATCTCGCACAAAATTGGAATATGTCGAGTTGCTAAGTCCGCCACCACCCGCGTAGCCGGCGAAGGCTCCCAACATGGCAATGTTGCCCAGGGCCAGAACAGGCAGTGTGCCGTCTTTCCAGAGTGATGCAAAGACGTTGGTAACCGTGTCATGACCAGCAGCATCTTTAGTGGGGATGTTGCCAAACTTCAGGAAGCCACTGAAGACGTCAATCCATCCCTGCGGACTGACGAAACAGAGTCCAAGGAACAGGCAGAACCCCAGGACTGAAAAGACCTTAATCGTCATCACAACCTGTAACGTGTTGTAGACTTTGCCTCCGATCAGGACTGGCAGGATGACTCCGCCGAGACAGAGATAGGCAATTGTGTTGACCAAAAAGCTATCATCGGGAGTTGGTGGTCGATCCAGCCAAAGTGTCGCGATCAGTACGGCTGCGTTTGTCGAAAGGCCGGGAATAAAAAATGACAGGCTCATCAAAAGTGTGACGCCCATCCAGAATCCCGGGCCGGGAGCGGTTCGCATGAAGCCTGTGAAAACTGGTTCACCGCAGTAGAGAGCGTAACGCCCGGCTTCGATGTTATAGAAGGCCTGAGTGATGATGGCGATCGTAGCGATCCACATCAAACCTCCACCATATTTCGCCGTGGTGTCTGGTCCCAGCAGCCATTCGCCGCCACCAATTTGGATGCCACACATGACGATTCCCGGTCCAATCAACCCTGCCAGGTTTTTTAGCCCGAGAGGTTTTGGCGTGGGGAGATTTGCGGTGCCCCAGGCGGGAATGCCTGTTGTAGGCTGGCCAATAGATGACTGCTCATTGGTCAACGCGTCGTGGGCGCGCGGACCATTGCTTGCATCTCGCATCAGGTATTCTGCTTTCGTCGTCTGAACAATCGGCCGGAGTGGGGTTGGCTGACTGATCACCAGAATACAAAAAAGCCCGGCGTTGGGAACAACGCCGGGCTTCTGATTTTGTTTAACGTCGACTTTGTTCAACCGCTACGAAAGTGTCAGATTCCTGCCATCATAGCGAGCCACGCGATCCGGATTGCCTTTCGACTGCTGTTCGAGAATCATTTCCATCGCCTGAACAGCCGCGACAACCTGGCGATCGGCCGCGAGATCTGCGTAATCCAGTTTGCGAATTTCTGCCAGTCGTTGCGATCGCTGGTTGGCCGGACCTCCATGTTCAACAAAGGCAACTTCACGCGCAAAACGGTCGATCACTTCAATTCCGTAGCCGCGTTGAGAACGCTCACCCCACGGCTCGAGGAAACTGCCGTTGTAATGGTTATTGATCGTGTTCTTCATCTTTAGCGGAGTCATATTCTCGACGGTCAGTTCAACTCCACGCTTGCGGGAGTGTCCGTTCCATATGCCGTTGTCGAAACGGAACTGTACTTCCTGCTCAACATACCCCGGAAAATTGTCAGGGGTCACCCATGACGTGTGAATATCGAAGGCCGCTTCGCGACCAGATTCATATTCGTAGATCAGTCGCAATTGGCAACTGTCCCAGGTGTTCCCATCCTTTGGTCCGACCAGACCCCGTTGACCGGTACACATCACCGTTTTCAGGCGACCGCCAAATGTGAAGTCGATAAGTTTAATGTAATGAACGGCGACATAAGTTCCGGGATTGCGGCCTGTGATCCATTCAGAAAACTGACTGCCAGAAATCTGGCGTGGTTCCAGTAATGAACAATAGCCGTTGTTCACGTGCTTGAGGACGTTGTCGTGTACCAGCGTACGAAGCTTCTTGTGGTCAGGGTCGAGAAGCTTGTGGTACACGACGCGGGCAAGCAATCCCTTTTCTTCAGCTATAGCATTTAACTGATCAATCTCCTGAAGAGTAAGCACCGATGGCTTTTCAACCAGCAGATGAACGCCTGCCTCGAGAATAGCTTTTGACGCTTCAAAATGTCGATCGTCCGGCGTTGCGACACAGGCAAAAGTTAAATTCTCGCCCAGCATCTGCTGAACGGCATCGTCGCCACGGAAGCTTTGGAAGGCCGGGATCTTTCCTTTGGATTGTTCAAGATATCGATCTGCTCTTTGGCCGGTCTTCGATGCTACGGCGACCATTGTGACATCGAGATCTCCGAAGCGACGATCATAGAGCCCTTTCGCGTGAACAGATTCAAAGAATGGGCGATAGGTTTCATCGAAGATCATCCCCATGCCAACCATGCCGGCACGCAGTTGAGGACGTGGGTTCTGAGAGTTCATGAGAATTCCTGATGTACTACCATTCGGGATGAACAGGTGCTGGGAAACTGAGTTCATGCGTCACTGAATTTTTACGCGACGCTGAATACTGACAGCCCCGGTCGTCGGATCTCGAGCTGAGTATCCGACATTACTTCTTTTGGAGGTCGAGGATCGCTTGTGGCAAATCCTTGTCGACCAACCCGAGAACTCCTCGACCTTCATTGAGTCGGTCATCGACGTCGTACTGAATATCTTCGGCGTCAATCTTCCAGAAGTCTTCAATTTCCATGCGAGGCAATGGCTGCAGTGGACGCAGCAAGCGAAACCCAACACCGCGAGCCGGGTCGTCGGTATACCACCACGGGCTCAGTGGAAGGTTCGGGTCCTGATATTTCCATGCTTCGTCATCAGAAGCCAGTCGTGCTGAGGAACGACAGTCGGCAGCCGGGAACTCCCATGATCCACCACGGACAACTCTCGGGTCAGGCTTGTCTGTTCGTGCCCAGTCTTTCGCCGCATTGAGAGCTGCATCCTGAGGCATGTAGTTCGCGTAGCCATCGATCACCCATTCTGCGGCATTGCCATGCATGTCGTAAAGCCCCCATGCGTTTGGCTTCTTCTGTCGAACGAGGCGAGAACCTTTCTTCTCGGTGTTGGATTCAAACCAGCCGTACTCTGCCAGCATTGCTGGATCATCACCGAACGAATAAGCCGTTGTGCTTCCGGCTCGGCAAGCGTATTCCCATTCCGCTTCTGTTGGCAGGCGAAACTGCTGGCCGGAAATCGCTGAAAGCCACTTGGTATACTGCTTGGCAGAATACTGAGTCATCGAGACTGCCGGCAGCTTGGGATCATCTCCGAATTCGAACGTAAAGTCCGGCATGTAGAGCGGCGTCGGAGCGGTGACGGCATCGATTCGATTGGCGTCGGTGACGGTGCGGATTCTGTTGGCCTGAAGCTCTTTGAGAACACGGTACAATTCCATGAACTGGCGAAACTCAGCCCATGTGACTTCGCACTCAGCCATCCAAAATGGAGCGACGACGACCTTTCTCTGAGGGCCCTCATCATCTTTGCGGTGTGGCTCCGTCGCCGGACTCCCCATCACATACTCGCCGCCCGGAACAGGGACCATCCGAAACTTAACTTCCGTTCCAGGGATCGCCATCTCATACGCGACCATCCACCCCTGCTCTGTCTGCACCGAGAAGCCTTCTGAGGGTTTTTCTTTGACCAGCCCCGGTAGATCCTCCGCTCCGTGGAGAGTACTCAATCCGAACAGGCACAACATCAATGTAGCAACAGAAGACCTCTGCATGAGATCAGTACTTTCCTGCGAATGAAGTTTGGAACTGGTCCGATGTTTCAGCGTTATCCCTGACGCGGTCATAAAACATTTTCCTGCTCGTGATCTTTTATAGGCCACTGGAGCTTTCGTCTCGTTGGCCGACAAAGTCAGCGGTCAGTTTGTCATGACCTGGAAATCATCTCAATTTCCGGGAGGTCTTGGCCTTGGTGGAGCCTTTTTCTGTGGACCGCCAGGGCTGAACGTTCGTTGAACTTCTTCAAGAGAAGTTTTACCCTCAGCCACAAGTCGGATGGCATCCTTCTGCAGAGTGGTCTGGCCATCTTCCGCCATTTGTTTACGAATTGCCTCGGGGGCAGCGCCGGCCGCGAAGACCTCTTTCATCGTGTCCGTCATCTCCAGCATTTCGAATACGGCTGCTCGACCATGGTAAGGAACCCCGTCACAGTCCGCACACAGTTCTTCCACTGTTTGTGCTTTGGGGTCATCGGGAGGTGGCGGAAGCGGAGCGCGGTAGAGCACTGATGTTTCGGGTGGCAGTCCCAGCTTTTTAAGCAGCATCGGGTTCGGACGAAAAGCCTGCTTGCAGTCATCACACAGTTTGCGAATCAGCTTCTGAGTAATCACGCATTTCAAGCCCTTGATCACTTCGTCGACGCCGACCCATTCAATCAACTTCTTGACGGCTTCTGTCGGTGTATTGGCCGGAATCTCCATAATGAACGAAAGACGATCTGCGTATTGGAAGATCGTTTGGGCGTCTTGTGGAGAGGTCAGGGGATTCAGGTAAATCACATCGGCTTCACGGCGCAGAATACGGTCAAACGTGAGTTCCAAATCATGCCCGGGTTCCGGCTTGAACTCAGTTACATTGATCAGTTCCTTACCCTTCATGTCGGCGAGGTTGTAGACCGAGTAAAGGTAAGGGTCGACACTGTGAAGCGTTACAATGGAGAGTGTCGTGACGCCTGAATCGGGCGGGCCGCAGATCAGAATGACGCCACTACGCGAGGATGTGAAATCACGGATCTTCGCTTTCAGATGATCGGGAAGGCCAATTTCGGACGGTTTCTGGCGTACGACTTTCTTGTTCTCGATCTTGACTCGAACTCGCTCTGCACCGCCACCGGCCGGGACTGACTCCACCATCAGGTTGTAAGGCAAGCCATCGAACTCTGCTTTGATGCCTCCTGCCTGAGGTGACTTGCGATCATTGGGATCAAGACCTGCCAGCAGTTTCAGCATCTGAACCATCGCCACGCCTTTTTGTCCCGGCACTGCGGCGGCAGGATATGGCATACCATCAATGACGAATCGAATACTGAGCCGACCTTCGCGTGGTTCCATCAGCAGTGTATGAGCACGACGAGACAAGGCGTCGGACATCATCTGCTTCACAGGAACGAGTGCGGCCTGAACAAGTTTTGCATTGGCTTTAAGATTGGACTCACGCCCAAAAAGCGGTCCCTGAAAAAGTACTTGCTCAACATCTTCCTGCTCTGCTTTGTCTTCTGCAGGTTTCTTGCCGGCATCTGCTTTTTTGGGATCTGGTTTTGGTGGGCCAGCCATTGTCTGGAGTCCTCTATGTCTAACTGATTCTGAACTCTGTCGAAACAACTTTATTTGGAAACGCCCCAAGGCAGCCCTGAGAGACCACCTCGAAACGCGTGTTGAGAGTCGCATTGCTGCTCGCCCTGCATTTTTGCGGGAAGCTTGGCGATCCTCCAGTGTCAAACACCAAATTGCAGGTCGAGAAGCAGATTTCGAACATCAGTTGCGTGTAATTCGTCACGTTCCACACGTTTCGAGGAACAAACGAGAACGGGACCGTCCTCTTCGATCCGATTTGCGTCAGGAACTCGGCCATGGCTGCCCTTCACGATGGACGCATCGAGACCGATGAGGTCCATATAGTATCGGAAACCAAGCATTTTTCGGGCCAGTCGCCGGGCGACACGGACCTTAGGGAATCGGATCCTCGGGTCCACCAAAAGTTCCACCGGGTCGTAACCCGGTTTCCGGTGAATGTCGACGGTCCGGGCATAATCCGGGGCCAGATTATCGTCCAGCCAGAAATAGTAAGTGAACCACGCGTCCGGCTGGCTGATGCAAATGAGTTCACCACTTCGCTCATGCGCGATTCCGGTGAGACGTTGGCTGTCGCGATCAAGCACTTTTTCAACACCCTCAATACGCTCCAGCATTTGGCGGACGCGTGCGGTATCAGCAGGATCTTTAATGTAGATATGAGCGGCCTGATGATCGGCCACCGCGAAGGCTCGCGAAGCGCCAAAGTCGAGCGTCTCCCAGCCGCTGGATTCGCGTCGAACGACCAGCAAACCCGCATCTCGAAGGATTCGATTCAGATGAATGGGGCGGTGAACTTCGGTAATCCCATATTCTGACAGCACAACGATATCTGCGTCAGCAGCCTCGGCGGCAGCAATTAGTTTGCCCGCTTCATGATCCACGAGCCGAATATCTTCAGAGATCCTCGGATCGTTTGGTCCCCAGCGCTGTAGGTTGTAATCCAGGTGCGGGAGGTAGACGAGCATCAGAGACGGCTGGCAGGATTTGAAAACATCAACGCTTGCATCTGCAATCCAGGCGCTGCTGCGAATGTCAGCCGTTGGGCCCCAGAAATTGAACAGCGGAAACTTTCCCAGCTTCTGCTGAAGCTGGTCTCGGAACTCTGCAGGAGCACTATAGATATCGGGAATCTTGCGGCCGTCTGACGGGTATGAAGGTCGGGGAGTGACCGACCAGTTAACGTCGGCATACATGTTGTACCACCAAAACATTTTAGCGGTTGTGTGTTCGGGATTTCGAAGACGAGCCGACTGATAAATGCGTTCCCCGGAAATCAGGTGATTCGATTGCTTCCAGAACATCACCTCGGCAAGATCTCGGAAGTACCAACCGTTGGCAACGATACCGTGTTGAGAAGGCAGAAGTCCGGTCAGGAGTGTTGCCTGAACAGAGCAGGTAACGGCTGGAAATATCGTCTGGAGTGGACGAGAAAAACCGGTCTTCAGGAGTCGGCTGATGTTTGGAGTGTTCTCACCGATCATTTGACTGGTGAGACCAACAACGTTGATCACCATGAGTCGACGATGTCGCGCTTTGATTGTCATGATCTCAGAAGTCTCCGGCGATGGAACATTTAGTCTTTGTCGCGTATGCTGACCTGCGGTGTCCGAAAATCAACACGCGAGGGAATCCGATTCATGAAACACTCCTATTCTCGGTCGCGATGCATTTCACTTGTCGGCTGTCTGTGTTTCGGGCTGCTGCCGATGTTCGTTCGGGCGGACGAAAAGTCGCCTGCTCGATGGGAAAAATCGATTGTTGAGATTGAGCAGAGAATTGCCTCGGGAAAGTCGACTCCGGGCGCTGTGCTGTTCGTTGGTAGTTCCAGCATTCGGCTCTGGAAGCTGGAAGAGTCCTTCCCTGATTTGGTGACCGCGAACCATGGTTTCGGCGGATCATTTCTGTCCGATTCGGTGCATTTTTTTGATCGGATCGTAGTCCCGGTAAAGCCGACGGCCATCGTGATCTACGCGGGCGACAACGATATTGCTTCCGAGAAGACTCCTGAAACCGTTTACGGCGATTTTCAACAGTTTGTTGCTGCAGTTCGTGCAAAGCTTCCTGAATGTCGTCAGATTGTCTACATCGGCATAAAGCCCAGCGTGAAACGCTGGACGCTCGCTGACAAGATCCAGAAGGCTAACTCACTTATCAAAGCCGACTGTGATAAAGATCCGCTTGCGGAGTATGCTGACGTGTGGGAGCCGATGTTGACGGCGGAAGGGGTACCCAATGCCGATCTGCTGGTTGACGATGGACTGCACATGAACGAGAGAGGTTACAAGATCTGGGCTGCTGCTGTAACGAGCGTCCTGAAGACTTTGCCAGGCGAAGCAGAAGCACAACCCGCTCCGAAGTAGATGCGTCTCGAGAAAGACGAGATGCGGCTTCGTCTTCAACTCCAATTCGCAATTTTACTTTACGATTTTTCGTCAGACTTCATCCGAGAAAAAGAAAGCTCAAGGTGATTCATGAAACTTCGCACAACGACACGACGACAAGCCTTGCAGGCTTCAGTAGCCTTTGCCTCGATGGGCTTTATTCCTCCAGTGACATTCAGTCAAACATTCGCCGCATCAATGCCTCGGCATAGCATTGAGCGACCCGGGATTGGCGCGATTGGACTGCGATATCAGGGAACCGTCATTACAGAGAAAGCTCGCGAGTACGGTGATATCGTCGCGGTTTGTGACGTGGATCGTCATGTGCGGGAACAGGCGCGAGCGTCTTTCGGAAGCACACCGAAGATCTTCGAAAATTACGTTGAGTTGCTGGCAGCCAGGGATGTCGATGTTGTACTGATCGGGACTCCCGATCACTGGCATTCGAAGATGGTGATTGATGCCTGCCGTGCAGGCAAAGATGTATACTGCGAAAAGCCCCTGACGCTCACGATTGATGAAGGTAAGAAGATTCGGGACGTCGCGGCCTCGTCAAAGCAAGTGATCCAGGTTGGGTCGTGGCAGCGAAGTGATCATCGATTTCGACAAGCGGTTGAATTGGTCCGAGCCGGGCGGATTGGAAAACTGCAGACTGTAGAGGTTGTCCTTGGTAAGAATGAGGTGGGTGGGCCGTTCGAACGAGTTTCCGTTCCGAAGCATTTCAACTGGAATCTGTGGCAGGGGCAGACACCAGATGTGCCCTATTTGGCAGAACGGTCTCATTACAACTTTCGCTGGTGGCTGGATTATTCCGGCGGCCAAATGACTGACTGGGGTGCTCACCATATTGACATCGCGCAATGGGCCATTAATTCGCTGCCGGTCGAGATCTCCGGCAAAGCAAAGTTTCCGGACGTTGTGGATGGGTATACGGTGCCGATCGATTTTGACTCAACCATTCGGTACGAAAATGGAGTTGTCCTGACCATCAGCGACACTGGACGAAACGGGATTCTGTTCACGGGAACGGAAGGCCGGCTATTTGTGAACCGCGGCAGCATTACCGGAAAGCCGGTTGATGATCTGGCCACGAAGCCTTTTCCACGAGATCAGTTCAGTGTCTATGGCTTTGATAACCTGACACGGCCGGAGCGTTCCGGAAAACTGGATGCCATCATCAATCATATGGGTAACTTCTTTGATTGCGTTGAATCTCGCCGAAGCCCAATTTCAGATATTGAAAGTCAGCACCGCAGCGTATCGACCTGTCATCTGGCGAATATTTCGTTGAGGCTGGGGCGATCGCTGAAGTGGAATCCTGCTGACGAAACCTTTCAGAGTGATGAAGAAGCCAACACGATGCTCAGTCGACCACAGAGAAGTGGCTTTGAAGTCGTATGATTTGTGCTGAAGCGTCTGTTGCCGCCGTATTCGGTGCGAGTATTCTCCAATCGCAGGGCTCATCTGAATCCAGTTCAGATGCGAGTTCGGGGCAAAGACTGTTCAGCGTATTCTCCTCCCTCAACAATTCGCTCACCTCAATTTTCCCTCAAGGAGCCGTTTCGATGTTGAAGTCAATTGTTTGTTCTGTTGTTGGGTATTGCATGATGATGTCGGGATCGATGGCTGTTCCTGCGAATGATGCTGTAGACCTCAAGGTTGGCGATGCCGCACCTGTGTTTGAGGTCGAAGACGATAAAGGTGAAACGTGGAAGTCAAAGGATCATGTCGGGAAGAAGATTGTCGTCGTTTACTTCTATCCGGCCGATATGACAGGCGGTTGTACGAAGCAGGCCTGTGCGTTTCGCGATGATTTCCCCAAACTTGAAGATGAAGGAGTTGAGGTCGTCGGTGTGAGTGGTGACTCGGCAGCGAATCATCGGCTCTTCAAGAAGGCTCACAATCTGAACTTTGCTCTGCTTGCCGATGTTGATGGCAAAGTGGCCGATGCGTTCGGAGTTCCCGTCACACGTGAAGAGAAGTCCGTGAAAGCGACGATTGATGGCAAGGAAGAAATTCTTATGCGTCGCGTGACAGCCAAACGCTGGACGTTTGTCATTGGTGCTGACGGCAGGATTGCCTCGAAGAATACGTCTGTCGTCGCGGCTGACGACAGCAAGGCGATTATGGAAGTTGTTGCTCGCCTGAAGAAAGGCAACAAATAACTGATTGGGTCATTATCGGCCGTGCCAACGAATCGCCCTCGAGGTTTTTCGAGGGCGATTTTTTGTGCGCAGTTTTAAAGAACACCGAACGTCTCAAAGGCTTTGGTCGCCGACATGCCATTGCGGATCGCGTCGCGAACTTCATTTTCTGCGTGAGCCTTGTTCCATGCGGCTCGGACGACTTGTTCTTCAACGGCCTGAGGAATGACGATGATGCCGTCGATGTCGGCTGCAATCAGGTCGCCGGGCTGAATCCGGATGCCGTCGAGCTCAATCGGAATATCAATATCGATCACTCGTTGCCGGTCGCGACTGTCGTAAGGATTCATGCCTCGCGCAAAGACAGGGAATTGCATGGCCTTCATTTTTGCAACATCGCGAACCGCGCCATCGACAATGACTCCGACACATCCCGTATTGCGCGAAGCCGTCGTCAGGAGTTCGCCCCAGATGCCTGAGCGATTGGAGCCAGACGCCGCACATACGAGAATGTCGTCGGGGCGGCAGGAATCGACAGCGGCCAGTTCCAGCTTGTAAGGCTCGGGATCGGGGTGCGCCATGTCAGCCCACAGCGACGTCTTGCTGCGACCGATCAGTGTCACATCCGGCATTGTGATGGGAACGATGGGTAGTCGAGGCGACTGCCGGGTGTAACCAAAGGAGTCCAGAGCGTCGCAGAACAACGGAACAGAAAGAACCTCTCGCATCATGGCAAGAGTGATCTTTGCAGGATTTGGATCAGAGCTATTCGCGGAGGAATGCGAATTGGAGGCGGGATAATCTGCAGGGGGCATGACAAGTCCTGTCACAATAGAGTTTGGAGCTGACCGGCTGCATTGTGGCCGGTGAAATCACGGCTGCAAGCGATTGAGGCCGCGACTCACACGCTCCGCATTGACAGAAGTCCACGCCTCTGAATTCTTCGCGATGAATCGAACCAGTTGTGTCGTGGAACAACCAAGTGCTGCAGCGGCGCGTCGCACATCGTATTCCTTGGCATC
>CAIXQV010000381.1 GCA_903921605.1 uncultured Planctomycetaceae bacterium | reverse complement strand
GATTTCGATCACATTCAGATGAGTGCGAGCGTCCGGTTCACTTTCCGGAAAGATCCCCAGGCACGTGGAATGTGACAGGTCATCCGGTCGAATCCACAGCTCGATGGAATAGTCGCCGGCGTTGAGATTCGGAAGGCTTTCGTCGGTGCGAAAGAATCGCGAAGCCTTCGTTCGGCGGAATCGTGCGCAGCCCTCGGCAATGCGGAGCCCTTCAGGTTCCGATTCGGCTGCATACACGATCGCAGACCACTGTTCGCTGACTTCGTTCCGAATTCGATTCTGGTCTGATTGTTCGAACCGCCAATAAATGAGTGGGCGACAGTCGAGGACGGACTGAACATACTTGTCTGACACTGACAGGGGCGTTTCCGGGATGGCACGCAGTTGTGACATTGGCTCGGACTCCCGGCCCATCTCCGTAAGTTTCAGCTCATCCCTGTCGACACGTACAACTCTGGAATCGTTAACGCGTTCGCTGAGAAGCGTGCTGCCGTCATCGCCAAGTAGTGAGAGCTCCACTTCCCCGCTGATCACTTCGACTTCTGTATTGCCGGAACTATCAATCTCCACAGCGAACTCAGTGCCCAGATCGACGACCGCCGCGCTGGGTGTATTCAGCACAAATCCTCGCGCGCGTTCGGGAACATTTGCGGCCGCCTGACCGGAGAAAATGGTCGCCGCGCTGCTGGATTCTATTCGGAACTCCGCTGGCCCCGTCAGCCCAACCACAGCGCCGCTGATGAATTCAATCTGCATGTAACCCTGGTCCAGCTTCAGCATGCCGGGTCTGAAGCGAAACCCGGCCACAAGAGGACCTGGCGTCTGCCCATCCGTCATCACCAGCACAGCCGCATCCTGCGCATTCGCACTTTCGTCGGCAAGAAAACGCGTGCCTGCTTCATCAGCAACCAATGGAGCAGCGTTCGGCGAAGGATTACTGTTGACTGCGGTTAAAACGTAAACGACATCTGTCTGACTTCCGGATGGCCAGATAGCTGCGAGCATCGCGGCAACAATGGCGGCGAGACAGCTCCAGATGATGGTACGAGAGGTCCATGCGGTTCGATTCCTGGCCTCCGCAGCCGTGCGCCGCATGGAGACTTCCGAGAGCTCATCGTAGAGGCATGCATTAAGGTCGGCCATTCGGACATAATGCTGTCGAAACGCTGCGTCAGAACGCAGCCGCTCGTCGAAGGCGGCAAACTCAGCTTCTGTCAGTCGTTCATCAAAGCGACGCAGAATCAGATCCTCGCTTTCAGGATCCGGCACCCATGGCTCAGGCATTAGTCAACTCCATTTCACAAGTTACTCGAGTGTCGCGTCTCGTGTTTCCGTTCGTGGTCCCGGCTTTTTCAGTGCCTTGAAAACAATTTATCGATACGGGATATGAAGAAATGTCTGTCAGAATGGTGTCGTTCGTTGGGTTTCTGCTTTTGCTGACGTCGCTGCCCGGCTGTGGAGGAACAGATTTCGGTGAGATCGGAAAAATCAGCGGAACGATTACGCTGAATGGAGAGAAGATTGCCACCGGAACCAAGGTCATCTTTATGAAGATGGACACAGGTTATGCTGGCTTCGGATTTACCAAAGAAGAAGGAAAGTATTCCATTGAATGGCATCGGGAGGGAAAGGTGTTTGATGGACTTCCGATTGGTACGTATAACGTGCTGGTGGAACCACCGGGCACCGTCGATGTCGAATCGCTCAGTGCGGATGAAATGCTTGCCGGAGTTAGCAACGAGGCTGCTCCGGCGCCGACCTTCGACAAGAAGTATACTCAGCTTGCTACAAGCGGGCTGGAGTTTACGATTGTTGCCGGTGATAACGTGTGTGACATTCCGCTGAAGTAGCTTCCGGACCTCATTCGTGGGATCTCCCGCCAGTGAGATTTGTGTTTGGCGTTTTCATGTCTTGCAGATGTTTGTGTTGCCGATGTTTGTCAGTCGGAGGCTCGAGCCGGAATAATGTTCCGGCTCGGTTCATTTCCGGCATTGTTGGTGTCGGTGATCTTCCTGTTGACCCTGTTACCGTTCATGGGGTTGTTCCATGTGGCGAAGTGATCTGATGCTCTGCCCTCCACCACAAGTTGCTGCGGTGGCCGCTCTGATTTTTCTGACATGCGGGCCAACTGTCTGCGCGGAAGAGATTCTTTACAACCGGGATGTGCGAGCCATTCTTTCGGAGAACTGCTTCGCCTGTCATGGGTTTGACCATGCGACTCGCGAAGCCGGGCTCAGGCTCGACACTCCGGAAGGTGCCGCTGCGAAGCTCGAATCGGGCATAGTGGCGATTAAGCCCGGCAGTCCGGAAGAAAGTGAGCTCATACGTCGGATCCTGTCATCGGATCATGGCGAAATGATGCCTCCGGAAGAGACGGGTAAACGGCTGACGAAGGAACAGATTCGCATTCTCTCGTCGTGGATTGAGCAGGGAGCCAAGTATGAAAAGCACTGGGCCTTCCTGAAGCCGGTCAAGGCTGAGTTGCCTGTGTCACCTATAAATCGAACGGGCATTCAGCAGAGTGCGGAATCCGCTGAGACCTCGATTGATCTGTTAATAAAGGCGCTGCTGGCAGAGAAGAATCTTCAGCCATCGCCAGAGGCCGATCGGATCACGCTGCTGCGGCGAGTCAGTCTGGACCTGACGGGTCTTCCGCCCTCGCTGTCAGAAGTCGACGACTTTCTGAAAGAATCAGAGACGGACCCGGAGGCGGCTTATGAAAAGGTTGTGGATCGGCTTCTGCAAAGTCCGGCTCACGGTGAACGCTGGGGACGCTGGTGGCTGGATCAGGCTCGCTATGCGGACAGCAATGGCTATTCGGTCGATGCTCCACGACAGATCTGGAAGTACCGTGACTGGGTTGTGAATGCCCTGAATCGCGATATGCCGTTTGATCAGTTTACGACTGAACAACTGGCGGGCGACCTGCTGCCGGAAGCCACCGATGATCAGCGTATTGCGACCGGCTTTCATCGCAACACTCAGATCAATCAGGAAGGCGGTATTGATCCGGAGCAGTTCCGAATCGACAGCATCTTCGATCGCGTTGCTACCACGGGCACGGTCTGGATGGGACTCACGATCGGATGTGCTCAGTGCCATGATCACAAGTTTGATCCGATCCTGCAGAAAGAGTACTACCAGCTCTTTGCGTTCTTCAACAATCAGGACGAGCCGACTCTGACGGTTTACGATTCCGGAATCGATGCCCCAGCGCTGACGAAGGAAAAGAAGAGTCTCGAACAGATCATGGATGAGCAGGTCGCTGCGTCTTCTGATGCGATCGCGATGTGGGAGAGCGGGCTCACTGACGATCAGCGGCGTGGTCTTTCGAAAGAGCTCGTCAAGATACTGGAAACCGATAAGTCGAAACGAAACGCCGTTCAGAACAGAAGTTTGTTCGCGGCAGGACCGGGGCTTTCGGATGAGGCTTTTCAGAAATCCGTTACGCGAACTCAGGAGATTGAGCGTGTACTGTCCGGAGGTGTGACGACTTTGGTGATGAAGGAGATGGCCAGTCCCCGGAAATCGACCGTTTTTACGCAGGGCGACTTTACGAGGCCAGCGGACGAAGTCTCCTGCGGTACTCCATCGGCCCTGCCTCCGCTGCAGGCGTCGGCTGGTTCTCCCAATCGCCTTGATCTGGCTCGCTGGATCGTGTCGTCGGAGAATCCACTGACAGCTCGAGTGATCGTAAATCGAGTCTGGCAACAGTACTTCGGCCGGGGGATTGTGGAGACAGACAACGACTTCGGTCTGCAGGGCTCCATGCCGACTCATCCCGAGCTGCTGGACTGGCTGGCCGTCGACTTCATGGAGAAGGGCTGGAGTCTGAAGCAACTGCATCGGCAGATCGTGATGTCCGGAACGTACCGTCAGAGTTCGCATGTGCGGGCGGATCTCGCAGAAAAGGATCCGGACAATTATCTGCTGGCGCGACAGCGGCGGCTGCGACTGGACGCCGAGATTGTTCGTGACGTCAGTTTATCCGCCAGCGGATTGCTGTCCGGAAAGATGGGTGGTCCACCCGTGTATCCGCCGATTCCTCAGGGCGTAATGTCGCTGGGGCAGGCGAATCGGGAATGGAAAGTCAGTGCAGGCGAAGATCGTTATCGGCGGGGATTTTATACGTTCGTGTATCGTGCCACGCCGCCTCCTTCTATGAGCGTATTTGATGCGCCGGATGGCTACAGCACGTGTACTCGTCGCGTTCGCAGCAACACACCGCTTCAGGCTTTGGCTTTGATGAACGACACTGCGTTCGTCGAGTTTGCGGAAGCTCTGGCAAAGATCATTCAGCAGGATGGGCTTGAGACCGCGTTTCGACGCTGCACAAGTCGACTTCCGTCTCTGGAAGAGGTTGCTGTTTTGAAGACGCTGGACACTCTGAGTGCAGCGAGAGTGTTGCTGAATCTGGACGAAACGGTAACACGCGAGTGACTGGGAAGGTGAGATCATGCAGACCGAAAATGAGTTAAAGAATCAAACTCGCCGTCATTTTTTCGGCGAATGCGGCATGGGCGTCGGTTCGATGGCCCTGGCCAGTCTGATGGCTGGATCGTCCACCGCTGCGCCGACGGAGCAACAGTCAGGAGCGATGGCTGCAAAGGCACCACCGTTTCCAGCGCGGGCGAAGCGGGTGATCTTTCTGTTTATGGCGGGCGGGCCCTCGCAGCTGGATATGTTCGATCACAAGCCCATGCTGAATAAGCTCAGCGGTGAACCGATGCCTCAGAGTTTTCTGGAAGGCAAACGGTTTGCGTTCATGAACAGCAGCCATCGAACCAATCTCCTGGGAACTCGTCGGCAGTTCCGACAGCATGGTGACTGTGGTGCATGGGTCAGTGATGTCTTGCCTCACACGGCCAGCATTGTGGACAAGCTGACGTTCATCAAAACGTGCAAAACCGATCTGTTCAATCACGCCCCGGCGAAGCTGTTCATGAACACGGGCAGCGGACAATTCGGTCGGCCCAGCCTGGGTTCATGGCTGACTTATGGGCTGGGCAGTGAAAGCACAGACCTGCCAGGATTCGTCGTGCTGCAAAGCGGACCTCGCGGACCGCGCGGAGGTTCTGTGTTGTGGAGCAGCGGGATGCTGCCGACGACTTATCAGGGCGTTCCGTTGCGAAATAAGGGGGAGCCGATTCTGAATCTGACCACACCGACCGTGGTTACGACCGAGCAGCAGGATGATGTCTTCCGAGCGGTTCGAGAACTGAATGCGCAGCGACTGGCTCTGACCGGTGATGGCGAGATCGCGACTCGGATCAACGCCTATGAGATGGCCTATCGAATGCAGACCAGCGCGCCGGAACTGATGGATACGGCAGGAGAAACCAAAGAGACTCTGGATCTGTACGGTATCAAAGATCCTGGAGAATCCAGCTTCGCCCGCAATTGTCTGCTCGCTCGCAGACTTGCTGAACGTGGTGTGCGGTTCGTACAGCTTTATCATACGAACTGGGATCATCACGGCGGACCCACAGAGAACCTCGAAGAGCACCTGCCGTCGGTCAGCCGCGATATCGATCAGCCCTGCATGGCGCTGATTCGCGATCTGGAGCAACGCGGGCTGCTGGAAGACACGATCGTGATCTGGGGAGGTGAGTTTGGGCGAACGCCAATGGGCGAAGTCCGCGAATCTACCGGCCGGAATCATCACATCGATGCGTTTACGATGTGGTTTGCCGGCGGTGGCTTCAAGCCGGGCGTCTCATTTGGCGAAACGGACGAGTTCGGATTTGGGCCAGTCGATCAGGCCGTGCCTGTGCGGGATATCCATGCCACCCTGTTGCATCAACTGGGAATTCCCCACGAAAGACTGACCGTGCGGGCTCAGGGTCTCGATTTTCGACTCACAGGAGTGCTGCCGGCGCGAGTTGTAAAGGAAGTCTTGAGTTGACGGGCCCGGCACCAGAGGACAGGTCCGGTGCCATGCACTTAGAGTACTGCTCCTGGAGAACTGCTGCGGCGGCCAGTCTCGAGCGGACTTCGTAACAATCGCCGCTGCGTTTCCATCATGGGTCGGTCGGCACGCCGTTGCTCCGCAGCGAATCGCAGAAAACAACCCGAGCTTCGTTCGGTTCTGATCGTTCACGTTGCAAGCAATAGAGTTCTGCGAGCCCCGTGCATATGGCTACTGAGCAGCCGCGTCACGATAGCGTCTGGTATCACTCCGGAGATTGCCTTCACTTCTCAGTCGGCTGCACCCCGAGCACTCTGAGCTGCTGCCCGTTGTTTCCGTTCCACAAGTACACGTTTCCGTTAGCATCGCCAGCCGCCGCGACAGCATTGTCAGGAGTTGCCCCTACCGTATGCAGCCAGGAAGTTGGAGTATTGAAGATTCTCACCTCGCCACCATTTGCAGCGTTGTGAATTCGCATCTGCTTATCACCGCATGAGGTCACAATATTGTCGGTCTCACCGATGAACTGCACAGCGGTCACATGACGTCGGAACGTTTCGATTGTTCGTTGCTGATCGCCCGTCTCTGCATTCCAGACTTTGACCGTGCTATCAGCTCCGGCGGAAGCCAGCAGTTGTCCGTCTCGCTTCCAAGCCACTCCCAGCACATAACTGGTATGCCCCTCAAACCGTCGAATCTGCTGGCTACTGGCGACATCAAATGTTCGCAAATACTTGTCCGCGCCGCCCGACGCGATCCGCTTGCCGTCCGGAGAAAATCGGGCCGCATAAATCACATCATCATGCGCCTGTGGCAAAGAGAACGTGCGACTTCCGTCCACGGTGTTGAAGACCTGCAACTCACCTCGTCGAGAAGGAATGCCACCAGCGATCAGGATCTGCGACGAGTCCGCTGAAAAGTCCACCGCGGTGACTCGATGAGCAATCGTGGTTGAATCATCCTGACTGCCAATTGTCCGTTCCAGAATCCAGCCCGGATTTGCGTCCCAAATTCGAATCGACTGATCGTCCGATGCCGACGCTAACGTCTTATCATCCAGAAACGTCACGGACTTCACCGGACCCGTGTGACCGGCGAATGAACCAATGGCTCCACCAGTTTTGCCGTCCCACGTGTGCAGGCTTCCAAAGTCACCGCTCGTTACGAGCACACTGCCATCCGGAGAAAACGCCACACTGCGCTGCGGCAGATCAGATTCCTGCAGAGACTTATTCGCCGCCTCGACGGCCGCTTTGGCTTCGGCCAGCAACGCTTCCGCACGAGTCACAGCGTCCTTCCGGATGGGAACCAGCTCCGTCGCATTCTGCAGTTCTTTCGCCGCCAGGGCTTGCTGCTGCGACAACAGATTCTGAGCAGCCTCGGCGGTCTTCAATGCAGCCACTGCATCGTTGTAAGGTTTCTGGACAGTTTCCAGTTTCTTCGCCGCGTCATTGGCCAGCGTTGCCATCTGAGTGGCTACATCCGTCGGGGCCTGCACGGCAGCGGCCATCTGTCTCGACTTCGTGGTGGCCGCTTCCATTTCCGTCTGGGCCGCAGCGACTTTCTGTTTCAGACTCTCATTCTGTGGCTCCGCGTTTGACGCCTGCGTTAATCGAGTCAGCTTCGCCTGAACCACAGTCACTGCCGCCGCGGCATCCTTCGCTGATTGCTCTGCCATGGACTTTGCGGTCATCGCGGTCTTGGCGGCGGAGGATGCATCAATCGCGGCTTTCTCTGCCACGGTCTTCTCTGTAAACGTCGTTTCCATGGCTGTCTTCTTCGTCTGCACGTCGGCCGTCGCCGTGGCCAGCATGTCGGCGAGTGCTTTCTCTGCCGCAGTCTTCACTGGCAAATCTTTTTCCGCGACATCGGCCTGCTGCTTCGCGACATTCAGACGAGTATTCGAGGCGGCTTCGAACTGTTGAGCTCTCGTTAGGGCAATCCGGCGGCGGAGATCGCTGCGGAGTTCCGCGATCTGCTGTCCGTTAATGTTGAACAACTTGGCCGTGCGATTATCACTGGCCGATGCAATCCGATCGACTTCCGGAGACACCGCGATCGCATGCACCGCTCCACCATGGTTGTACTGCTGCATCGCCTGGCCATTGTCCAGATTCCAGCGTCGAATCGTGTTGTCGAGACTTCCTGAGAACACCTGGCGAGCCGTCTTGGGCACTTGAGCCAGCGATGTGATGATTCCGTTGTGGCCTGCAATCTGTTTCCATGACGCTACGTTCCACTGATAAACTCCGTTGGGTGATGCCGTCAGTGCCATCGTTCCCGGGATTTGTGAAACAGCATCCATCACTGGTGGCAGCAGCACGCATCCCGCAGCGATTCCGGCATGCCCGGAAAACTTTTGCAACAAGGTTCCGGTCGGCAAGTCGTGCAGTTGAGCAGTCGGCTTTTCACCATCGGCGACGGCCAAAATCTGCTTGGCATCTGCTGAGAAGGCAACTCGCCGAACCGGCCCGGTGAATCCGGCCAGTTGTTGCGGGGCGACGGCTGCTCCGGACGCATTCCAAAGTCTCACCACGTTGTTATCACCAGCCGTAGCCAGAACCTGCCCATCCATCGAGATCGCGAGGTCATTGATCGCCGCCCCATGGCTCGCCGAAAACGTTGCCTGGCCATTCTGCACGGAATGACCTCGAAGAGCCCCATCAGCGACCGCGACGTAAACCGTCTGATTGTTCGGATGAAACGCCGTTGCTCGAATCGGTTGCGTGCTGCCGTCCAGATGCTGCAGGAATCGCATCGGCTCTGAAGCCATTCCATCCCCGACCCGCGTCACGAACACGCCCGTCGCATTGGCAGTGAATAGTGCCGACTTTACTTTGGGATCAATAAAGGCTTCGCGAAGCCGCCCCGTTGCGGCATTGAAGATGGAGACGCGGCCATCAACATTGACGACCGACAACAGCTGAGCGTCCGCGGAAAAGTTGAGCCCTGTCGCCGCCGCCGCGAAGCCCTGCAGAGTTTGCAACACACCGCCATTATCGGTTTGATAAATCCGAACCTGATTATCTGCGCCCCCAAATGCCATCCGCTGCCCATCATTCGAAACAGTAACGGCCGTCGGTGCAGCTGGCAGACTGAATGCGCGAGTCTGTGTCCCATCCGCCGCATTCCAGAAGCGAACGGTTGAATCGAGACCAACCGAATACGGCTGATTATTCCAGAACCCCGCCGCAGCAATGCTTGCCGAATGACCAGCAAACTCCTTCAATACCATTCCGTCGGCCGTGTTGAACAGCTTGAGACCATTATCTGCAAAACCGGCCAGCACCTGACTTCCATCGGCGTTGCTGCCTACTGCCGTGACGTTGGCCGCCAGACCTTCGATCTTCTTCAGCTCCGGTGCCGCAGCGTTGCGCAAGTCCCAGATTCGCAGCGTCCGATCATCTCCGCCCGACACAAGCCGAGCCTCATCGTTTGAGAAGGTCAGTGACAATATCGAGCCGGTATGTC
>CAIXQV010000380.1 GCA_903921605.1 uncultured Planctomycetaceae bacterium | reverse complement strand
TCGGTTTTCATAATCGTGATAGAACCCGACTTCGACATTCTCCAGCACAGCGAGCGCATCATCAGTCAGGACAGCTGCCGAGAAGTACGTCGTCAACAGGTAGGAAGCGACTCCAAGGCTATCGAGGCCCATCAGGCGAGCAGACAAGCTCGGCATAATCTCACCGGGAATGCCCAGCTGATGCAGACCGACCACTCCCTGATCGGCTTCACCAATTCGCAGCAACAGAATGCTGGTGGTTCCAAACCATTGATTGGATTGATAGCGGCTCTTCATCTCGAGTTTGTCGCAGGGCACAATCGGAACGCCACGCCACATCATTACCGGAGTTCCAAACAGATTCATCGTGACCGGAGGGACGCCTCGCCACGTGCATTCGCGTTCAAACGCCGCAATGGCTTTCGGGTGAGCAAGGAAGAAAGCCGGTTTCTTCCAGACCAGTGCCAGCAGTTCATCCAGATCATCCGGCGTCGGCGCGCCGTAGCGAGTACTAATTCGCATTGCTGGATCGACCGAATGAATCAGCCCGAACTTCTTATTGTTGATCAGCTCCCATTCCTGCCGTTCTTTGATTCCTTCGATCGTCAGGCGCATCTGCTCTTCGAGCTGATTGTACGGACCGTTATAGAGATCCGAGACACGTGTATGAACGCGAACCACGGTTTGAACGGAAGACAGCGAGTACTCGCGCGGCTCCGGTGAATAGTCGACAAACGTCTCCGGGATCTCGACGTTCTCGGCAAAGCCTGACACGAGATCGATATTACGTTCGCCGTAACGATTCACCGCGGACTTCAGCTCGAGATGCTCCGCGATGGCTCGTTCAAAGTCTGCATTGAAGTTCGGGATTTCTCGCAGCACTGCATCAAGATCGCGGCGAGACAATGACAGGAAGATACAAGGCGTCAGTGTACGAATAGTAACATCGGACGGTTTGTCGGAGACCAGATCAGTTTCGCCAAAGAATTCTCCATCGGTCAGCAGCGCGATGCGGAGATCACTGCCATGCACACCTTTGCTGAGGACTTCGACTTGTCCCTGAGCGATGATGAAGAACTTGTTGCCGTCTTCGCCTTCGACGACCAGCTTATTCCCCATTGAAACCTGCTCGGTGCGAAACCGAGTTGTCATTCGCGAGGTGATGGCCGTTGGCAGACCGGAGAAAAGCGGAACGCTGCGGAGTGAATCCGGCGACAACGTCGGATCACCATTCAGTAATTCCACAGCAATACGTTCGGCCTTGCTGAGTTCCACCTTGGTGCGATTGACGCGATACGTTCCACCTTCGACATGCACCCACGGCAGCAGGCTGAGTAGCCATCGCGGTGTGATCGACATCATTTTGGGAGATGTCTTGGTGGTGTTCGCAAGATTGCGCGCGACCGAGGTGGTTACGCTCCGTTGCAGGAGATTATCTGACATCAACACGACTTTCGTCATTCAGAGGGCCGTCAATCACATTCCGACCGCGAGCCAACTGCTCGATGTCAAAATGCAAATTCGCAAAAGTCGTCCAGAGGGCGTGTTGATCTGAGGCCGCATCGTTGTCGCAGAAAATGCAAACGCCAATCATTGGCGCTAACTGGACGGACGCGATCTTCGAGCGGCGGAAAACCGATCTGAAGGATCACACGAAGGACGACACATTGCGGCTCATAGCGTGGACGCCTCACCGCCTGCACAAAAATCCTGGGAGCCTGTCTCGGAATTGAATCCGTCAACAGATAACGCTCTCTACTGACAAGGAGCAAATCTACGACAGTGTTTTCAGTCGCTTACAACTTCGCAGGAACTCTGAGAGTTAATGCAATTGCAACCGATTCAAAAGGGTGATTCCGTTCAGCAGCGACAATCAACGCGCTATTACCAGCGCCTCTTCGTCGTGCACTTGTTGTACATCACGACCGAGGACACGATCAAGCAATGCGGGCACAAAGCCTGCCCCAATTCCCCGAATTCCGTGTTGTCCCGAGAATTCGTCGAACAAGCCCCTTTGACCGACCGCTTGGAGACTTGCCCCTTCGAATCGGTCGACGAACGACTTCGACCATACGGAACAGGAGAAACTTCGATATGGCTTCGCTATGGCAGAACGCGGACAGCCCTTTTCGAATCCAGAGCAAAGTCCATGCTGTTACTCCCTGATTGTACGTTCGCCGTCAGGCTTCCCGACCGGGAATACCTGGCCGGTATCGTCACAATGACTGTTCCTGCGACGGGCTTGCCGTTGTCGTCGGTTTCAGGCCCGAAAGGCACGATCTCAACACGATGGTGCCCGGGGATTGCCTTTGAACGGTAAGGTGAAAAGAGCAGTACACAGGCCCGTCTGGGTGTTGCCACACCGTATAAGGGTGCACTTCAACAGCATTCACTCCTGAATGGAGTAGAGCTTTGTCCAGCTCCGGAGCAGCAATTGCTTTCCAACCGCAACCGGTGACGCATCGAAAGTATCTGCGATCACGTTCTTCGAAAGCACCGTGGCTTCGGGACCATCACTGATGACTACTGACGTGCCTTCTCGACCGATGAAATAAACCTTGCCATTCGCGGCCAGTGGGGAAGCATATGTGTTGCCAATACCGAGTCGCTGCTTCTCAACCAGTGGCTTTCCGGATTTCAGATCCAGCACCGTGAGGATGTCATTATTGCCGCCCGTGAAGTAGAGCCGATTTCCGCTGACTGTTGGCGACGGAACATAGGGCGTGTCGGCATGATGAGTCCACGCGAATGCATTAGAACCTGAGATGTCACCGTTCGAGTTTAGTGGGATTGCAAACGCAGCGGCACCCTTGTAGCCACTCATGCAGACCACGAAATCTTCGAATCGCACGGGGGACGGAATTGCGTTGATCGTCTGCCCGCCGCATTCCCACAGTACATCTCCATTCGCAACGTCGTAAGCCCGTGATTTGCCAGTACCGTTGACGATCGCCAATGTCTTATCGCCGACTTTCGTAATCAGTGGCGTATTCCATGAGGTAACTTCTCCTTCGCGTGACTTTCGCCATCGTTCTTCACCGGTTTTCGCATCCAATGCGACAATGAAACTATTTTCTTCCTGATCCCAGTTCACGATCAACGCATCCTCCGCCAGTGCCGGAGTAACGGTTTCGCCCCAGCCGAAGCGAGTGTTCATGTCACCGAGATCGATCTGCCAGATGAGTTCTCCCTGCAGCGTATACGCGAACAAGCCTCTGGATCCGAACGAAGCGTACAACCTTTCGCCATCTGTGGTCGGCGAACTGGCCGCATACGTATGAGTTGGGTGATGGCCTTCGTGAGGCACCTGCTCAGTGGCCACTTTTTGCCACAGCACTTTGCCACTGGTGCGGTCAATACTTGTCACCAGAAAACGATAGTAGACACCCGGAGGTTCCGTCTTGGAATCCGCACGTTTGGTCGGCGGTGTTTCTGCCTTGCGCTCGGTCTCTTCTGCCGACAGGATAAAGATCTGATTGCCCCAAACGACGGGCGTGGCTGATCCTTTGCCGGGAATTTCCGCAACCCATTTC
The DNA here is from genome assembly GCA_903921605.1 of uncultured Planctomycetaceae bacterium. The sequence goes on along the minus strand of CAIXQV010000380.1, from coordinate 11,802 downwards.
ACATTCTTTGCTGCATCCCAACTGACCGGCGGAGTAGCAGAATCGGGTGCTTTCCCATTCCCGGCTGGCCCTCGCCATTGATGCCAATTTGCGACAAGATCAGCAGTTCCCGGAAGGGGCTCCGTTGCTGAGGCGTGGCTTATCATCGCCAACGAGGACAGCACGATTTGAAACAATCGAAAGAGGGAGAGTTTCTTCATGAGGATTGGGTTTTCAGATTTAGCAGATTCACCGGCTGGCCGTTGGGGCTAATTACTGTAATGGACTTTATTGCTTCAGTCATGCGTTGCCGAAGCTCCCACCAACCATGGCGGCATACCATTTCGATTCGCCTGAGGCCAACCGGCCGGCCCATTGCGACGAAACAGATGAACAGGATGAATCGCAGAAATCTTCCGGCAATACTGACTTTGATGTCATTGTTCTCATCCTGAATCATGGCAGAGCACATTCTGCCAGCATTTGATGCTGGCAGAATGTGTCGAGTTCAATGGCTAGTTCTGCTTCTTGGCTTTTCCTTTGCCCTTCCCCTTACCGCCCTGCTGAGCGGCTGGTTTCCAGGCAGGTTCGACAAGAGTTGCATTCCATTCGTCCCATGTCTTCTGCAGCTTCGCAAAGACTTCCGGTTCGCTGGCAGCTTTGTCGTTTTGTTCCCCGATATCATCCTTCAGGTTGAACAAGGCGGGCTTGTCGATTCCATTGGCTTTAACCAGCTTCCAGTCGCCGTGACGAATCGCCGTCTGTTGACCGAATCGCCAATATAGGGATTCGTGCGGTGCACCGGTGACCTCGCCTTTGACATACGGCAACAGGTTCACGCCATCCAGTTTTTCTTCCGCTGCGACAGGAGATTCGACGCTGGCCAGAATCGTTGGCAGCAGGTCCAGTTGAATAACCGGCTGATGATATTCAGCTGATTTGAGTTGCGCGGGCCAATTCAGAAAGAAGGGGACGCGAACCCCGCCTTCCCACGTCGTTGCTTTTTGTCCTCGAAACGCTCCGTTGGAAGAACCATTCACCGTAGGTCCACCATTGTCACTGATAAAGGCAATCAGAGTATTCTCACGAACGCCGGCTTTCTTCAAGGCCTCAACAACCTTGCCGACACTCTCATCCAGCGAGAACAGCATGCCAGCATAGTTGCGGCGAGTTTCATTTTCGATCGATGCAAACTTCTGCTGATGTTCCGGCTTGGAGTGCATTGGGGTATGCACGGCATTGAATGTCAGTTGCAGAAAGAATGGCTTCTCTTTGTGTCGATCAATGAATGAAACGGCTTCGCGAGCGAAAGCGTCCGTCAGGTATTCTGGTTCTTGAATTTCTTCGTTGCCTCGATAGATTGGGGCTTGTCCTTCTTCAGTGAAGTAGGGATGAGCACCACCGAGGAAGCCGAAGAACTCATCGTAGCCTCGTTGTTGAGGTCGGAACTTCTCCGCGTTTCCAAGATGCCACTTGCCGACGAGTCCTGTGGCGTAACCTGCTGACTTCAGACGATTCGCGATCGTCGTTTCTTTCAGGCTGAGCCCAATCTCCGCCGCGTTTGGTCCCTGTCCCGGATTGAACTCGTGTCCGAACCGCTGCTGATACTTGCCCGTCAGCAGGCCTGCTCGAGTTGGACTACAATAGGGGCCGGAAACATATCCTGAGGTAAAACGGACACCTTCGGTGGCAAGCTGGTCCACATGGGGAGTCGGAATGTCTTTGCCACCAAGATAGCCAAGGTCTCCGTAGCCGAGATCGTCGGCCACGATGATCACAATGTTCGGGCGTGCCTCCGCAGCCATCATGATGTTGCAACTCGCGATTGTCACGAGCAGCAGAGATGCCAAACCAGTCAAACTTTTCATGCGTACACACAATCCTCAATGGAAATCAAACTATTGAACTCAACGACCCTATCAACTAACCGCCGGAAGCTGGTGTCCCTTCCGCGAGGTCAAACACAATTTCATTTGCACCAGGCTTTACTTCACGATTGTATTCCAGTGAAAGCTTGGCCTGATAGCCTTCCGGCAGTTCCGGAGTGACCATCAAGCCCGTGGTCTTGTCTTCAACCTGATTCTCGTCGACAGCCGCAGTGCGAACTGTGACTTTGTGCTTCCCGACAAGAGCACCGTCTTTATCTTCCGTGAACCGAATATTGTACGTCCCATCCGCCTGCGTATACGCCGCGCCGTACGTTCTGGGGGGATCGATCGGCTGGAACTCGACATAGGCAAACGGAATGGGCTTTCCCTGTTGGATCACTTTGCCGGTGACAACTCCAAGTTCAGGCCCATCCGAACACCCGACGAAAAATCCCGACAGGGCCGGTGTCCACGGGATTGGTGCTCTCGGAATTGCAGAACGATACGCCGGAAGGGGATTCATGGCGTTTGTTAAGGTCCTGAACCTCAGGAAGGTCGAAGTGCTTCCGAGTGTGTCTGTTGTGATATCTTCGTGTGTTAAAGAAGCTGATCTGTTAAGGCAATATTGCCGGCGTGTGAGAGTCGTAGGGGATTGTTAATTATCCGCTTGCCGCGTATGGCTTGATTTGCCGGAGTGAACGTTTTTGTCGAGGGGGTGGCACCCGCCGATTGTTAAGAATCCAGCGGCAGTGGACCCTGAACAAACTTAATCAACCGATACGAAAATGCATAGTCAGGGGTGAATGCGAAGAGCGGGTGGTTCTGGGTGAATCGGTAGGTTTGGAGAAATCGGACTATCCATAATAGACCACCATCCTGCTCGGCCTCATGAGTTGAGGCGAACCCTGCATTGGAATGGAAACCAATTTGCCGAGGTGAATAGAATGGCCAGACTACGGTGGCGAACGTTTGTTCTTGGAGCACTCCTGTCAGCCGGGGTTGCCCCTGTTATGGCTGATGATCTTGCAGATCTTAAGTCGCGACTGGATGCCATCGAACAGGAGAACGACCAGCTTCGCTCCGACCTGGAAGCGATGAAGAAGTCTGACGAAGAGATCGTGGGCCAGGTGTCTCAACTCGGCCAGGAAGTGAATGGCAAAGCTGACAAGAAGGCCGATGATCCACATTCATTCTCTGCCAAGTGGAACAATGGTTTTGAAGCGTCTACAAAAGACAAGAAATTCAAATACCATGTGGGAGGTCGAGTCCAGCTCGATTCCGTCTTTCTCCAGAATGATCCCGCGTTCTATGCCGGAACTGGTCCTGGTGGCGCTGCGATCGCTGATCAGGATGCTCTTTATTTCCGCCGTGCTCGAATAAGAGCAGATGGCACGATGTATGAGACAATCGACTGGTGTGCCGAATTTGACTTTGTGAACACCGTTAGCGATGACCCTGGAGCTCCGGCACCAGGGAATATTCCATCTGAACGAAACGTGATTGGTGTTCCGGCTCCAACGGACCTTTGGATGACGTTTCGAGAAATTCCTCTGGTTGGCAACATGCGAGTTGGTAACGTGAAAGAGCCAATCGGTTTGGAGCACCTTCACAGCAGCCGATATCTGAACTTTATGGAGCGATCCCATAACCAGGATGTGTTCTATGGTCCGTTCAATAACGGCTTTACTCCCGGCGTCCTGTTCTTTGATAACTGGGATGAAGAGAACGGTACCTGGTCAACAGGATTCTTCAAGAATACGACGAACGTCTTTGGCTATGGGTTGGGTGAAGGGGAATACGCGTGGACAAGCCGTGCAACATATTTGCCGTGGTATGAAGAAGAGGGCCGGTATCTGGCTCACGTAGGTCTGTCGGGCAGTATTCGTGATCCGAATAACGGAACGCAACGATACCGCGCTCGTGGGTCGCTGCGAAATGGTCCGGGTTCTTTGAATCCGGTGCTGGCTGACACAGGCAGCTTCACGTCAACACAAACAGATATGCTGAACTTTGAATCCGCGCTGCAGTTGGATTCGCTGCTTCTTGAAGCCGAGTATTGCGTCAGTCAGGATCAAAACACTGCGTTTGGCGATGTCACCATGTACGGATGGTATGCAGAAGCCCTGTACTTCCTGTCCGGCGAACATCGTGACTATGAGAAGAAAACCGGTGTCTTCGGGCGAGTTGTTCCTCATAATAATTATGGCGATTGTGGAAGCCTTGGTGCATGGCAGGTGGGTGCTCGATACTCCAAGGTCAACCTGATTGACGGGTTACTCGATGGCGGTCAACTGGAAGACGTCACCCTCGGCCTGAACTGGTTCCTGAACCCAAATCTGAAGATCCAGAACAACTATATCTATACGATCCGTGATGCACAGGCCGGTCCCGGGGGAGGAGAGACACAAGGCTTTGGCACTCGACTGGCATGGGACTTTTAGAATGCCGGCTCGTCAGCCTGGCTGCGAAGTACACAGCGAATAATCGGCAGCCAGGCTTTGACAGATTTGACTCTTTGCACCAACCGTAACCGAGGAGTATGGGCCATCTTTCGCGGGCATTCCGCTGCATGATTCAACACGTCCAGTTCTGTCCGTTTCAGTTTGTTTGTTGCCATGCAGAGTCTCCGTTCTCGAATAGATTGTTCATTCCGATATCTAAACTGGTCGTTCCATAATTTTCTGATTCGTGCCAATGAATCACCGACATTCGTTGCATTATCACAGCATGCAGTAACGCACGCGGTTTCCATCTGTATTCCGGATGGATATGCTGAAAGCGGCGCGTACCGGATGAATACCCGCCAAAGAAGCTTCTTGTCTCTGGCGAGGGTTAGAATCCATGCGATCGATCACGGCAATGACAGTCGGAGTGCTGCGCGCGTTTATCATTGCACTTTGTGTGATCCTGGCCTCCACAGTTTGTGTGGCCGACGAATCAGAACAAGGTTCTTTGAAAGTCGTTGATGTGATTAACGGCACAGAACTGCAACTCGCGTTGAACGAGCATGCGAAAACGTCGTGCACCTTGCGAGTCCGACAGTCAGCCGAATTGACGTGCCTGGTGCAGGAGTCAAAAGTCGGTGAGGAGATTTCGCGACATGCTCTGCTGATTCCGGAAGGCATCATTCTGGATCTCAACGGCGCAACACTGCTGCTGGATCTTCGCTCCAATTCGCATGGCGTGCGTTTGTCGAACCATTCCGGGATTCGCAATGGCACCATTCGTGTTGTTCGCAGCGAAAACAAAGGCTCACAGGGAATCTGGCATTCTGCGATCAGCATTGGTGCTCCGTACGATGATGGAGGAACTCCCGATAAGCCTGGTTACTTTTCGAAGATTGAACACTGGTCCATCGAAGACATGACGATCGACCAGCCCTTCGCGGCGTCCGCGATTCAAGTGATGTCGGAAGGGTGCTTCGGCGTAATTCGGCGAGTTCATATTCTGGATTCGAAAGAAGCCTTGCTGGGAATCGGCATGGACTGGGGCAGCGTCGGAAAGATGACCACGGCCGATGAGACGATTCCACTTATGCGCGAGCTGTGGGAAAAGCACGAGATCTATTCCACGCATCCTCATGACATTCTGGTCGAGGATATCACGATCGGAAACCTGACCCGAAACGTCGATGCCAACGATGCCGGAGTTCGATGCTCGGCCTGCTACAACATTCGCATTCATCGGGTGCATGTCGCATCGGCAGCAGCCGGTGTTGCTATCTTTGGCGGAGACTGCGGTTTCGAATTCGCTCCGAAAGAACTTCGATCGCTGGCCCATACTGGTTACGAAATCGACGGACTCTCCATCGACAAAGCATTTCGCATCGGCATGGTGCTGAATGGCTTGTCGGATAACGTGTATCGATCCAGCCTGTCGCATGGTTATCAGATGCAACTGGATCCTGCTCAGCCAGGGCTTAATGGCGTCGTTATTCGCAACAGCCAGTTAAGAGGCGACGGATCCGCGAAGTCGCTGGGAATGTTTATCACAGCGGTTTCGAATGTGCAGATGCAGAATGTCTTAATCAAGGACTTTGACATCGGAGTTCGCATCAAGGAATGGGTTGACGGATTGCATTTGAAAAGCTGCGATTTGAGCCAGAATGCTCAGGCTCAGTCGATCAGCAACGCCGCCGCAGCACCGAAAGGGATCTCGTTTGATTGATGCCCGGGCACGGAATTGAGAGTTACTCAACCGACAATGTTCGTGTTGTCTGATTCAAGGTCTGAGTTCCGGGCGAGTTCGGCATCGTACTGAGTGCAGGTGAAATGGCGGAATACACTTACCGAGCGAAGTTCCGCGTGTTATGCTCTGGGCTCACGATTTTTGGTAAAGATTTCCGGAATCAGGCAGGCCTCGGTTTGCCGGACGATTCTCCAGTACTCAACGTTGCCTCTGTCGACACCAGTCGACATTCAACATGCTGCTAGAGATTCTCTTTGCTCTGCGATCTGACGCAGGCCTTCTCATTCAAGTCAACGCTTTCAGTTTGGGGACTTCGCATGAATGAATTCCAGTTGAATCGGCGTCAAGCATTGATCGCGAGTGGGCTGGGGACGATGAGTCTCGGAATGCCCGGCGTCGTAATGGGGGCCGACAAGGTTGACGCTTCCGGGAAGGCCGTCGCGGCAGAGAAATCCTGTATCTTTGTTTTGCTCTGCGGTGGCCCAAGCCATGTTGATACATGGGACATGAAGCCGGAAGCTCCCCTGGATTATCGAGGACCCTATCAGCCGATCGCGACCAAAGTGCCGGGCATGCAGATCAATGAGATGCATACTCAACTGGCGAAGCTGACGGATCATTTTACTCTGATCAATTCGATGTCTCATCCCGGTTCGATCAGTAACCACTTTGATGCGATGCATAATCTGCTCAGTGGACAATCAGAAAAACGAGTGCAACAGGGGGTCTCTGACGAGAAACCTTATCTTGGTTCATTCGTCGCGAAGCACAAACCGAGTACTCGTAATTTTGTTTCCAACGCATGGCTCATCAAGTGTGTCGGGCCACCCGTCTTTTGTGCGCCGAATATCGGGCTGGGCGGCTATCTCGGTTCGGCCTACGCGCCGGTGTTTGTGGGGTCAGAAACGAATCATCCGGCAATGCCTGATTTCAAGCCACCGCAGATTTATGAAACGTACGATGAAAAACGTTTTGGCGATCGCAAGTGGCTACTGAGTCGTCTGGACTCCAGCCGACTGGACAGAGACAAGCAGGTGAAGGATTGGTCCGATCTCCGCGAAAAAACCTACGATGCGATGACAAGATCAGAAGGACGCCTGGCCTTCGATTTGACTCGTGAACCGATCGAAGTTCGTGAACGATACGGCATGCATCCGCTTGGTCAGAATCTATTGCTGGCTCGCCGCATGGTCGAGGCCGGAGTTCGCTTTGTGACGGTTAATGGCTGGACCGGTCAGGCTGAACACGACAAAGCCGGCCCACCGAGCAGCAGTTGGGATATGCACGGCGGCAACATGGGCATGGGCAATGCCTTTGGAAATGGTTCGTATGGCATGGGATTCTGTCTGCCGCGATTGGATCAGGCCTTATCAGCCCTGATTTCCGACCTCAAAGAGCGTGGTCTGTTGGACAACACGTTGTTGGTGGTGACAGGCGAATTCGGACGTACGCCATACGTGTTAAAGCAGGATCCACCGGGCCGGCAGCACTGGCCTCAGTGCTTTTCGTCAATCATCGCCGGAGCAGGCATCGCTGGCGGACAGGTTTACGGCAAGTCGAACAAGTACGGCGAACATCCAATAAGCAAGCCCGTTCGCCCCGAAGAACTGGCCGCGACGATTTATCACGCATTGGATATCCCGATCAACGATCCATTGGACGCCAGTGGGATTTCTCGTTCTCTGACGACCGGCAAACCCATCATGGAGTTGTTTGGATAGTGGTCACGGCCGCAGAAGTCGCGGCGTAGCTACTCGGCGTACTGAAGCCCATTAACCACCGGGATTGATCTGGCGCAGGCGGGCTCGCGTGTGCAACCAGGCAGCAAAGCGAAAAGCAAAAGGGGCACGTTGCCTTTAACGAAAGCAGCATGCCCCATTGATGATTCTTTTCTTGACGCCGCGTTAGAAACGTGACGCAAACGAAAGATGCCTGGCTCAGAAGCCTTGCTCGATCTTTTTCTTTTCGGCAGCCTGCTTCTTGGCGGCTTCAATTTGATTCGTCAGCTTATTCTCTGGCCCGGCCGGGAAGTACTGCACATCGTCCGTCAGATAGTCTGGTGACGGCAGCGTCTGCCCACCAATCGTAGTCTGGCAGCCGGTGAAGAGCGCACTTGAGGCTACGGCAGCAGCAAGTGACAGCAGAAGTCCGGGTCGTCCTGAGGATGTCTTCACGGTTGTCTACCTTAGTTCAGCAGTGACAGTTCGGCTGGCCAGATGGCTCCCGATGACGAAGGTGCCTGAATTCGGCGCGTCCCATTCGTCCTGTGTATCCATCGACGGATTTGGGTAGTAGATTGCACAGAATCGTTGTGATCGATACAGCTTTTGGTTCCAATCCGTGAATCCGCCGCGCGGACCGGCAGGAATTGCTGCCTGCCGGAGCTGACTTCTGAAAAACCGCCGCTTGTAATCTCCCGCCTGCCACCCGCCCATCAACGGCGACTTCCCTCTTTCCGCCTACGATTGTCTGTCACTTTTTTACGAAGGGTCTGCGATGAATCCAAAGACTGCTTTCACGAAACTCGTGCGTTGCGTTTCTCCTCTGGCGGCGCTGTGCCTCCTTCTGTCGTTGAATCACGCTGCGGCTGAAGACTACCAGTACAAGTTTGAACAGATCACAATCTCCAGGCCATCTGCTGAAGAACCCAAGCGCGAAGCCGTTTCCGTGGACCTCGCCAAAACCTATCTGGAACAGGGCTCGCTCGCCTGGAGCGGTGAACGGAAGTGCGTCAGTTGTCACACCAACGGCACTTACATGGTCACCCGTCCCGCACTCAGCGCTTCGCTGGGACAGCCTCCGGAGGACACTCGCCAGTTCTTTCTGACAACTCTGTCAAAGCTTCAGGAAGAAAAGCTGGACCGACTTAAGCAGTCAACCCGGCCTGCTCAGATTATTTACATCGCGGCCGGACTGTCAGAGTGGGACGCTCATGTGGCAAAGCAGTTGTCTCCGGAGACGGAAAAGTCTCTTGAACTCATGTTCTCCATTCAGACGGAAAACGGCACATGGGGATCACTCGACTGCTGGCCCCCGTTTGAATCTGACGCGTACCATGAAGCCACTGTCGCCGCGATGGCTGCGGCGACGGCTCCTGGCTGGCTGCAGAAAGCAGAAGCCTCCGACAACGCTGCTCTCAAAGCGGGTATTGAAAAGCTGAAGAACTACCTGCGTACGGAAAAGCCGGCCCATGATTACAGCCGCACATTACTGTTGTGGGCCAACAGCCGCATGACAGATCTGCTCAGTGCTGAACAAAAACAGGAGCTGATTGACGCACTTGCCAAACATCAACGAGCGGATGGCGGTTGGTCGATTCGAACGTTCGCGGCTCCCGAAACATGGGGCTCCGGAAACCGAGCCCCCAAGCTCAAGGCGGAACCAGAATTCGCGGATCCTCCCAGCGACGGTCATATGACAGGCTTGGCTGTGATTGTTCTTCGCGAAGCGGGGATTGGTGCGGATGATGCTCGCGTGCAGAAGGGCATCGCTTGGCTCAAGGCGAATCAGCGGGAATCCGGACGCTGGTGGACTCGATCTCTGAACACTGACACATGGCACTTCATCACTTACAGCGGGACGGCCTATCCGTTGCTGGCGTTGCAGATGTGTGATGAGATTCCAAAGGCCACGGTCGCGCAGAATCCATAATTCGACGTGGCATGAAAACAAAAAAGCCACCCGCAAAACGGGTGGCTTTTAGTGAACCGGGCGGGACTTGAACCCGCGACCTACGGATTAACCTGCCGCACTGGCTTTCACCAGCCATTTCTAACTGTTGCGGTCTGGACTTTACCATCTCCCGAAACGGGAGCCACACGTCAAGTCTCTGAGGAGCCCCTGTCACTTGTTGTGTCTGCTGAACCCTTTACGAGTTCTCCAGAAGCAACATCTGACAAGGTTTCCTGCTGATTGCCCAATCCGTCAGATTGTCACGCTTTCGCGTACTGACGGCTCTCAGGGGGTTCCAGCATATGGTGCGGTTCTACCTCCAGCCTTCCGACCGGGGCACTCCTATTTAAAGTCCGTTGCTCTACCAACTGAGCTACCGATTCATCAGGACGCCGGACAAAATCCGGTTTCCCTTGTTTTCCCTCGACACGCGAGGGAGGCGGCACGATACAAAGAAACGGCCGATTTTCCAGAGAAGACTCCCACCTTCACGGAATTCCCGGCGAATTATGCGTCGGATTCGCATTTCAGGTATGTTCTCGACGATCAAATTCTCAGCAACTTCGTCTCTGAGCCCGTCCTGGAAGCCCCTGCGGTGCCCAGACCTGCACGTTTTTGATGATTAGGAAAGCACGGGCTTTACAAGCTCCCCGTGAATATCGGTCAGCCGGAAATCTCTGCCCTGATACTTGAACGTCAATTGCTTGTGGTCGACTCCCAGCAGATGCAGAATCGTGGCGTTCAGATCATGCACATGAACAGGATCGCGAACAATGTTGTAGCAGTATTCGTCTGTTTCGCCGTGAGTTAATCCGGCGCGAATGCCGGCTCCTGCCATGAGCATCGTGAAGCATCGCGGATGATGGTCTCGCCCGTAGTCGGTTTCGCTTAATGAGCCCTGAGAATAGATCGTGCGCCCAAATTCGCCGCCCCAAACGATCAATGTGTCTTTCAAAAGTCCACGTTGATCCAGATCGTTGATCAGTGCTGTTGTCGCTTGATCCGTATCCTTGACCTGTCCACGCAGGGCATTCGGTAAGCCGCCATGATGATCCCAGCCCATGTGGAATAGCTGCACGAACCGTACGTCGCGCTCTGCCAGTCTTCGAGCCAGTAAACAGTTGGCCGCATAGCTTCCGGGACGCATCACATCAGGGCCGTAACTTTCCAGTACGTGCTTCGGTTCGCCACTGACATCCAGCAGTTCGGGCACGCTGGTCTGCATGCGAAAAGCCATCTCGTATTGCGCAATCCGAGTTTGGATTTCCGGATCTCCGACCGTTTCAAAATGCTGTTGATTCAATGCCCCCAGACGATCGAGTGTACTGCGTCGAACCTGAGCAGATATCCCGGGAGGATTGCTGAGAAACAGAACCGCATCGCCCTGATTTCGAAACTTCACGCCCTGATGTTTTGAGGGCAGAAAACCTGATCCCCACAGACGATCATAAAGCGGCTGATCATCCGGCCGGCCGCTCCCAAACGATGTGAGTACCACGTACGAAGGCAAATTGGCATTCTCGCTGCCCAATCCATAACTCACCCACGAACCAATGCTGGGGCGTCCCGCCAACTGAGAACCCGTCTGACAAAATGTAATGGCCGGGTCATGGTTAATTGCTTCAGTATGCATGGAACGAATCATGCAGAATTTGTCGGCGATTGTCGGCATATGAGTCAGCGCGTTGCTGAACCACATTCCCGAGTTTCCATGCTGAGCGAAATCAAATACCGACGGAGCGACTGGAAATTTGGCCTGTCCGCTGGTCATCGTCGTCAGTCGCTGGCCCTGACGAATGGACTCCGGCAAGTCTTCGCCATGATGACTTTTCATCTGGGGCTTCGGATCGAACAGATCCATCTGCGATGGAGCACCCGACTGAAACAAATAGATAATTCGCTTCGCTTTCGCCTCATGAGTCGGAAACTTCTGCACGTTGGCATCTGCAGCCGACAGTTGCTGCCCAGGCTGATTCATCAGTGCCGCCAACGCAGCCCCACCGATGGCCGTGGAGCCATGCTTCAGGAAGATTCGACGATTCAAAATATCCTGAACTTGAAGTGGGTTCATAACGGATCCAGTCGCTGGAGTGCT
>CAIXQV010000379.1 GCA_903921605.1 uncultured Planctomycetaceae bacterium | reverse complement strand
GACTTTTACTCACTGTTGTTTGGTGCAACGATCGGCATGATGCTGATGGCCAGTGCCAACAATTTGTTGATGCTGTTTATTGGTGTGGAAATGACGAGCGTTCCAAGCTACGCCATGGTGGGATTCCTGAAGGGACGCAAGGTCAGCAGCGAAGCCGCTCTGAAGTATGTGGTCTACGGAGCAGGCGCTGCCGGAGTGATGCTGTATGGAATCAGCCTGGTCGGTGGTGTCCTTGGGACGACTGACATGTCCATGTTGTCTCAGCGACTGGCTGAGGCGGCCGCTGGTGGTTCTGGCGGACTGAATGATCCGGAAGTACGCACCGTGGCACTCGGCACGATGCTGGTCATGGTTGGACTTGCATTTAAGTTATCGCTGGTGCCGTTTCATTTCTGGTGTCCGGATGCTTTCGAAGGTGCGGCTGCGGAAGTCGCGGGATTCCTTTCAGTGGCATCCAAGGCTGGTGCATTCGGACTTTTGGTGCGATTTTGCCTGGCGTTGTCAGGAGCCAAAGGGACCGAGTCATTAATGATTTCCTTTGGCCTTGGTTTGGGCTTTATTGCCTGTCTCACGACAACCTTCGGTAATCTTGCAGCCTACACGCAAACCAATCTCAAGCGACTGTTGGCTTATTCAACGATCGCGCATGCGGGCTATATGGTCATGGCCGTCGCCGCACTTCTGGTTCTGAAGAATAGTCCTCAGGCGGCAACGCTGACGGAGAACATTAACCAGTCGATTGAAGGTTTGCTGTACTACCTGGTTGTGTACCTCTTCATGAATCTTGGAGCGTTTGCGGTTATCGCGATTGCTCGCAACTACACGTTCAGCGAAGAAATTGACAGCTTCAAAGGGCTGATTAGTCAATCGCCAACGCTGTGTATCGTGATGTTGATCTGTATGTTCAGCCTGGTTGGGATGCCGCCATTCGGTGGTTTTATTGGCAAACTGTTCATCTTCGCCTCTGCGTTCAAAGCAGGACAAGAGGTTCATGGATTCATGTATGTGGTCGTCGCTTTTGGAGCGTTGAACACAGTTTTCAGCCTCGTGTACTATATTCGAGTGCTGCGAACAATGTTTCTTGAAGCCCGCCCGGCGGATGCTCGACCAGTGCCGGTTCGTCTGGCTTCCTGGGAGTCCGCTTTCGTGGTCACACTGGCGGTGTTTGTGCTGCTGCTGGGTATTCTGCCTCACATGATGAGTCAGACAGCGAACGATGCGGCGCAGGCAATTGCCCAATTGCCAACCCCTTGATACTGTCTAGCGTGTTTGTCACCGTTCAGAGTTCTTTTGTTGCATATCGAGTTCGGAAATGACCTGCCAGGACAACGAGATCCTTCTGAACAATACGCTGATCCAGATGTCATGCAGTTTTCTGCAATACGTGTCTGAGTCATGGCCTTGGGTACGTCTTGAGGCCACTTCAATCGAAGAGCAGGTCCGCGTCCTGGCCGCTCGCCAGCGACAGGATGTCGGCGAAATCGTCAGCCTGCTGACTGCTCG
>CAIXQV010000378.1 GCA_903921605.1 uncultured Planctomycetaceae bacterium | reverse complement strand
CGGCAGCGGTTTAGCATCTGACCCGAGCAACACGGCTCCGATCAGCATCGCCGCCGTCACATCATCTGGAGGGGTTGGCACTGGGTTTCCGTCTTGATCTCTCCAAACTACCTTCATCGCTCGCGCCTCTCGGTATGGTTAACCGCTGCTCAATTCACACGTTTCCACACACGAGCCTGAACCGTCCACAGAGTTTCCTGTGATTCTGTTTCAGTGCCGTTGTGCGACAGTTTCCGAGCCAAAACACATCGCTCACCGATTGCAGTGATAATAATGCGAGTTGGCCCAAACCCTTCGTCACCCTCCAGAACTGTGCCAACTGACCAGAAATTTGCCCGGCAAATGTAGGCGTCGCTTTGCTGTCGATGGCTGGTCACGCCGACGATAAAGCCGTCAGGTTGTTCTGGTGTCTGTCTCATTTTTCGCGCCTCGTGGAACTCGTATCCTCTGTTACTCTTCCTGCTTGATCTGCAGTAGTTCCCGAATCTTTGCTGCGTTGTCTCTGGCCCCAGCCCTGTAGGCTCGATGGCAGGCCAGCGATATCGCCCGCTTCAAACGCTGCTCGAATCGTGGGTGGCTGAACTCACACGGAATTCCGTCGCCGGACTGCAGGCCATCCACCGCAATTCCGAATCCATCTCCGTCGCCCAGCTCGCGGCCGTAAATCTCAACCCGAGGCATCGAAGCACACACGGTACAGTCCATGCCTTTAACTTTGTTCCAGCCGCAATTTTCGCACGATTCCGTGCATTCCGAAACGATCCCCATGATTCTCTCCCGCGCCGATCGGACAGTCACACCGCTGTTACTCTTGTTCGGTCCTGCACTCGCTGATCATGTAATCAATGCACTCTCGGATTTTTGGCCACTCATCCGGATCAATGGCAATGGATTTCGATAAATCCGTGTGACCAGCGTACTGCGTCAGCTTAACGTACTCGCCGCCAGCCTCGTCGTCGATGGAGATTCGCGTTGCCATTTCGCTGAAGGTCGGCTGTCCCTTCGGCATCACTATCAGTTCCATAACGCGAACATCGTGTTTTTCTGATGGTTCCGGAATAGTTTTCTTTGTCATGTTTCCATCAATTCTTAGGGACAGAGGAGTGCAGATCCGCGTTTACTCGTCTGATTTTGCCTTGTCGTATGCGCGACTGACCTTCTGCCACAATTCGTTGGTATCCGGCGATGGCGCGTATGCTAAAAACACAAGCATTGATTCGATCGCTTCAAACATCTCTGGAGCCGCTGCAATCATCTTGGCGTTTGCCTCGATGTCTGGATTCGTCGAAGCCGCGTAGCAAATGCAGTTTCCTACAAACTTCCCGTCCACATCAGGTATTGAGTCCACGATGACAGGGCGATTCCTGTCGGCTCCCCAGCCTTCGAATATCTTCCACGGTCCCGGAGTGTGTTTTGTCATTGCTCAAAACCCCTTTGCTTTCTTAAGTTCACAATACTCGCGGATGAAATGACCGCGTTTACTCCGAATCAAACAAACCGGCCGGCTTCACTGGTTTCGCCTCGGCTCGCTGATCAACAATGGAAAACGGAACTCCACGACGGCCTTGATCCCAGGCATTCCAGCAATCAGTTCCCGGCTTCCATGGGTTTACTGTCCCAGACTCGGCAAGTTTCCTGCCCTGTTCGTATTGAGTCTCAAGCCAGCTGGATGGCATATTCATATTGAGTACCTTCAGTTTCGGATGTTACGAGTGACGTAGAAAGATGTAATTTTGATTGCTTGATTAACGAACATTCGGCGAACAATAGAGTCGTGCTGGTCTGGGCTGATGGCACGAAGTCGAACGTATTCCTCATCAGTGACTTCAGCCTGAAACGTGACAAGCATCTCTGTGAGCGGACGGCCAAGAAGTTCTTGCCCAAGATGTAAGCCTGCGTATTCCTCGTTATTCCCAGCAGTTGCGATAATTGCTTCAATTCTGACCAGCATTCGGATTCTCCTTTGGTTGTGGTGGCTTGCCTTGTTTGACGGCCCATGCTTCCATTGAAGCGGCCCATTTCTCGATTCGAGACCTGTATGCTGAATGATCTTCCCTCAGAGTGACGTTCTCGGCCTGCAGGGCTCCGAGGTCAGCACGGATGTCGCTCAATTCGTTCTTGAAGTTCTCCAGCATCTCAGTAAACGTCTTCAGTCTGGCTTCATTGTCGCGAGTGTTTCCGACGGCCAGATTTATCGAATGTGATGCGCCTTTGTATGCCTGGAGAACTTCCTGATAGCGACGTTCCCACCATGCCAGTGTATTTGGATCTGGACGGGAATGAATCGAAGCCTTCAGTTCCTCGGCCAGTGACCGAAGCGCCTTTGGCGGGTTATCGTTGTCGTCGCTTTGCATGGATCAATCCCAATTCCTTCTGGATGGTGGTGTCGGTCAGATAGGCGGTCAGATGCCCGCGAAGTGGCTCCTTGACCCATTCCTGCTTTCGTAGCCATTCGAGGTACAGCAGGCCGTCATCGGTTTCAGCTGCGACGTCGATTGGTTTGTCTTGGTGGGTTCCGAACCGCAACACATATTTCTGAGCGGCTTTGAATTCCGGACTGCTCAATTCAATTCTCCCTGTAAGGATTGGCTTCTCTGGAAACCTTATCGACTGTGAATCCATAAATGAGTTTCACCTGTCGCTTCCGATCTGGATTGTTAAACGGAACCGGCTTGTATCGATGCCCAGCGACCTCGAACCATGCGGGCATAGTGAACTCGGTCCCCTGTTTGGCCGCATACGATTGTGCAATTTTGTATGCTGCTCCGTACGTTTTCCCGCTTTGTCCAGCTGCGAACAGGGCAGAGATAAACAGTTGCTCATTGCTCTTGATGACCGTCGTAGGCTTTTTGTCTTTTCGGTCGACCTCCTGCAATTCACCTCCGATGAATTCGAGCCCCTGCGCTTTTCGCTCGCGCTTCGTTGGCTCATATCCACACTTACGACATTGGCCACCGCGATAGACAGCACCGCAGGACGGACATTCGATCGTCTGTCGAGTCTCATGCGTCTTTGCGGGGCGTTCGCCCCAGTCGAGTGACCATTTCACATCATCCTCAAAGAACCCGAGTCGACGAATGTTGTCAGCATGATCCAGCACAAGGCAGTCTTCCACGTCTGGATGAATTCGCGATCCGCGGCCGATCATCTGCTTCCAGCGGACAACGTTTCCGACAGCAGTACACATTTGGATGCAGCCGACGCGCGGAATGTCTGTACCTCTTTCGATTACACCAACGTTGGTGATGTAGTCGAGTCGGCCCTCGTTCAGATCAGCAAACATATCACGGCGAACATCATCCTTTGTGTCGCCGTCCACGTACCCAGTCCGAATGCCAGCAGCGTTCAGGATTCCCATCGCTTCCTGTGCGTGAGTACGACGCGGGAAAAATCCTACTGTTGCCCGGCCCGAGGCAATTCGCTGCCAGTCCTTCACAAGATCGCCAGCAAGATTTGCCATTGCATCGGATACGCTGGATTCCGTGTAGTCATCTCCATGGCGAACCAGCTTACCAAGATCCCCCTTCGTGCATTGGAAGTAGCGGAACGGTGACAGAAAGTGATTATCAATAAGCCATTGCGGAGACTTACCAATAACAATCTCGCGAAACACCTCAT
>CAIXQV010000377.1 GCA_903921605.1 uncultured Planctomycetaceae bacterium | reverse complement strand
CCACTGGCCATATTCACGATGACCCCACTCTGCTGTTTTCGCATGATTGGAATCACATGCTTAGCCAGCAATGTGTAGCCCGTGAAATTCACAGCAACCATGCGATCCCAAAGCTCCTGAGGCATTTCATGCACCGGGACATAGGAAGCTTTCGGTTGAATCGCCGCATTGTTTACCAGCACATCAATGGTCCCATGGGATTCCACTGCAAAGGCGACCGCGTTGCGACAGTCGTCTTCGTTTGATGTATCGCCGTAGACAAATTCAATACCGTCCGGCAACTCTGCAGCGGCCTCGTCGTTGACGTCCATGCAGACAACGCTCGCGCCGGATTTGAGCCCGGCTTCGCAGATCGCTCGCCCAATCCCCATGGCTCCGCCGCTGACCAGAATCACTCGGCCGGTGTTGTCGTAGAGAACTCGTCCGGTCGGTCGTTGAGTGGTCATGATTGCGGGTCTTTGGGAAATATGCTGGGTAACGAGGTTGAGCCGTGCATTCAATCCCGTCGGCGGAGCGACGCGCGTACCGTACACCCGTCGCTCCGCCGACGGGACTCGCTTCAGTGTACTGCACTCACTATTTGGATCGACGCATCTATCGCTGCCGATTGCGTTCGATATTTCGGAAGAAAGCACTCGCATCCAGGCCGGATCCCGTCACCTTCCGAATCATCTCCTCCGCCGGCATGCGATGTCCCGTTTGATGCACGTGACTTCTTAGCCAGGCCAGCAGATGTTGAAACTCGCCTCCATCCAGATCACCCGTCATTCCGTGCGACGATTGATAGGCCTCCGTCAACTGAGCGGCATACAGACTTCCGATCGTATACGACGGGAAATAGCCGAACATCCCGGCGGCCCAGTGAGAATCCTGAAGCACACCGTCACTATCATTCTCAGGCAGGATTCCAAGTAGAGCTCGACTACGTTCGTTCCACGCGGAGGGCAGATCGGACACACTCAAATCACCCGATATCAGTGCCAACTCCAGTTCGTAACGCAACAGAATATGCAGATGGTACGAGACTTCATCGGAGTTCACTCGGACCGACTCACGACGCACGGCATTCACGACTCGGAAGAATGTTTCACCAGTCAGGCCAGCGGATGCATCCGGAAAGATGGCTTCGATTGTCGGAAGCCATCGATCCCAGAACGCTCGACTTCGCCCCACATGATTTTCCCAGAGCCGTGATTGCGATTCATGCAATCCCATGCTGGGAGCTTCCCCCAGAAATGAATCGCGATCCGTCGGCATAAAACCCTGATCATAAAGCCCATGACCACCTTCATGCAGCGCAGTTAGCACGGCGCTGGGAAGATCGGACTCACGCAGTCGAACGGTTAGACGAACATCGTGAACGCCCATCTGCGATGTAAATGGATGAGTTGATCGATCCATGCGCCCACGTTCGAAGTCAAAACCGATCGCTGTCAGGATTCGACGGCACAAATCCCACTGGCCAGCTTCGGCAAATATTCTTCCGTCTAACAGACTGTGATCATTTGCTGTTTCCGCCGACCATTTTTCGACCAGTGGAACAAGCTTCAGTTTCAGATCAGCCAGCACAGGCTCAAGACGCGAACGGCTCATGCCGGGTTCGTGTTCCTCCAGCATTGCATCATACGGGTCACCGCCTCGAGACAACGTGACCGCTCGTTCCCGAACCAGCGTCAGCAGCTTCTCAAATGACGGCGCGAACAAAGAAAAATCGGCCTG
>CAIXQV010000376.1 GCA_903921605.1 uncultured Planctomycetaceae bacterium | reverse complement strand
AGTACAGATTGTTGCGCCAGTGAGTCGCATCGTGGCCGTGCGAGTCGACGCTCCAGAGATGTGGGATGCCCTGTTCTTTCAGGAAACGCTGAGTCCGCTGGCTGATATTGATGAGTCCATCCTTGTTGCCGCAAGACAGCCAGAGCAGCGTCAGTTGTTCTTTTGCCTCGGTCGCATCAGGAATCAGTTCTCCGGGCATTCTGGTGTTGGGCGCCGATGAAAAGCCGCCGACCCAGGCGAATGTGTCCAAATGGCCGAGGCCAAAGTTGAGCGACTGACCGCCGCCCATCGACAGTCCTGCGAGTGCTCGATGTTCACGATCGGCCTGGACCGAGTATCGAGCTTCAATTGCCGGAATCACATCGTCCAGAAGATCTCGTTCGAAGGCACCAAACGCCGGAGCCGATTGAAAGACGTTGCCTTCCGCTCGATCATTCTTCTGAGCACGTCCATTTGGCATCACGACGATCATTGGAACTGCCTTACGGTCCGCGATCAGGTTGTCGAACAGCATGTCCGGGGTCGCGAAACGCTGCCATTCCGTTTCATCGCCGCCAATCCCATGCAGCAGATAGAGCACCGGATACTTTTTCTCTGCGGAATAACTCGGAGGCGTATAGATGTTCATCTTTCGCTTTGTGCCAACCGTCTTCGATTCGTACTCAATCATCTCCAGCTTGCCATGAGCAATGTCATCTCGCTTTGCGACGATACGATCATCGGGATCCGGATAGATTTGTTTGTCATCCGGTCCCAGTTCAATCGGCCCGCCAAACCCGTCAAGGCCTCGTCGTCCTTGCTGAAGACGATTCTGGTTCGGTGCGTTGTTGGGACGCGGTGATTCCTCAGTCGCCTTGTCAGCTCCTGCCTTCTTTTCATCCTGAGCCTGCAAGTTCAACGGCATGAAAAGCAGTACTGCCAGAAAAATCATGCATCGCATAATACGCTCCTTGAAAAGGGGATCTGGAACCCGGTGGGACTTTGAATTGTTGTAGGACGGCTTTTCAGGCCGTCGTTGCTGTAAGAACTGGCTGCTTTCAACGCCCTGAGAAAGGTCGTCCTAAACTTCATCAGCAGTTTTGACTACGTTGGTCACGCTTTCCGTGAGTGACTCCGTCATTCGCTGCAGCAGAGACAGGAGCGTGCGAGACTCACTGGCACTAAGTGATTCCGCCATTTGATCTCGAATCTCCTGCCCGGCATCAAACGCCTGCTGATAAGTTCGAACACCCACTTTTGTCAGTCTTACCGTGCGTGCCCGCGCATCGGTTGGATGAGCTTCACGCGTGACAAGCCCCTGCTTTTCCAGCAGCACGAGCATCGCACGAACCGTACTGGGATCCGACGGCATCCGAGCTGCAAGTTCCCGCTGAGTCATCGCCTGACCCCGCGCGAGAGTTGCCAGCAGGACAAACTGATCAGCCGTGATTCCATACTCCGCAAAAACCGCATCAGATCGACGATGCAGAGTCAGATAGGCAGTTCGCAGTACCAGCGGAAGTTCATCTTTCGGCGTCATTGATCTCAGATTCCGTCTGCTAAAACGTACGTATACGCACGAAGTTAGCGACTGTTGTCGGAGTGTCAAGCAATGGGTGTTCTGGGTGCCCAGGGCACGGGTGTGAATTGTGGCCGTTGCTCGTTGCCGACGAGGACGTCTTGGCGTGTCTCGGACTGTCTACAGCTGATTTGTTGATTCCAAAGAGCGTCAGGGCGAAGCCGTTGGGAGCGTGATGCTGAACATTTCGAGGCGAGATATCGCCACGAAAAATCCAGCGATGTGCAACGCGATGTGTGGCTCACCGAGTCCAAACTCAACACACTATTTGGCTGCCGCCGACAGTTGATTGAACTCATCCTCGGTAATCCTGCCGTCATTGTCGGCGTCCATTTTGGCGAAATGAGTTTCAATGGAGTCCTTGTTCTTCGCAGTGGCGGTGGCGACGAATTCGGCGTGATCGATCGAGCCGTCATGGTTCTCGTCGCGAGTTGCGAAGCGGGGCGATGTAGATTTTGCTCTGGAGTTCTTCGCTGATGGGCGAGGTTCTGCATCCGAATTTGGCTTGGGTTCCGGCATCGTGGCAAGAATCTCAGCGAAGTGTTTTCGAGCCGCGACGACATCGGGAGCTGTCGAACTCGTCACGTCCTTGTAGCCAGAGCCATTACGGCTGTCGCCACAATCGAAGAAGCGTTCACCTTTGCCAGCTTTATCGATTTCCAGCAGCCAGCGCGAGTCGCGGAGAACTCGACCGTCGTCAAGGTGACTGTAGATCCAGTCGCGATGCGATTTTTTCTCGCCGCGAAGTACAGGCACGAGGCTGTGACCATCAAAAGGAATATCCTTCGGCAGTTCTGCGCCGGAGATCTCGGCCAGTGTTGGCATGATGTCAGTGAGGTCGGCTACGGCTCGTGAAACCAAGCCACGCTTGACGCCGGGGCCACGAATAATGCAGGGAACTCGAGCACCCAGTTCAGTCAATGTTCCTTTGCCATCGCTGCCTGTGCCATTGTCGCCGATGAAGATGACGTACGTGTTCTCGTCGAGCCCCTCGGCCTTCAGTCCATCAAGAAGCTTGCCCATCAGATGATCGAGGTACTCGAGGTTGGACTTGAACCCCGCTGGCCAGCGCTTTCCTGGATTGTTTGCATCAGGTGTTTCGAGATGCGGACCGTGAGTGAGGACAGAAGTGTAGTAGACAAACAACGGTTTCGTCTTGTTTCGTTTCGCAAAGTCAATTACGAAATCGTTGAACATAATCGGGCCGTAGTCTTCCGGAGTGGTCGGTACGTACTCACCGTTTCGAATCAGGCTGGGATGCCAGAAACGACTGGCCTTT
>CAIXQV010000375.1 GCA_903921605.1 uncultured Planctomycetaceae bacterium | reverse complement strand
TGAGAGGACAGGAGTAGGAGAAGATGAGGCCGGGAGAGATCGCAAGACAGGAGACGAGAGGAAGGGTGAGAGTAATCCGTGATGCGGACTATACGGCGGTTCGCGAAAACGGGTCAATATCGGCCAGAACTGCCACGAACGGCGTAAACTCATAGTTTGCAACGAGTTACAAACCCACGGCATAATCCCGGCTGTTTTTTGCTGAGTCCGTGGGCTGGTTACGCAGACGAATTGTTCTCGCGCCAGCGAATGCAGTTCAATTGGAGTGCTTCGGATTCCCCAAACCACACCCAACCCCAACCGCCGCAAACCGCCCATCCCTCGCCATCATTAATTTCAAGTCCCGCCCAACCGGCAAGCGGCTCTAACCAACGGCTTCGAATACTTTCATCAAACGTTGCGGTGGCAGCATTCTTTGATGGTGCATGAATTGCGCTCCATGGTCGAGGGGATTACCCGACGTAGAGATCGTGCGTTAATGTTTTCCGCTTTGTGATTTAATGGCCGGAGAGTTTCCGTCGTCAGTGTTCAGTTGCAGAAGAACACCGAATTCCGAACCCTCCTGCGGAATCAATCACGGGCACTCGCCTGCGGAGAGACCATTTTCGTTATCAACAATCTCCACTTGGACTGCCGCAGCCTGCTGCCGCAGTCCAAAGAGAGAGATGTATTTTGGCGGGCCATCCAAACACATCCCCATGAAGCACAGCTGTCAACGCACTCGGCATGTAACCTCTTATACATAAACCCTGCGCAATTGCTCAGCCGTGGATTTATCAAGGCGGTCGAGGCGGCGGACTTCTTCGAACTTGTGGAGAATGGCCTCGGGAGTGAGACGAGCCTTCGCAGGGCCCCGGAAGTCGAACATGATTTGGCCGCGGACCATCATGATGAGACGATCACCAAGTGACGCAGCCTGTTGCATCGAATGGGTGACCATCATGGTGGTGAGTTTGTTCTTTGCGACCATGTCTTCCGTGAGTCGAATCACCTGGTCGGCGGATTTGGGGTCCAGGGCGGCAGTGTGTTCATCGAGCAATAACAGGTCCGGACGTCGCAGGCCGGCCATGAGCAGGGTCAGTGATTGACGCTGGCCGCCGGAGAGGCTGCCGATTTGATTGCTCAGACGGTCTTCCATCCCAAGGCCCATCTCTTTGACCTTCTCGCGAAGCTCGTCCATGCTGCGATGCTTCAGAGCCCAGCCGAGACCGCGAAATTGACCACGTCGTTCGGCGAGTGCCAGGTTCTCGGCGATGGACAGATTCGGAGCGGTGCCGGTGAATGGGTTCTGGAAGACTCGACCGATATGCACAGCTCGGCGATGTTCGGGCCAGCGAGTGACGTCGTTGCCGGCTAATTCAATTCGGCCTTCGTCAACGAAGAACGCTCCGGCGACGGCGTTGAGCAGCGTCGACTTGCCCGAGCCATTCGTGCCGATCACAACAACGAACGAACCCTGCTCAATTTTCAGGTTCACGCCCTGCAGAGCTCGCACCTCGTTCGGTGTCCCGGCGTGAAATGTCTTGCGGATATCAGTCAGTGTCAGCATCGCCGGTTACCTTGAAGCCGCTTTACGAGATTGCACATTACGTGATTTTAAGCGGGCCAGAACATCGGGAAGTACCAACGCGCCCAGAACGAATAATGCGGTGACCAGCTTGAGATCATTGGGATTCAAGCCCCAGCGAAGGGCGATCGCGACCAGCAGGCGAAACAGCACTGATCCCATGATCGCTCCACCGATCAACAGACCCACGCTGCGACCTCGCACAAGCGATTCGCCAATGATGACGCTCGCAAAACCCCACACGACCATACCAATGCCCATCTGCACGTCAGCAAAGCCCTGATACTGAACGAGCAACGCTCCGGCCAAGGCTACCAGAGAATTTGCCAGAGCCAGCCCGAGCGTTGTCATCCAGCCGACGTCAACGCCCAAAGCACGGATCATGTCGATGTTGTCACCGGCGGCTCGCATGGCCAGACCCAGTTGAGTTCTAAAGTACAGAGTCAACGTGACGGCTACGGCGATCGTCGCCAGCACAATCGTGATCAGCGTGTAGAAATCCTGAGTTTGTGCGGTCCACAAACCAAGATTTATTCGATCGTCGATACCGGCCATTGCCTGAATAGGACTCAGGACGGTCTTTTGATTCATCAACGGGATATTGCTGCGGCCCATAACTCGCAGGTTGACCGAGTACAAAGCCGTCATCACCAGAATACCGGCCAGCAGACCATTGATACGAAAGCGAGTTGCCAGGACCCCGGTGATGGCTCCAGCAATTCCTCCGCAGACGGCTGCGATGGCTGTCGCCGCCAGAGGAGAAACGCCGCTGACGATCAATGCGGCCGCGACGGAACCGCCCAGAGCGATCGAACCATCTACCGTGAGATCACGAAAGGCCAGAATGCGAAAGCTAATGAGCACCCCAAACGCCAGCAGCGCGAGGATCATGCCCATGGTGAGTGAACCGATCAGCAGAGTCATCTTGCAGACTCCGCTACTTTCACTGGTATCGTGTTTCTTAGTTCCATTTCACTCTCATTTTTTATGTCTTCCCTTGTAGCCGGGTTCGTGAGAACTCGGAATTCTTACGAATCCCGCTACGAGTTATTCAGCTGCAAAATGGTGAGCCTGCGCTCCGCTTGTCACACCCTACAAACTCGGAATTCTCACGAATCCCGCTACTCACAATTCAAAGTCAGCACAAGTTATTACACCAACGGACCAATCCAGCAGGCTCCTCGGACAAACTCACTATCGCCAGCCCCGCTGATGGGGCGATCATCGTTCAGCAAATGCATCACCGCCTGCAACTGTCCGGAAGAAAACAAAGAGCCCACGCTTTCGTTCAGATCGAGTTTTCGCTTCTTGAACGGCTGAAACGGAAACACGGCCGCGTGAAAATGTCCGAGCAGATCATCACTGGAACGCATTGGTCGCACGAACGGCATCAGCTTCTTGTACCGATCCTGTGCGGTGGCTCGCAGGGCGACTCCTACGATCGCCACGACAGCATTGGCATGAATTCGTTCCGGTGCAAAAGACAGCCACTCACGAATCTCCGGATGATCAAAACGTGAATCGCCCGAGACGCGTTCGGTCAGTGATCGTCGCAAGGTTGCTCCGACGAGCCCTGATGTCTCAGCCAGAAACACGACGCTGGCGGCTTCATACTGCATGGCGTCCATCGCTTCGTCGACAAGATCAGTCAACGACGCCGAGCGATCTCGCTGATTGATATCGAACCGCAGCAGGTGCGACGGAGAACCGGCCAGCTTGATGCCATAAAGCATCTCAGGCTGCGGGCGAAACTCGCCCTGAATCGACTGGTAGTCGGCTCGCTGACTGCTGCCTGCGGGCTGAACCGCTGCCGTTCCAGCCAGAGCCAGCATTTCGCCAAACGAGGTCTGCTGATCCGTGTACTCTTCTGTAAATGCGGCGAGCCCCAACGCAATCGTCGACTCCGTAATCTCTGTCGGTGTGGCATCGTCGGCTTCGTACTGGCCACTTTCGAGGCGAGCCGGATTGCCGATGACGCTCCAGTCCATCTTAGCCTTAGGCTCCAGGTCATAGACCGTGAAGTCCGCATGTTTGGCGTACACCATGCGACTAACAGACTGCACGGCGCCGGGTGGTGCAACAACGGAACTGCTAAAGATCTGAGCATTCCAGAGCAGCAGTTTCGACAGCCCGGTGAGACGAATCACCTCCGCAACGGGGCCAGCCACGTCTTTAACTCCGAAAGATCCACGAATGCTCTGAAACTGCTTGTGAGCACGCACGAGCACGCCGAGACCAGCTGAGCTCATATACACGACCTGCGACAGATCCAGCAGCAGCGAATGGGCACCTTCGCGGAGTGCATCTTCAATGGCGTGTTGCAGTGTGTCGGCCCACTCGGCATCCAGTCGGCCGGACACCTGGAGTTCTCGAAAGTCTTTGTCGTTGTGAGTTTTGATCTGCATGGTGAGACGCCTCTACTTTCGCACCACGAGATCAGCGGCTTCGATCAGTGACGACGGCATTTTGAGTCCGAATTCCTCCGCTGAGACGAGGTTCAGCATCAGGCGATTGGTTGTGATCGGCTTAAGATCCATACGACTGACCGATTCCCCCTTGAGAACTCGCCCGGCCAACAGGCCTGATTCGCGGCCCATATCAAAGTAGTCTCGACATAGAACCACGGTCGCTCCCTGAGCCGACGCGCTGCCCATAAATGCAAACACCGGCAGCTTTGCTTTGCGAGCCGCCTGCATGATGCCGGGAAACGAAGAACCGGCGAGATTGGAATTGGTGAGGCATATGGCATCGATATCTCCGCCACACATTGACTGCGCCGCGTCCGGAATTTCCGACGGAGTGCTCACGCCCTTCGATTCCATTGCATAGCCTGCGGATTTCGCGGCCGCTACGAGCAGCTCGTGATTATAGACGGAATTCACTTCCGCCGGAGAATACAAGGTCCCGAGACGACGAGCTTTCGGCATCACTTGGCGAATGATGGGCATCATGGCTTCGGCATCCGGCGCGCCGTAAGCTCCGGTGAGATTCGGCTGATGCTCGGAATTGCTTTTGGCCACACCTGCAGAGAACGGATTTGCGACCATTGTGAAGACCATCGGGATGTCGCGATTTCGCTGCACTGCGGACTGCAGAGCCTGAGTCGAAATCGTCAGCACCAGAGCCGGCTGATCGGCCAACGCGGAATCGACAAGTCCATTCAACCCGGCCATATCGCCCTGAGCATTCAGGCTCTTCCAGCGATAATGCGTATTCTCCAGCAGCCCCGCTTCTTTAAGTCCTTCCTTCAAGCCTCGTTCTGCATCTTCGACATCGGAGGAATTGATGTACGACAACAGGCAAAGATTACGCATCGGCGTCGAAGCATTCGAGGCCTGGGGCGGTGCAGCCACTTCTCGTTTGCGTTCGCCACTTTCATCAATGATGGAATCGGCCTGATCGAGCAGCGATTGAGGAATCGTCCACGTGTCGTTCAGGTCTTTTGTTGCGGTCGTGTTGATAAACAACTTCGGAGGAATCGCGGTCTCCCACGGAATCTGTTTGATCTCTTCGCCGTTCAGCACTTTGGACGCCATTGAGCCGACCAGCAGCCCGACTTCGCCGTAGTTCGCTCCCACGTCGAAGATCGCGCCTTTCGCCGCGTTACCCGGAATGCAGGTGAAGACTGGAATCTTTGCCTGGCGAGCTGCCTGCAGAACGACATCAACGGCGGCGAGCACGGTCACATCGCCGCCGATCCAGAGTGCATCGACATCGCGAGCCACAACCGAAGCGACTGCTTCCTTAACGGCTGACGCGTTTTCGGCATTGGCTTCGATGAGTTCAATGCCCAGCTGTTTGCAGGTCTCACGAGCAACCTTGGTGGCGATCTCTGAGTTCACTTCCGCCGGATTCCAGACGACGCCCACTCGTTTGAGCTTTGGATTAATTTCGCGGGCAATCTGAAACGATTTGCCGGCCGGCGGCATAGTGCCAATGCCCACCATATGGGCCGGATGAGCCAGCGGTTCTTTTTCGATGCCAACGCCAGCAACCGTGGGATCAGACACCAGCCCGAAGACGTGTCTTACGCTTCCTCGTCGATTGGCATTGCCCACAGCCTGCAGGCACGAGGTGGACAGCGTAATCACCAAATCGTATCGCCCGCTGACAAGTTCGTTGGCCATCGAGTTGGCTGTTGCCATGTCGCCTTCGGCATTGAATCGCGACAGAACCAGAGAGCCGCCCTCAGCGAACCCGGCTTTCTCCAGTCCGGAGATTACTCCGTTCGCGCCTTCGTCCATGACGGGCTGCGACGCCATCTGCAGCATTGCGACTTTGAAGGTCTTTTCGGTCTTTGCCGCTTTCGGAAGATCGGAGAGCAGCAAAACCGCCGCCGCCAGGGCAATAGCACCCAGTCCGGGGCCGAAGTGTCGAAGAATCCAGGCGAACACAGGTAAGCAGAACTTTCTGATTCAGGAACTGATTTTGGCGGTCGAACAAAACCCACGAAAGCCAAGGCGGTCTGGATCTGTCAAACACGTGCAGTCGGCAGAGACGCGCCCAGTTATGCTCGTGGGAGTCGAGTCGAAGCGAACAACTGTTGTTTTACGACAAAGCCGATCAAATTCCAGCGGCAGCCGGTGAGCAGTCAGGTGATTTGCCGCAAACGGCGGGAAAGCCCTTTTTGTAATGCGGGGCGTCGTGATGCAATGGGCCAGGGAGCTGTGCATTTGCGCGAGTACTAAGCGGTCTCGCTTAAAGCCAAGCCGCAAGGGTCAGTACCCGAATGCGCCTACGCCTGCGCCTCGCCGTTAAACGATTAAGCCAACGGCCTGCAAGATTCTCGTTCTCCCCTGAGGCATCCGTGGCGAAGAAACGGCGAAACTCACGCAGCAATCGGATCGCTTGTGCGATGCCGACTGCTCGTGACTTCTGCCTGAGCAATTTCCGCGATCAAGCGGACGAGCGCTAGATAACGCCGCCGTGGACGCGGTATGGTGTTGCCAGGTCCGGCAAATCAAGTCCCCAGATGCGTTCCCAGATCTCCGGGATATGACGCAAGCTTTCAGACTGATAAATCAATTGGCGAGCTCTGACGTCTGGATTTGGACTCCAGATCGGCAACGCGCAACCCACATTGATTGTGGTGCATGCCAGTAAGAGCCCTACCATCAGTCGTGTTCGAATCTTCATCGCAAACGTCCTTCCCTGGACCCGCTTTTCCGCCGGGATCAATGCCCGCGGTTGCCACAGTATTCGGAAGACAGATCAGTTTCCTGTTCACCAGCCTGAGCCATCGACAAGTGTCGAGACTCTTCACTTTGAAAACATGATCCAATGCGAATCCCAGTCGGCCAATCAGTCGCGTCGATGGAGCAAGTGCCTACTTTGAACCTTCAGAGTAGCCAGAGTTCATCGCTCCGGATCCTCGATTCAAATTTCCATCCGACTCATATCGCGTGATGGGAGTGAGCGGCGGTAATCCGCTGGCTTTGCTGGCTGCTTCCGCTGCAGCTCGACTTCGAGCCGCCTCGCGCTCTTCCAGCTCGCGGACTTTCGCTTCCATCTCCTTACCCGGCTTGAAGGTCACCACAAATTTTGCAGGGACTTCAACCTGACCACCCGTTCGAGGGTTTCTGGCCTTTCGAGCTGCCCGCATCTTGACCTCAAAGACCCCGAAATTTCTGAGTTCTATTCGGCGGTCTTCAACCAGAGTTTCCACAATCGCATCAAAGGTCTTCTGG
>CAIXQV010000374.1 GCA_903921605.1 uncultured Planctomycetaceae bacterium | reverse complement strand
AGCAAACTAAAATGGAACTGACCTACCAGTACCTCACAGGCCCACGCTTCCGTCACCGAGTCCAAGCCATCGTCGAGAAGTTCTCTGACATGATGGACGACTTGGAAAAGGAGCGAAAAACGATGACCCGTCTGTGGGCCAAGCGAGAAGAACAGCTCCGCTGCGCGATCGAATCAACCGCAGGAATGTATGGGGACTTGCAAGGCATCGCAGGAAGGACACTTCAGGAGATTGAGGGACTACAAGTACCGCTACTTGAGAGTACGGACTCTCCGACCGAATGACCCCCTCGCAGTGAGTGTATTCAATGCATCTAAAGATACATCCTATCACTCTGTCAGCACTTCACGACATTCTCGCGTGGTCCGCAAACCGTCCCGATTGGCAGCGTGACGCACTACGGCGGATCATTTCACAGGAGAAGCTTGAAGACGCTGATATTGAGGAATTGGATTGCCTATGCCGCGCAAAGCACGGTGCGGATACACACAAACAGACGAAGATCCTCTTGCAACCGCTCGCGGCCAGTCATCTTCCACCAGTGCCTGGTGCGGCGTCATCTGTGACCCTGATCTCGGTTGGCAACCTTCAGCATGTAAATCGACTTCCGTCGAATCAGATTCTTACCTGCGGAACTGCTCCGGGGCTGACAGTGGTCTACGGTGATAACGGTTCCGGAAAGTCTGGGTACGCTCGTGTCGTCAAAAAGGCCTGCCGCACTCGCGGTATCCCACCGATGATTAGACCCAATGCCTTTCAGCCAAGCCCGAGATCACCGGCGAGTGCTGACATTGTATTTCAGGTTTCTGGCTCCAGTCATACATTCAATTGGACCGATGGATCGCCATCAGACCCGCGTCTTGCGAACATTTTTGTTTTCGATGCTTCGACCGCTGGCCACTACCTTGAAGAGGATGGCCCGGCGGCTTTCACGCCACATGGACTTGACGTTCTGCCGAAGCTGTCAAAGACATGTGATGCCATCAGCGCTCGACTCCAAAAGGATATCGAAAACCTCGACACCGACATCGCTGCCGTCGCCAAGAACTGGAAGTTCATTGCAACCACAACCGTAGGAAAGATCATTAGCTCGCTATCGGCATTAACGAAGACCTCCGATGTTGAGCAACTGGCCATCCTCAGTCCTGCGGAAACGCAATATCTGTGCGAACTGAATGAGGCGCTCAAGTCTGACCCGAAGCAGAAAGCAAAGGAAACTCGTGCTTCCGCTACGCGACTCCGTGTCATTGCCGATAAGATTGGTGGAATGGCGGTCGAACTGTCTGTCGAGAAGTGTCTCTTCATACAAAAGACCATTGATGATGCAATAACGACCGCAGTATCAGCCAAAGCATTCGCAACCGGAACATTCGACGAGACCTATTTGCCAGCCACGGGCAGTCAAGTGTGGCGGACTCTCTTCGACGCAGCGCGGTCCTACTCGATCACTGGAGCTTACAAGGAGCAAGCGTTTCCGGTCACGCAGGACGATGCAAAATGCGTTCTATGTCAGCAACTGCTTGCCCCAGCGGCACGTGATCGACTTCAGGCGTTCGATGCTTTCTGCAAGGACACGAGCCAGAAGCTCGCCAGCAACGCCGCAACAGCATTGACAGAATTGACCGATAGACTGAATTTGTTACAGCCTGTCACGGCTGAAGTCGCCAAAGTCGAAGCCGATCTGTCAGCGGTTTCTGCCGAGCAAAAGACCGCGATTGAGGCTTTTGTAAAACAGTGCGATGAGATGCTGGTGGCCGTGAAATCGAGCCTATCTGCTCGTGTCTGGACCGACCCCGGTGTGTTATTGCCCTCACCAGCAAACATGATCGCAGCAGTAGCGGATACACTCGAAAAGAGAGCTGAATTGGAGGATTCGGCTGATAACCCCGTTGCCCGAGCGAAGCTCACATGTGATCGCGACGAGCTTGCAGCAAAGGAATGGCTTGCAAGTGTAACGGGCGACATCCTCTTGCAAATTGCCCGCTATCAGCGGGTTGCACTTTTAAAGACGGTCCAAAAAGATACATCTACTCGTGCGATCACGGAAAAGAATGCTGAACTAACAAAGCTCATCGTTACGGATGCCTTTTGCCATCGGTTCCAAGCTGAGGTTTCCAGCCTCGGGCTTCGAACGATTTCCGTGAAGATGGTGGATCTCGAAGGCAGGAAGGGGGAAACCCGTTTCGGGCTTCGACTGGAGGGTGCGTCCGACCACAAAGTTCACGAGATCGCCAGCGAGGGAGAGCAACGCTGCATCGCATTGGCTGCATTTCTTGCAGAATTATCGCAAGCATGTCATCAATCTGCCCTCGTGTTTGATGATCCCGTTTCCTCCCTGGATCACTGGCATCATCAGAAGATCGCCGAACGGCTGGTTCAGGAGGCGGCATCACGTCAAGTGATAGTCTTCACGCACAGCACGAGCTTCCTCCATGATCTACAACAGGCAGCAACGGACGCGAACGTGGCACCTCACATTCTGCACTTGGAATGGGATCGCGGAGCACCGGGACGCTGCCGAGAAGGTCTTCCGTGGGACTGGAAATCCGCCAAGGATCGTTTCGACAAGCTAGAGAAGAGGCAGCGGGAATTGCAGGCAATCTGGAATCCATTGCCGAATGAAGACAACGTCCAAGAAATGAGGAGGGCTTACTCGTGGCTGCGAGCCACGCTTGAGCGAATAGTCGAGAAGGAAGTCTTCTCTGATGTCGTTTTCCGCTTCCGTGT
>CAIXQV010000373.1 GCA_903921605.1 uncultured Planctomycetaceae bacterium | reverse complement strand
TGACCTCCTGATGCCCCCGTATTCCGCTGGGTAATCCCGCTCCAATGCGGCCCATGAGCAGTTCATACCACATCACTCCGATCGCAAAAATGTCATCGGAGGGATGCGCCGGCGCATGCAATCTCTGTTGTGGCGACATATAAGCCTCGGTGCCCCACCCCTGGTGGTCCACTCCCAGACTCAGGCTTTCGAACGAATTTTGCCCGCCGGGACGAAAACTTCCGGCTAATCCGAAATCCATGACTTTCAGAGTTGCCAGTCGCAGGTCCTGTTCAATCCCCAGCGCTGCAAGCACAGCCATGTCGAGGTGGTTGGATACAAGAATGTTGCCAGGCTTGAGGTCTCGGTGGACGACTGGCTTTGGCCGGTCATGGACGTACGCCATGATTTCAGCCAGCTTGAGGATGACCGCAGCCGCGTGTTTAAAATCGAGGGGACAACGTTCACCAACAACGGATTGAGGCCGGAGGAACTTAAATTCTTTCACAAGGAAATCGCTAAGGTCTATTCCGTTCACGTATTCGTACTGCAGGCACGGTATCTGGGCAAAAGGATGCTCCCCCAGCAATCTGACGATGCCGGGATGATTAAGCTCCTTAATCTTGCTGAATTCATTATCCAGAGTTTTGCCACATGCGTTCATCTGTGCAGAAAACTTAAAAGCGGCGGTTTCTCCCGTTTTAGGATTTTCCGCCTTCCAGACAGTTCCGCAGCCTCCTTTGCCAAGCAGCTTTGAGAGCACATACGACGATGACGTTGGACGATAACCCTCTTTGAGTACCGAAAGTTCTGGGGCAGACATTTGGTCGTCATCTCCATTATCGGAAGGCGAAAGAAACCAGTGCCATTCAAGGTTTGGGCTTAGTCTGGCCTGTACGTCCTCCAGAATGTCCGCTGGACAATCCGGCCAAAGGCTTTGCGGCGAGGGCACATTCTCCGGGTTGTCTTCGTAGAGTTCCATCAATCTGTCGAGCATATCTTCGATGTCGTACCCCGATGAAAAGGCTGACGACGAATCTGATGAAGAGCCCGATGAATCAACGGTCGAAAACAGGCCGTCGATGGTGTCCGCTCGACACCAATCAGAATTTTCCGATGTCCGCACGGGGTCGGAGGAGATCAACTTGCCGCTTATTGCGAGTTGGCACAGTTCATTAAAGCTTATTGGCCCCTGGACCTGCTCGCCTCGCTGAACAAACCATTCCTGTTGCGACATACGGTTCTTCTTGTCCTGTCTTCCTGCAAGATATGCAAAATTCGTTGCCTGACGATTATCGACTGACGGGATGAACGGCGAGACGATCATCCCGCCATCAGAATAGCAATTCGCGGTAGTTTTGCAGCCCTCGTTATTGAATTGCGCGGAAGCATAGGAATTCTTGGGCGGGCGTGAAACTAGGTCGCCCATGTCTGCGACTCATGGGTGCTTGCACACAGTCGTTTCGATGAATTCAAAAAGGCATTTCCTCTGCGGAACGATTGTCGTTTTCACCATCGGACGTCACTTGCAACATTGATGGACCGTTATCACGCTGACCATCCAACGTCACTTGCGTTGCCCGGGTGTGCAAGTTATCCGGGTTTTGTCACCGCATGGCACGCTTGGCTTCGCCTTCCCATCGCCTGATGGGCCACGGAGGACACAAAGATCACGAAGTGAATCACAACGGAATCAGCAGCCGCGATTCGACAATTCGATCATGCTGCACTCATTCCTCATCGCCTTTCCTCCACATACTGAATGCCCGAAGCCAGCGTGGGAGCCGTGACCATCAGATGATCAATCGCACTGGAGTGCATGTCAGGAAATCTCCCGTAGGAATTTGCCTCAAAGAACTCTGAATTACCGCAACAAAACTCCTGTCTTCAAGAGCTTCTCAATCGCAAACTTCACAGAAAATACCGTGCCTCGACCATCCCATGAGTGGATCGAAGGGCCGCATCTTTTAGCTCCAGTTTCCGTCCATTCGGATTCGGTTGCCATCCAGCGCTTTCATCTAACGTTGCTCTGACCAATGTGAGTCGAGAGATGGTCGTCTGGCGGTGTCGATAGTAAAAGCGTCTGATGGATGGCATTGGTTCGTTCGTTTCGCGTTGTGCGTCGATCGTCATGAACTCATACGCGGGCATCGAGTTGGTTTTTCCTAATCTGCTCGAAGAGACTTCTCAGTAGCCGCATTCAATCTGGCCTTTCACTCTCTACAACGCAGCAAAGACCGTCGTTTTTCAGCTTTCCTGACGATTTTTCAAAAATCTGCCGGCGCCCGCTACGGCAGCGTCGGTCACGACTGGAGGCCGAAACGAAGTTCACTTCACTGCTTATGGTCCGACACGCCAGCGCGACATCGATTTGATTCGACACGTCGGGGTGTTCGATCAAGTCTCGCAGTCAATCCGAATACGGATGAAAATGCGATGAACGCGGAAGTGATCGTGACCTGAGACCACAAGGACACCGTACTCAATAGCACAAGAGGGCGTATCCTGAGTTGGCTTTGTGGGAGCGGTTGACAATTCGGTCCGCCACTCCGATACATGGGCACTTTTGGAAAGGCATAGGCGTCAATTAACCAGTCGCCCCTTCAGGCTGACTCGCGACCGGTTGTCGCGTTCGGGGTCTTTAGCCCGGGCAGCGCAGCGATGGCAGCTGCCTGGTCGTTTACGGTCAGGCTTGTGTAGACATTCATGGTCAGATCAATCGTGGAGTGTCGAGCGAGGCTCTGTGCCGTTTTCGGGTTGATGCCGGACTTCATCATGTTGGTGATGAAGGTGTGCCGGAGGGCGTGGAAGTCGGCGTAGCGACCCTGTTTGTCGATGTAAGGAATGTCGGCGGCCTTCAGGTCCCGCTGGAGTGTCTTGCCTGCCTGCTTTGCCCGAGCCCACGCACCGGGCCATACAGGCGTGGCGGGCTTTCTCAAGCCCAGCCAAGGGCGTAGTGATTCGACAAGGCTCGGATGCAAGGGCAATACGTCCTGCCGTCGGTGTTTGGAATAGCCGGCCAGCACTGTGACCGTGGGCGGGGTTTCGTCGAGCCTGAAACTTTCCGGCGTCAGGCTCGCCAGCTCGCTGGCCCGGAGCCCCGTATAGGCGGCGACGATGTAGAGCATCGCACGGTCCGGTCCTTTGAGCCGAACTATGGTCTTTCCTGCTTTTGTCGCTGCGATCAAGGCGGTGAATTCAGTCTCGGTCAGAGGCCGGCGATCGTGCCGACGATCAGTGGCGACATTCAGCATGGAGATATAGGCCAAAGGATCCTCACCAGCTCGACGATCGCGGACGAGCCAGCGACTGAACTGCTTGATGGCGCGCAGATAGTGGTTGCTGGTCTGAATACTCAATCCGTCAGCCCTGAGATCCGCAAGGAATTTCTGGACGCGGCTGGCAGAGAGGTCCGTGAGGATACGGACCCGGCAGGCTTCAATGATGCGTTCGACCCGATACCCCACCAGCTTGACCTGAGCTTCGCCGACTCGTCGCGCCTGCAGGTGTTTCCGAAATTCTTCCAAGTGAACGTCAATTGGGCGTTGCCGGTGCTCGTCAAAGCGATCGATCAATCCGGCCGCACGGCGTTCTGTCTTCCGGACGAGTTCATTCAACATCGTCTGAGCGGCGGTCTTGTCGACGGCCAGCGGAACGCGGCATTCGATACCGTTCTCATCCTTGTATCGTCCCCACCATTTCTTTGATTTTGATTTGACACGCTGTCCGGTTTTCGGATCGGTGACGATCACCGGCTTTCTATACAAACTGGCCATGTATGCTCCTGATTGTCTGACGCGATTCAACCACAACAACGTTCGTCACAGTGTTCAATTCCGGGGTAACATCAAGTTCATTTCGATCAGTTTCGGTCAATGAATTCCCAGTCTTTTCGACGTGGGCAACCTGCTGCGACCCAGGCACGCAATTCATCAATGCGCCAAAGTGTGGAACGTCCAATTCGCACCGGATCCGGGATCAGGCCGGCGGAGTCCCATGATCGCCATGTCCTCAGTGACTTGCCGCAAAACTCGGAGGCTGTTTTGGCATCAACCAGTACCGCAGTTGCGGTTTGGTTGTTTGTCTGTCGAGTGGATCTCTTCGTCTTCATGCCAGAATCCTCGGCTGCTGAAAGTCGCCAGTCATGGCTCCCAAGCCTGACTGCTGAAGATGCAGACGGATGGCATCGACTTCTCTGCGGACAGCGCGCCAGTCGATACCCAGCAACCCGGCGATCTCGTTAAGAGTGCGTCCTTCGGACAGATATTCACAGACACGACGTGCCCGTGGTGACAATTCGTCGATGACGGTTCTGAGGTCAATTGTCAGATTCCGATCGTCTTCATCGAGAACGGCATTTGGTGTGACCCGAAGAACTTCATCAACCACCACGGCGAGCGCTCGGAACCGTTCTTCGCGCCGCAGGTGCCGTGTCTCCCGACGACGGATCATGGCAAGCCTCCGGTCGATCACTGCTGTCACAGCAGTCACCTCAGACGCTCCATTCGCATGCTGCGGGTCGAAGACAAAATCCAGCAGTGACAGCACGATTTCCTGTTGCACATCCTCCAGATCGGAGCTGTTGATTCCCCAGCGTCTTGCGCGACGAATGATCAGTTCTACTTTCCATGGTTCGATGATGTCGGCATAGCAATTCTTAAGCATCCAAATCTGCTCCTGAAACAACCTTTTGATTCGCCGGGACAGCCTCGGCGCGATGCGGAAGTCTTTCCGAGATCCGGTGACAAGGTCTGTGGAGCAGAATGTGTTCATGTGACTGGTCACATGCGCCGGAAATGACCGGTCGCCGGTGACAGATTCAGTCACATGACTGGTCACATGACCGGAAATGTTCACTGCCGAACATTTGATGCCCGCGGCAAATAACTCATTGTCGCCGCCGAGAGTTGTTTGATGCCGGATTGCACATGGTTGCAGCATCAGTTGCCAGGAAAGCGGTCTTAAGGAAATGCCCAATGGTTGTCGCAAATGCTTCAAACGTCATCACCCACGAGCCCGCCGACCTTTATCACTCCAAACGCAGTGAGTACCTGTCGAGCCACCAGCTGGCGGACTTCCGAAAATGCCCGCTGCTTTACCGTCGAAAGAAGATGGGAAACGTCACACAGGAAGATCGTCCGGCGTACATGATCGGACGTGCGGCTCACACCTTGATTCTGGAGGGACTGGAACGCTTTGAAGCCGAGTATGCCGTCGGAGGTCCGGTCAATCCTCGCACAGGTCAGCCATTTGGATCCGGTACCAAAGCATGGGCCGAGTGGGCAGAAGCCGTTGGCAAAGACATCCTGACTGATGCTCAGTGGGATGTCGTGGCTCGCATGAACGAAGCTGTTAAGACGCACCCAGTGGCGATGACGCTGCTGGAATACGGAGAAGCCGAAGGCGTTGTCCGCGATGACTATTGTGGCATGCCCTGTCAGATCCGCATGGACTGGTATGACCCTCACCACGGAATTGTGGACCTGAAGACGTGCGATGATCTGACCTGGTTCGAAGCCGATGCTCGCCGATACGGCTACGCCCACCAGCTGGCGTTCTATCGTGCTGTGCTGATGCAGGCCACGGGGCGATGCATGCCCGTGCATCTGATCGCGGTCGAGAAGAAGGAACCCTATCGCTGCGGAGTCTGGCTGATGGCTCCGGAAACACTCACCGCCGCTCAACGTGAGAACGAAGAGGCGATTGACCGACTTCGGGCCTGCCTGGCTGAAGAGGACTGGCCCACCGGTTACGAGGAACGCCGACTGTTTGACTTCATCTGATGCCCCGACGAGCGGGCGGGATGGCGTGTCACAGATGTTCTGCCAGGGATCGGCGGCACTGTTTGACGGGACTCCCTGCGCCCTCCCGCTCGTCATCTTTATTCAACCGGCACTGGTGCTGAGCCGCAGCGACGGATCGACGCGGCTCAGCCCAGGCCGAGGTTTACCGATTTCACCTAACGAAAGGAAAGACTGTGATGGGACTCATGCAACAAATTCAAAGTGGCCGCTCTCACATGCCACCTCGAATCATGACGTACGGAACGGAAGGCGTCGGGAAGAGCTCGCTGGCGTCAGGGGCACCGCATCCGATTTTCGTGCAGACGGAAGACGGACTGGGAGAAATTGACTGCCACAAATTTCCGCTGGCTCGTTCGTTCGATGACGTGATGACTGCTCTGCAGGAACTTGCGACGGAATCACATGACTTTGAAACAGTCGTGATCGATTCCCTCGACTGGCTCGAACGCCTGATCTGGGACGCGGTGTGCAAACGGGAGTCTGCGACGACGATTGAAAAAGTCGGCGGTGGCTACGGCAAAGGCTACACACTGGCCCTGGACTTCTGGCGCAAGCTGCTCGATCGACTTACGGTGCTCCATCAGGAGCGACACATGATGGTGTTCCTGATTGCGCACTCAAAGGTCGAGAAATTCGAAGACCCCGAGGCCCCGGCTTACGACCGTTACTCGCCTCGCCTGCACAAACATGCGGCCGCGCTGATCACCGAATGGTGTGACGCGGTGCTCTTTGCCACGAAACGCTTCACCACGCGGTCTGAGGACGCCGGGTTTGGCCGTCAGCGGGCAATCGCCGCGCCGATCGGGGCGGCGGGCGGAGAACGCATCCTGCGTACAACTGGCGGGCCCTCGTGCGTCGCCAAGAACCGTTACCGACTCAGACCCGAAATCCCACTGTCCTGGGAGGCGATCGTCAGTGGGATCCTCGACAGCAGCAATGTGACCGATTCCGTTTCCACCATTCCATTCCATTCCAGGGAGAACTGACTCATGGCTGATCTGCACAACTTCAACGCGAATCACGTTGAGCCCACAACGGAGTTTGAAGCGATCCCGGCCGGAAAATATGCGGCCATGATCACTGACTCAGAAACGAAACCGACCAAGTCGGGGTTCGGCAGTTATCTGCAGTTGACGTTTCAGATACTGGAAGGCGAGTACAAGGGCCGATTCCTTTGGGCACGACTCAATCTGGACAACCCGAACCAGACGGCCGTTCAGATTGCGAAGGCAGAGTTGTCTGCCGTCTGCCGAGCTGTCGGCGTGCTGACTCCGCAGGACTCAGTGGAACTCCACAACCTGCCACTGGTCATCAACGTTCGTTGCCGCAAACGTCCGGATACCGGTGACCTGACGAACGAGATCAAAGGCTACGCGAAACGCGAAGTGACTACGGTGCAGCCTCAGCAGGCGGCCACAGCGACGCCGCCATGGCGAAGATAACGAGGCAAATCTCGGTGTGACAGGGATCAGCACGGCGCAGCGTCATGCGTTGCACCGTGTTCAGTGAGTCGTGGCAGGGACGTGATGACTATGGAACTCGAACTGCCGTTTCCGCCGTCCGCCAATCACTACTGGCGGCACGTGGGAGCAAGGACGCTCATCAGTCGCGGGGGTCGGGCATTCCGCATAGCGGTTTGCTCGATCCTCGCGGCCCGCGGGGTGCGACCGCTGTCCGGCGCACTGGAAGTTTTCATCGACCTTTACCCGCCTGATCGTCGCCGCCGCGACGTGGATAACTCGCAGAAGGCTCTTCTGGATGCCCTTGCACATGGTGGTGCGTACCACGACGACAGTCAGATCGTGCATCTTGATACGTGGAAGCGATCGCCGATCGACGGTGGAAAAGTCATTGTTCGAATCGTGCCGCATGGAGGCTAGGAAATGCGACGCAAACGATATGTGCGCGCGACGGTCTGTAACGACTGCCGTGCGACGTTGCCGCACGGATACCAAACGTGTTTTTACTGTCGTTCCGAAAGTGTGAAAGAGCAGTCGGTTCTGATGTACGTGCATCCGGACGAGTGCGATGAGGAGACCGGCCCATGCGACGACGATCCGGATGGTGAGTCTTCTTACGAAGATCGGCTGGCTGAAGGATTTGAAATGCTGGGGTGGGAGTGAAGTCGATCATGCAACTGAGACCGTACCAGCAAGCTGCTGTTTTCGCAGTCTATGAGCATCTTCGCACTCGGGACGACAATCCCTGTGTTGTGCTGCCGACCGGCGGTGGCAAGAGCTGGGTCATCGCACAAATCGCTGCCGATACGACGCTGCAATGGCAGGGACGCGTGCTCGTTCTGGCCCATCGCAAGGAACTGCTGGAGCAGAACGCTGATAAGCTGATTCAGCTCAATCCGGCTCTGCAGATCGGTCTGTACTCAGCCGGTCTCAGTCGCCGCGATCGCCATCTGCCCGTGATCTTTGCCGGCATTCAGTCGATCTGGAAGAAAGCCTCCGACTTTGATCCGTGGGATCTGATCCTGATCGACGAGTGTCATCTGATTCATCCTGAAGATGAAGGCATGTACCGGAGTTTTTTGAGCGAGACCAAACGCATCAATCCCCTGCAACGGATTGTCGGGTTCACAGCCACACCCTATCGACTGAAGACCGGACTGATCTGTGCGCCCGACCATCTGCTCAATCACGTCTGTTACGAAGTCGGCGTGCGGGAACTGATCGTGGCCGGTTATCTGAGTCCGCTGATCTCCAAAGCTGGCCGTGTCAAAATCGACACCAGCGGCCTGCAGCTTCGCAGCGGTGAATTCGTCGCTGCCGAAGTCGAATCGCTGATGGATAACGCCATGCTGGTGGAAACCGCCTGCTCGGAAATCGTTGAGCTCACGCAGGATCGCCGGTCCGTGCTGATCTTTGCCAGCGGAGTTCAGCACGGACAGCACGTAACTGACAAACTGCGACTCGTCCACGGCGCGAAAGTGGAAATGGTCACGGGCGAAACGACCGCCGCCGAACGCCGCCGTCTCCTCATGAGCTATTGCGCGGGGGAGCTGAAATTTCTGGTCAATGTCAGTGTCCTCACCGAAGGCTTCGATGCGCCGCAGACGGATTGTGTCGTCCTGCTGCGTCCGACCATGTCACCTGGACTCTACATTCAGATCGTGGGTCGCGGTTTTCGTCTGGCTCCGGAAAAGCCGAACTGCCTGATCCTCGACTTTGGCGGCAACATTCTGCGGCATGGCCCGGTCGATGCCATTCGTCTCACCAAACAGCCTCCCAGCAGCGGCGACGCTCCGGCAAAGGAATGTCCGAACTGTCAGGCTGTGATCGCCTGCGGCTATGCCTGCTGCCCGCAGTGCGGTTACGTGTTTCCGCCGTCCGATCGACAAAAGCACGAAGCCACGGCTACGCAGGCCGGCATTCTTTCAGGCCAGGCATCGGAAGACACGCATGAAGTGATGGATCTGTTCTTTCGCGTGCATCGTAAGAAAGACGCTGCTCCTGATGCGCCCAAAAGCATGCGGGTTGATTATCAGCTGGGGCTCAATCTCTGGCAGTCAGAATTCATCTGCTTTGAGCATACCGGATTTGCACGCCAGAAAGCCGAAATGTGGTGGCAGCAGAGGTCCTCGGATCCCGTTCCCGATTCCGCTGAGCAGGCAGTGGCGCTGGCCAATGCAGGATCGCTGCGAGCCACACACGCGATCACTATCCGCAGTGTGGCGGGCGAGCGATTCGATCGCATTGTGAAGTATGACCTCGGTGACATGCCGGAGTCTCCCGACGCGGCTGCCGTCGCGTCCCCGTTTTCCGAAGACGACGTTCCGTTCTGAAACAGATGCTTGATGTCTCCTGTCCTCCTCCGTTTGAAAGGCGTTCCATGAAGACCACTGCAAAATCTCCCGGTATTCCAGTCCGATTTGTGCTGGCGACAGTCGGACCGGATGACTCCCTTTGCTGTCCGATCTGTGCCTGCCGCAATGTCCATCCTGCAGAAGTCATCGTTGAGCAGGGACAGACCAAAACCCGGGTTACGCGGGAAACGACGCGCGTGGTGCCGACAAATCGCAGCGAAGATTACCTCGGTTCTCAGATCGTGCTGGAATTCTGGTGCGAACAGGGGCACGCGTTTTTCTATACCTTCGCCTCTCACCGTGATGGCACTGCCATCGACCTGACGGCGAGACCAGCCGCTCACGTTTCCATTCGTCATGAACTCTGGCGCGCCTGATCTGTGGCTTTTATGCGTCCCGCTCCCTGTCAGAGCAGGATTCTTCTTCAGATTCTCGATCGATCGATGTAGCGCCGGCGGAGGATGACGAGGTGCCAACGTGAGTGACCTGCTTTCCGCCGCTCTGCGTTACGCAGAACTTGGCTACCCGGTCTTTCCCTGCGAACCCGGCACCAACCGGCCAGCGACGGCCCATGGGTTCAAGGACGCCACGACCGACCCGGCACGGATCGAACGCTGGTGGATCGAGATTCCTCTCGCCAATATCGGGATGCCAACGGCCGGTCTGCTTGTTTTGGACATCGACGGTGCATCGAATCCATGGCCCGGGCCTGACCGAGCCATGGAACTGACCATCGGTCCGATGGCGATTACTCCTCGTGGCGGCAGCCACCGTTTTTATCGACAGCCAGCGGAGCAATCGTGGCGGAATACGCAAAGTGCTCTTGCGCCCAGCGTGGATACTCGGGGCGATGGCGGCTATGTCGTGCTGCCGCCGTCGCGCCGCGCGGAAGGAGCATACCAGTGGGTCGACGGTCTGGAGCTGGACGAGTCTCGCGACAAGCTGCCGGAACCTCCAGCGTGGTTGCAGGCTGCTCTCGAAGAGACCGATGCGCAGCGCACGACGAACGGTCCAACCGAACGCGAGACGATTGCGAGTCGTGCGAACCAGATTCCCTCTGGTCAGCGAAACGCTGCGCTGGCACGACTGGCCGGTACCATGCGGCGTGTTGGGATGTCCGAACCGGAAATCCTCGCGGCACTCGAACGCGTGAACACCGATCGCTGTGTACCGCCACTTCCAATCCAGGAAGTCCGCGGCATCGCCGGCAGCCTGGCCCGTTACCAGCCGGACCAGATTTCCGTGGCCCTGATCGAAGACCACTGGGGCCAGATGCAGGCGAAGAAACGCGAGGAGACAAAAAAGCGATTCCCCGGAATCACTTCCGCACAACTCGATTCCGGCGAATACAATCTGGAATACCTGATCGACGGACTGCTGGTCCGCGGTCAGCCAGGAGTGATCGCCGGGCCGAAGAAAACACTCAAGACAAGCATCAGCATCGATCTGGCCATTTCACTGGGTCAGGGATCACTGTTTCTGAGTCACTTTCCGGTCACAGCCGCCGTGCGAGTCGGCGTGATGTCGGGTGAATCTGGTGCTGCAACAATTCAGGAAACAGCCCGTCGGATCGCCGCCTCGCAAAAGCAGCGGCTGTCGCAGTGCGGAAATGTGATCTGGGCCTTCGAAGTGCCTCAGCTGGGTGTGGTTGAGCATACGGAGGCCCTGCGAACATTTGTGATGGAACATGAACTGGAGGTGCTGATTCTCGATCCGACCTACCTGATGATGATGAACGTCGGTGACGGCGCGAGCAATCTGTTCATTGTCGGTGCACTGCTGGATTCCCTGGCAAAGCTATCACAGGAAACTGGCTGTACGCCGCTGTTGTGCCATCACCTGAGGAAAGGAATTGCCGATCCGTATGAGCCCGCGGAGCTCGACAACATCGCGTGGGCTGGCTTCCAGGAGTTCGTCCGTCAATGGCTGCTGATCAATCGCCGCTCACGCTACGACCCTGCCAACGGAGGTCACCATGAACTCTGGCTTTCCTCTGGTGGTAGTGCAGGCCACAGCGGTCTCTGGGGCATTGATATCGAGGAAGGGACACGTCAGGGCGGTCAGCAGCGTCGCTGGGAGGTCTCTGTCATGAGCGGTCAGCAGGTGATAGAAGATCGGGAAATGCAGGTTGTGGAACGGCAGGAACAGCGTCAGGAGGTTCGTCGCATGGCGCAGTCGAGTCGGCATCAGGAGGTGGTCTGGAAGGCAATCTGCAGTCGACCGGAAGGCGAAACACGGAAAGCGCTGCGTTTGCTGGCACGACTGAATTCGGATCGATTTGAAGAGGTACTGGAGGAGCTCATGCAGGACGGACGCGTGGAGTCCTGTTCAGTGATTAAAGGAGGAAGAACGTTTGAAGGTGTGCGTCCGCGAGCATCGGACCAAGCGGACCCGATCGGACCAAATTGAGTTGGTCCCATAGCGATCATCGGACCGGACCGGACCCTATATATAGGGTCCGGTCCGGTCCGATGATCTCAGCCAGCGGGTCCGTTGGGTCCGGTCCGCAAGTTGGTCCGATGAAGGTGGTCAGGCGATTAGGTACTTCCCGGGCCAAATCGTTTCCTGAGGCCATTGGGAACAGTCGCAAGGGCAGGGACAGTTTCTTTCGTCGGTCCTGAGATTAGGAGTCTTCATGAATGATCAACAATACGCAATGGGATGTAGCCATGGAGCGGGCGATCAAAGCCTCAAACATGAAGCACCGGATGCGGCAGACACTTCGCAAGCGATGGCATCGCGCAATCGCTTGCTGTTTGACCGCCTGGTGTATTCGTGCGAAACAAAAACCGAGGTTGCGGACATCTCACCGGCAAGGTTCATCCGAGAAGTCAATGGATTGGAGGTCAGCGATCATCAAATCGATTGCATCCGCAAAGGGCAAAACGGAGCGAAGTCGAAGGAAGAACACATGGGAATATCGGTTGATGCTGAGTGTTCAAGCGTGGCGAACACGTGCTCTGGACTAGAGCATTACAGAAACCTTCGCCTCGGGGATCTCCTGCAGCTTTTGAACTCGACTCAAATCGGCCAGGTAATCAATGAACGGCAGCTGTATCGCCATCGAAGAGAAGCGAATTGCGTTGGATCCGTTCCGAATCGAATAGATCTTTTCAAATACATTGCGTGGCTGATGCATCGAAGAGAATCGGGCAAGAGACGAAAGAATCAAAGGACGAAAGCCTCATTTGTCCTTTCGATGCCGGAAGCAAGAGAGATCTTGAAGCGACAAGGATATCGGTGTGCTCTCTCTGGAGTTTCTCTCTCCCCGGAAGATTTGGCGTTGGACCATATCGTACCGGTTTCTGAAGGCGGTGATTTTTCAGCATCAAATGCACAGTTCGTGACCAAGACAGTGAATCGGGCAAAGCATACTATGAGCCAGCAGGAATTCATTCTCATGTGTCGTCGCATTGCATCTCACCAACACCCCCAAAAACCTGTTAGTATTCAGGGGCAACAGAGAACGCTCTGGGACTAAATTCCCGTTGCCCTGAAACAGGCGCGACCTCAACCAACTTACCCAACCCAAAATCCAACCACCGACCGACCCTTTCCGCTTCTTTGTCTCAAGGAAAGGTCGTCCCATGAAGGTCGAACAATGGCAGCTCACACAGCTGCGTCCGTACGAACACAATCCCCGCCTGAATGATGAAGCCGTCGATGTTGTCGCGGCTTCGATTCGTGAGTT